>JAYTMU010000084.1:0-18980 GCA_043728195.1 Bdellovibrionales bacterium
CGACTCATTTTCTTTAAGTGGGCGCGCCACAGTTTTGAAAGCTCAGGGTCAACTTTTCGTAAGGTGTACAGTTCGCGGTGAAAAAATCGATATTTCCAGTACAGTTGCAAATTGCTGTCGATGAATTCAACCATTTGCATTCTTTCTTTGTTTTTCGCGTACTTGGCTTGGGGTTTCCAAATCTGTGCGGTCTCTTGAGCTAGACGTTTGAATAGCTCGCGAATAATCTGTTCTTTGTTTTTATAGTGAAAGTACAAATTGCCGGGACTCATATTCAATCCTCGAGCTAAATCATTCGTTGTGACCTCGGTTGCTGCATCTAAATTAAATAAATCTAAGGCACCTAAAAGAATTCTTTCTTTGGTTTTCATATGTTTTTATCATGATTCGAACCGTATCGCTTGAGTAGATCTTTTTTTTGGTGTTACACTACCAGCAGATGATAAATGGACGACGTATAGCATCATGGATGATGGTGCCCTTAGCGCTTTTGCTGTCAGCTTTTTTGTTCTTTAACGAAAAGTCTACACCAGGATCTGAAGATGAATGGCTCAAGAAAACTCTTGATGCCCGACTTGTTATATCAAACACCCTTTCGCCATTGATCCGCGCTAATCGAACCCCGGCGACTGCAGACTTTAGTCCTGATGACGAATCAGGAAAACGAAAACTAAAAATCAATTACACTTTAGATCAAGAGCTTCAAAAAGAGGCCGATGTGCTTTTGAAACGCTACAAGCCAGATTACGGCGCTATCTTTATGTTAGATGCAAAGACTGGAAAAATTTTAGCAATGTCTAGCTTTGAAAAAGCAGATGCCCAAGGCGCTAATTTAAATTTGCGCGCTTCATTTCCAGCAGCTAGCATTTTTAAAATAATTACGGCATCAGCGGCAGTTGATAAAGCCGGAGTTAGTCCCGAACTAAAAATTGGATACAACGGTGGTAATTACACTTTGTACAAAAAAAATGTTTTGTCTGAAAAGGTGAATAAATGGACACGCTTTATCACGTTAAAAGAGGCTTTTGCACGGTCCATTAACACAGCGTTTGGCCGCTTAAGCTTAATGAATTTAGAACCCAAAGATCTTTCCGAATACGCCGAGCGCTACATGTTTAACCAAAATATTCCCGCTGACTTCCAAGTTGAAAATAGCAATGCCACTGTGCCGACTGAAAAAGGATTCGCCCTAACCGAGGTCGCATCCGGCTTTAACCGCTTCAATACATTAAGTCCTGTGCATGGTGCTATGATAGCTGCATCAGTTATTAACGACGGTAAAATGCTAATTCCCTATTTAGTAGAGTCACTAGAAGATTCGAATTCAGAAAAAATTTACCAAGCACAAGTTCTTGAGCGCGGCCAGATTTTGCGCCCCGAATCTGCAGAAAAAGTTCGGCAAATGATGGAGCAAACAGTGCTTACCGGTACATCGCGAAAAACATTTCGCAGTCTTATCCGTGATAAAAAATTTAAAGAAGTTGAAATGGGTGGAAAGACCGGCCATTACACGGGAATGAATCCCCGTGGCAAAACAGATTGGTTTGTTGGCTATGCGACTGATCAAGATGAAAAAATTGCGATCGCAGCTATCACGGTAAATATTCGTAAGTGGACAGTAAAATCATCGGCATTAGGCGAAATGATGTTTCGCAAATATTTTAAACATCGCCTTGAAGACAAGCGCGCTGCAAAAAACTAAGTATTTCAATTTAATTAAAAACTAAATTCGGCCACCACGGGACAGTGGTCAGATCCTTCGCTACCCATCAGTACATCACACGATTTTAAATTACTAAGCAGGCCCTTAGTAATGCAGATGTAATCAATGCGCCATCCGTTATTTTTTACCCGGGCCATTTCTTTGTAGGACCACCACGAATAAATATTTTTCTTATCGGGATTAAAGTGGCGGTAGCAATCTACAAAGCCCAATTCTAAAAACTGGTCAAACCACTGGCGCTCTTCCGGTAAAAATCCAGATTCACTACTAAGCCCAACTGGATCATAGACGTCGATTTCTTTATGACCAACGTTGTAGTCTCCAACGACGATTATCTCGCGCCCTTTTTTTATTTCAAATTGTAAATGACTTGATAAATCTTTTAAAAATTGCTGTTTAAACTGATGACGTTCCACTCCGGATCCACCATTTGGAAAGTAAATATTGTAAAGATCAAAATTTTCGTACGAGGACCAAACAATCCGACCTTCTTTTTCATAAGCCGGACAGTCGATCGATTTCACAACCTTCAGTGGCTCGATTTTGCTAAAGGTGGCTACGCTGGAATACCCTTTCCGTTCGGCCGAGGACCAAAAATCATGGTTAAAGCCTAGGGTCTGAGTTTCTGGCGCAACTTGCTCGCGATGCGCTTTAGTTTCCTGTAGACACAAAATATCGGGTTGCAACTGCGCTACAAGTTGGCTTAGTCCCTTGGGGTAACTTGCGCGAATCCCGTTCACATTCCAAGTGATCAGCTTTACATTCTGAACACTTTTCTGTGCGCTTTTGTTAACACTGTTCGTATCGACTGTTTTCATTGTAACAAACCTTTGATTGTGGCAACACTAAATGGGCATGAGTCTGAAATCAAGTTTCATTCAACACTTAATAAAAAAATATCCTGATATATCAGCTGAGGTTTTCGACGCCCTGGTTGCAGAACAACTGATTTCGCCATTTCAAGTGACCTTATCACCCGAAGTGTTAAAAAATATTCAGCATCAAATTACCCAGTATTGGTCATTGCGCGATTGGGGCGTAAACAATCTTGCAGAAAAATACGCTGCATTTGATTTGCGAAAACCAAAAAACTATTCAGCATGCATGAGCTACGATTTTCACTTAAATGCAGATAACCAGTTGGAACTTATCGAAATCAATACGAACGCTGCATTTTTAGCGCTGGGTCTAGAACTTTACGACTTTTATAAAATTAAAAATGCGGTTCCGTTCGGGGAAAAAGATTTGCTAGATATGTTTACAAATGAGCTTCACCTTTGTGGTTATGCCAGTACAGAAAATATCGGAATTATGGACTCAAAGCCCGCCGAGCAAAGATTGTATCTGGAATTTTTAATCTACCAACAGATGTTCAAACGGCATGGCATTGCGGCTACCATCATGGACGTAGCAGACGCCACAGTATCGCCGCAGTTTTTGTATAACCGCTACACCGATTTCTATTTGCAAGATGACACATCAAAAAATTTAAAATCATTATTTAACAATGGCGACATTAATTTATCACCCCACCCATGGGATTATTTTTTACTTGCCGACAAACAGCGGTTGATAGATTGGAATTTGCAATCAGATATTGAAAAGCCATCAAGCTTACTGCCTGTTCACGACTTAGCCTTCGCCAATAAAGACGAAATCTGGAAAGATCGTAAAAATTTATTTTTTAAACCTAAAAACTCATTCGGTAGCAAGCAAGCTTACAGGGGCGCATCTATTTCAAAATCAACTTTTGAAACTGTTTTCGCAGATAATTTTATTGCCCAGAAAATGTCGCACCCATCTGAAATCGAAATGGTATACGATGATAAACCTACGAAATACAAATTTGATTTACGGTGCTACGCCTACCAAGACAAATTACAAATGATAATAGCTAGGTTATATCAAGGGCAGACCACAAACTTAAGAACTGCTGGTGGTGGTTTTGCGTGTGTTATTATTGGTTAAAATCGTCCTGTGAATAGAAGCCGGCCATTACTGCCGAAATGCGGTGGCACGAAAGCACTTCTAAACCCTTTCGCAAAACAACATCGTCTTTTTTAAAATTGACAGAGCTAGGACATTTTTTTAATTCGTCATGGAAGTTTCTAACTCGTGCCACAGTATCTGAAAATTCTGCTGCAGCAATGGGATTAAAATAGTTGGTTTCTTCGCGAGTGCGCACATGATTTTCGTTCTGCTCAAAATCAGGAATTACACCCTTAAGCTGGGTCGAAGCCCCACTTGGAAGCAAATAAAAACCCTGGGTCCGAAATAAAGAAATTTTTGCATTCTTGCTCCAGGTTTCTGATTCTTGAAACGTTCCTTTACCAAACGTACGTTCACCCACAATAGCTGCGCGGTTGTAATCTTGCAGGGCACCGGCTAACAGTTCCGAGGCGCTGGCAGACGAACTATTTACTAAAACAACCAATGGTCCGGTAAATAAAAGCGATCCCGTAGTTAACACCACTTCATCCGACTTCAGTGGGTCGAAGTACTTAACTGAATATATTTTTTTATTCATTCCTATGAATAGCCCAGCTAAACAGGCGGCCTCGTTTAGCTCGCCGCCTGGATTATCACGTAAGTCTAATACCATTCCGGCAACAGCTTCGACCGAAAGATTTTTAATGTGTTTTGTCACTTCAGCACAGATCCCCCGGGTAAATTTTGAGATCGTTATGACCGAGTAATTCCGTAATCCCACTTCTTTTTCAACACTAACGTGACTTAATATGCGAAAAGATCTTGTTATTTTTAAATCTAAAAATTGGCCAGATCTTTTAATTGTTAAATCGAATACTGCAGCTTCGGGATTTCTTAGCGCAAGGCTAATATCTGATAAATTTAAGAATTTAGATACATTTCCGTTTAGCATAATGAGCTGATCTTGCTCTTGCAAACCAGCAGCTTCTGCATCTGAATTCTTAAATACTTTTCTGACAAATATTCGACCATCTTTTTTTTCAAAGGCTATACCAACGAACAAATTGGATCTTTCATTTTTACTGCTTACTTCTTCAAAAAATTGACCTGGCAGTACATACGTGTGCGGATCTTTGTAAACAGATAGAAAGCCGTTAATTCCCGCCCCGATGACGGCACTACGAACTTCTTTTAAGGGCTCGCGACTAAGCACATGTTCCCACAATTCGTCGAACTGAAACGACTGATTTTTCTGAGCATTATAGATTTTTAAAAACGGCTGCAAATTTTCTTTTTCAGTTTTCCCATCATAAATTGACGCCATTTCACTTTGCGATAACAGGCCGGTTTCTGGCGATAAAGTCAGATGGTATTTTGGTAAAACTTGTAGCAACGAATTAACGCACGATAGGAAGTATTTCTCCGAGCTTTGGCAATTTGCATTTGAGATAAGCTCGGTAAGTTCACGCGTACTTAGGTTGGCTTCGTACCAGTACGCATCAGCCTTTTTCTCGACAACGGGCGTGTCGGAAAAAAACGACTTAGCCGAAGTCACCCCGACTCCAGCTAAGATTAGGCCGGCCAAAAAACCCATGGCCGTTACAATAAAAATTCCCCATGACTTCACAAAAATGCTCTCCCAAAATGGTCCCGTACAGAGACAATTTAAAGCAACGGTTGTGCCCAGGTTTTCCGGTGTGGGCACGGCTTAAAGTGCTTATAAAGTTAACTTTAAGAATTAATTTCAAAGTTGATCAATAGAACCACAGTTAAAATTGTTGCGAACATTGCGAGTCATACCAGATACTGGCGACATGATAATTGTAACCGGAGCCAACGGCTTTATTGGTAGTGCTATCGTCTGGCAGTTGAACCAGGCAGGAATAACAGACATTACAGCCGTGGATTCGGTCGGACTTTCCACTAGGAATCTTTTACAAAAAAGAACATATACTCAGTTTTTCGAAGCTCAAGAACTTTGGAGTTTTCTAGCAACTACTGAAGCCAAAAAAACGGTGTCGTGGGTCATTCATATGGGTGCTTGCTCATCAACTACGGAAACCGATTGGGATTTTCTTTATTCTAATAATTTTCAGTACTCCCAACGTTTATTCGAATGGTGCGCGCAAAATCAAAAAAGTTTAATTTATGCTAGTAGTGCTGCTACGTACGGTGCCGGCGAGAACGGTTTTTCTGACACCTACGATTCGGAAAAATTAAAGCCACTGAATTTGTACGGTGAATCGAAAGTTATCATGGATCGCTGGGCTTTAAAACAAAAAGCGATTCCACTAAACTGGTACGGTCTTAAATTTTTTAATGTCTTCGGGCCCAATGAATATGAAAAAGGGTCTATGGCAAGTGTCACATTTAAGGCGTATCACCAGGTCACCGACACCAATAAGTTGGGTTTATTTAAATCGTACAATCCAAGCTTCTTAGATGGCGAACAACTTCGCGACTTCGTCTATATCAAAGATGTAACCCGTTGGATTTTTGAACTAATGAATAAAAAACCTCAAAGCGGGATTTACAACATGGGATTTGGCACCGCCAGAACCTGGCTAGACATGGCCAGATCACTGTTTGCAGCCATGAATAAAAAATTAGATATCACCTGGCTAGCAATGCCTGAATCAATTCGCAATCAATACCAGTACTTTACGAAAGCCGAAATGCAAAAGTGGGCATCACAAAAAATGTCGGAACCACAGTACAGTTTAGAAAAAGCAATTGAGGACTACATCAAAAACCACTTATCGCAAAAAGACCCGTGGTTATAACGATGAAAAATCTTCCGCTACATTTACAAAAATATATTGTTCAGCAAAATTATGAAAAGTACACGCCGCTTGATCATGCAGTTTGGCGTTATGTTCTACGTCAGTTGCGCCATTTTTTAAAAAGCAATGCCCATGAATGCTATCTGGATGGCTTGGAAAAAACTGGCATTGATGTCGAAGAAATTCCGCGTATTGAATCTATCAGTAAAAAACTACAGGCCTTTGGTTGGCGCGCGCTGCCCGTTAGCGGATTTATTCCACCAGCCGCATTTATGGAATTGCAATCATTAGGTGTATTACCCATAGCATCTGATATGCGCTCAATAGAACATTTGGAATACACTCCGGCACCTGACATTGTACACGAAGCCGCCGGGCACGCGCCTATTCTTATTCAACCTGAATACGCCGAATATTTGCGGCAATACGCACAAGTTGCAAAAAAATCAATTCTAAGCCGTCATGACTTAGACCAGTACGAAGCTATTCGCAATTTATCTGATCTAAAAGAAAATCAAAATTCAACTGCCACACAAATTAAAGCCGCTGAAGAAAAGCTAACTGCTGTGACAAAAAATATTTCTTTTATTTCAGAAGCTGCTGAATTATCGCGAATGAATTGGTGGACAGCGGAATATGGCTTAATCGGTGATTTAGATAATCCAAAGCTTTTCGGTGCGGGATTACTGTCATCGATTGGCGAATCGAAATGGTGTTTATCAAATAAAGTTAAAAAATTACCACTGACAGTAGATTGTATTAAGCAAAGCTATGACATCACAGAACCACAACCACAGCTGTATGTGGCCAAAAATTTTATGGTCTTAACTGAAGTGTTGCAGCAAATGTCAGAAACTATGGCCTATAAAACAGGTGGCATTAAAGGTTTAGAAAAAGCCGTGAAGGCAGAATCCGTCAACACTGTTCAACTTGATTCTGGATTGCAAATTAGCGGTGTTCTAACGAAATATACTGTTAAAGATTCAGACGCTGTTTCTTATTTGCAATTTAGTGGACCCACACAAATTTCATTTCAAGATCAGCAGCTTGATGGGCATGATAAAAATTACCATGCCCAAGGATACGGAACCCCTATCGGTGAACTGGTAGATCAAAAGTGGAGCGATCTTCAGCAAGGTTCTTCGTACGAGTTAAAATTTAAAGGTGGTGTTGTTATTTCAGGAACCGTTGAAAAACTAAACCACATCTCAGGCATTATAAAAATTATTACGTTTAAAAACGCCACCGCTAAACTGAATGAAGAATTCCTATTTAAACCCGAATGGGGTTTGTATGATGTAGCTATTGGCAGTCAAATCGCGTCGGTATTTGGCGGGCCTGCTGACCGCGTAGCTTATGGCGAAACAGACGACTTCGTAGCGACTACAGTAAGTGCACCCATATATAACGAAAAGCAAAAAAGTTTATTCGCCTTATATCAAAGCGTGCGTGATATGCGTATTAAGCCCGAATCACTACCCCAAATAACAGCGTTGTTTGTAAAAGCAAAGGCCATTGCAGTTTCAGAATGGCTTTTATTTTTAGAGTTACTTGAAATCTGCAAAGCCAACCCCAAATTTTCTTCGCTGGAAATTGATATCAAAGAGCACCTTGATAATCTTAAAATACAATTACCAAAAAGTTCAGATGTCATATCGGACGGGTTAAAGTTATCAAATGAGATCCATTGATTTACGCATCGTGCTTGTGCGCCCAATATACGAAAGAAACATTGGTGCCACGTCCAGAGCTATGGCCAACATGGGTTTTTCAAAACTTATACTCATTGAACCCAAATGCGAGTTTACCATTGAATCGCAAAAAGCAGCAGCCACGGGTCAACATGCTTTACAAAATAAAATTGTGTACTCAAGCTGGAAAGAATTTTATGAAACCGAGCCACGTGGATTTCAGATAGCAATGACCGCGCGTGATGGCCGCGGGCGCCAAGTCACAGATTTCGAGCCCACGCTGCAAAGTTTAAAAAGAGGCCACTCTTCTTTCAAAAAAGAATCTACTGACCCCGTTGTTTTTCATATCGTTTTTGGTCCCGAAGACTGGGGCTTAAGCGGCGATGACCTGCAGTATGCAAACCACTGTTGTTCAATTCCTACGTACGGCGATAACTCCAGTTTTAATTTAGCGCAGGCGACTTTGATCGCTATGTATATTTTTCGGTCTGTATTTGGCGGAGAACGCACCAAATTAGATGGCCAACAAGTTCCCAAAGAAAAGCAAAAAAAACCACCCGTATTTCCAGATAAGTCGCTGAAACTTTGGTTAGAGGAAATGGGCTTTGATTTAACCAAACGAAAAATGAACGTTTTTACAGTGCTTCGACGAATGCTTTTACAGAATTCTCCGTCTACAAAAGAATTTCGGATATTAGAAATTGCCTTGCAGCAAAGTGTTCGCCGCATGAAAGAGCAAAAAAAGTAATTTCAGATGTTCGGTAAAGAGATTAAAAACCTAGTCCCAACATTGGATTCTTCCAGAGTTAATCCGCCGCCTACAGTCTCGACAATCCCTCTGGCCGCACTTAGTCCTAGCCCCATGCCACTTCCGACTGGCCGAGTTGTCATGAATGGCTGAAATATTTTATCTTTGAATTCCTCTGAAATGCCGTGCCCATTGTCAGTGATGGCAATACATGTTTCCAATTTTGTCCTGTAGATATTTATCCAAATTTTTGGATAAACTGCATCTTTAACTGCATGTTGCGCATTACTAAGGATATGCATCAATGATTGGCTTAATTGAACGGGTCTAACTTTAACATTAAAAACTTCGGCCGGTGCTTCAAAAATAATTTCTATCCCCAAGCTTGTTAATTTACTTTCGCAAAGGAACAAACAATCCCGCATCAGTTTTTCAGCTGAGACAGTACAAACTTCGTCGGCACTTCCATCTTTAGCAAAGTAACGTAAACTTGAAATAATATTTGCTATTTTCAAAGCGTTCGTAGAAATAACTTGCAAGGCAGTTGCAAATGAATTTGGGTCAATCGTTTTTTTTGCTACCAATCCAAGTAAAATTTCGGCCCGCAATAAGATCGATGTTAGAGGCGTATTAATCTCGTGTGCCATGCCGCCTGCCATGTCACCGAGTGCAGACAACCTGGAAGAATTAGCTAGCTGCGCTTGTTGGTTTTCGATGACAGCCCTACTTTCAACCTCGCGTTGTAATAATCGCATACGACGAAAAGTTGCTATGGAAGAGACAAACAACGCTGAAACTATGCCGAATATGAAAAAAATTCGCATTTTCTGTGGTGCTGGTTCAGAAAAAAAGTAGCTGGCTATTAACACGGCAACTGAATACATAATCATGTGGGTAACTTCATTTATAAATGCGGCGATAGAAAATATAGTTATAAAAATACCGATCGCATATAGCACGCTCATAGTGTTCAAATAAACGTAATAGAAATTATGAGTTGTAACTACGACTGCAGCTGCGAGCATTAACATTGATGAGTTTTTTCTAAACCATGAAAACTGGTATGTAAGGATAAATATCACCAACGAACAAACTCCGATAGCTAATCGTTCTTGAAATGAATCTAGAAAACCTGGGTAATCTATCCAGTTAAGAAGTGGTACCCAAGCTGGGTAGATCACAGCTAAAAGTAAAAATGCAATACGGTCTTCGAAAAGCCACTTATATTTTGCGCTTTTACTATTTTGAATAAAAGTATGTAACGTGTTCAACGTGAATTTTCCGTAGATCTGATATCTGAACAAACTATTATTTTATCGTGAATTTCATGAATTTTTTTCAGCTTAATTTCAATAACTTCGATTTCTTCAGAAAAATTTTTTCCTTCTACAAGAAGGTTGTTAATCTCACTTTGCGCAGCCGATGTGCTTGAACCAACCAATTTCAAATTTTCTATGACATCTAACAGCCGTTCGATATCATTTTTAATCAATTCTATCTTTTGATTCAGGTTTTTACGGCGGGCGCTAAACTCTTTCTTCAAAATTATGATTTGGCCCAAAGTCAAATCTTGAGAACGCAGTTGCGCAATAATTTTTTCATCGTCAGTAGACTGACCTAAAAAACTGTGAAGCAGGAGCGACCACTCTTTTTGCAAACCACTTATGTTACTGGGACCTTCATTCATACAAATATAAGTGTAACACAGTGATAAATTCTGTCATTTGCTGGAACAGCACAATAATAGTCCGCGCCAAAGGTCCTGATCTTTAGGCGGCCCGACTTTCTAACGGCTGCGGTTCAACAGTGCTAACAGGAATAACTTCATATTTTTTGATGGATTTATTCCACCTTATGGTCAGAAATATCGTCCCCATCAAAATTACAGCGCTTAAGTAAAAAGGAGCTGAAATTGAAACAGTTGTATATAAGATCCCTGCAACGGGGGCAATTCCACGACAGCAAATAATCGTGCCTCGAACAATGCCATATGCGGTTGCTTTCATTGAGTCCGGTGCATGGATCATACATCTGTGCACAACTATAGTTATAAATAAAGATGCGCCTACCAACTGCGCTACCATTCCAAATACTAAAAGGGACAATGAAGGCGCAATAAAATCGTGTAGCGGCCCTTGCACAACCTGGCTAATCATGATCAAAGTTGCCCCTAAAACCATAATATTTGCGCTGCCAAAGAACTTCACTAACCTGTTAACATTGTAAACTGCAATGAGCTGCATTATTCCAGCAAAAGCAAAAATGAAAGACATTTTTTGTGCATCAAATCCGAATCTTTCGTTAAAATAAAGCATTGCTGTGCCCAGCCACATAGATGTTCCAAAACCGTAGGTCATCACAAGCAGCAACAGGCCACTAATAATAGGATTTTTGAAGAACAATTTCAGCCCGCTTGTCATCCACTCGACTTCGTTGGTCGTAGATGCTGCCGCTGCGTGAGAAATGTCTTTGAAAAAAAATTGTCCTAAAATACAGTTAAAGATTGATAGGCCGACGGCCACCAGTAATACATTCTGCAATCCTAAGGGTTGAAAAACTCCAATAAGCGCGGTACCTACAGTCCAAGATCCAAGCCAAAACATACCCTCGATAATGCCAATGCGTTTCAACTGGTCATCACCTTTAGTAGTGTCTGCTACAATTGCAATTGCGTGTAAACTTGTTCCATTGAAAAAGCCGCACACGATACGTGAAATTAATAATCCTATGATGGAACTACTAAATGAATATAACATTGCGGTTCCTACTAGTGATCCCAGCAAGGCAATCATTAGTCCTAGCTTGCGACCGTAGCGATCTGAAATCGTCCCACGAAGCCAAAGTCCAAAAATTTGACATATGAAGAAAGCCGACATTATAAGCGAGTGTTGTAACGGTGACGCACCCGCATCTTTTGTAACGAACGGCAACAAGGCTGTTATCATACCAAATTCAGTTGTTGCGCTTATTAAGCAAATCACTTGTAGAAGTCTAAACTGCGAATTAGGTAACTGCATAAAATTCCTTTGAAAAAAATAATATTAAATAGTTAAGCACTCTTCCTCGATGCGGTGGTCGTCTCTAGCTCTGAATGAAATCTCGTTAAGTGACCTATAAATAAATCCAGTTTTCCAAATAAGTGGGGACCGTGATAACCATCCATTTGGATTAATTTAGCGCTTGGTAAAATTTCCGATAGACGATCTGCAATTAACTGAAAATAAATCGGGGACGAAGTACCCTTAATTATCAATGTCGGCACTTTTAGTGTCTTTAGCTTTTCCACATTACCAACATTTTTGTACAGGTACGGGCGGTATTTCAGCGCTTTCGCAAAAACTGAAACCTCGCTCCAATACCTATCCTCTTCTAATTTAAAATCCGGTGGTGCAACGCCAAATAATCGAACTGCTTGAAACCATGTCTCAGTGAATACGTCACCAAGAAACAGATTATCTTCAGCAGTAATAAATTCGCCGATTTTAGGCTGCGAAAGATAATTCTCTCCGAAGACCCAACCTACTTCGGGCTCAATAAGCGTTAACGACCGAACAAGTTCTGGGTTGTCTACGGCAAAATCTAGTGCAATTACGCCGCCTACAGAAAAAGAAACTAAATCAATGGGGAAGTTGAAACCGGAACTGATGAGTGCATTCTTCAAACTTTTGCTTTCCCATTTCGCGGAATAATCTTTGTGTGGATCAAGTCCCATTAAGGCACGCTTAACTCCAATCATATCGGCCGTTACAACAGTGCGATCTGCTTTAATGCTGCGGGTAAAATTATACCATTGTCCCCAGCCTTTATTAGACATCGACGGAATCGCCACAAGCGGCGGGCCAGAATTTTTTCCTTCGGATCTTAGCGAAACGCAATTTTCATTTGGAAAATAATTAAGTTCAGCTTTGCTGATACCTATTTGCGTAACAAGAGATTCGCCATCCCAGTCGCTCTGGCACGAAATAAATTTTCCATCTTCAATTTCAAATACAGACGCACCCTGAAGAGAAATTGATTTATAACTAGGTTGAATTTTGCAACTTGTTCCCTCATGTAAACCCATACCAACCCACTCTACGACTGTTAACTTATCATGCTGGTGGATTTCGGTGATTTTCATTTTTAGTCCAGGCATAAAACTTTTGTATAATTCGATTGTTTTTAGTAACGCCAATGGACCTAACTCGATTTGGCTTATAGCAGTTTGACGATAGGTAAACTTATTAGAAATAATTTTCATTAACGTGTAAACCGACTCACGATTCCAAACATCTTCAAAAATCTTTTCCACAAGCTGTATGTTAGTTTTAATCATAATCTCCAACTTTATGCAGCTGGGCGCGCAAACGACAAGTGGCCGATGCGCTCGCCTACCTCAACATGTTCCAAAATTTTCCAGGTATGCTGTACATCAAATTGCGTAGCTAAAGTGGATGGATTCTGATGCGAAGTATTGCCAGTGGTTATTAAAACATCTGCGTTGCCGATATAGGGATCTGCACCCAATGAAAGGCTCATCAACTCCATCAATGCATTTATAACCCATCCGTGAGCGCACCAGATATGAAGTTCTGATCGTTTTTCACCAACAGCAGGAATTATAGTTTCTTGCATAACTTGGCGCACTCGTTTTGCAACATCCATTTTGGATTCAGCATCTTTTCCCGGTGCTCTGGAGCGATAAGGGTCCTCTAATACACTTTTTTGATAAAGAGCTGCTTCGTTAGGTGCGCGCGCGCAGAACTCATCTAAAGTAATCCCTTGCAAATCTCCAACATTTTGTTCGCGCAAAAGCGTGGTAAGTTTTAAGTCATTGTGAATTGGATACTTTTCTTTAATTCTTTTGTGTATTACACGCGCGGTGTCCGAAGCTCGGGAAAGATCAGAGGATAATAGATGGCACGCCTTAACTAAAGACAATGGTAGTATTTTAAGTACACTTAGCACTGCTGTTGCACTATGTTCTGCTTGAATACGACCAAGGTCATTAAGTGGTACATCCAGTTGGCCTTGAAAAGTTCTATTCAAATTAAAGTCAGTCTGTCCGTGCCTTACTATCAACAATACGGGACCTGGGTAAGAATCATCTAATTTCCAATTTCCACTACTTACCTTCATTCAGATGCTCCTGCTTAAACGCTGGTTGATTTACAATCCTATCGTCATTTGAAGCTTGCTACTTTAACCTCGCAGAAATTATATTTTTGAAGTTCTTTAATACACATTCGTCTCAAATTAAGAAAATCAGAAGTTAAAAATCTGTTAAAGTGGCGCGAAGGTCTGGAACTTTGCGTGAAAGTTTAGGGGGGCTAGCCATGCCTGAATATATAAACCATACTAAGCCGAAACAATTAACTAAATACAAGAAGTTTTCAAAACTTTCAGGGAGTCAATACATGCTTAACACTAACGTTGTTCGATCTGTCGTTCTCATCACAACTCTTTTCTGTTTTTCAAGTAGCTACGCTGCGCAAACAATAAAAGTTGCATGGGGCTCGTCGTGGGTAAGTCGTCTTAAGGAAATTGCTCCGGAGGCTGAAAAACAATTAGACCTAAAAATAAATTTTTTAACAGATGCCGGAGTTCCTGCTGAAAGCGCTTACGCATCAGTGGACACTGGTGTTGCCGATGTAGCTTTTCTTGGAAGCGGATGCGATGAACTTCTTGAACTTGTTGCGGAAAGAAAATACGAAGTAAAAAGCAAAGACATAAAATGCAAAAATGTAGCTAGCAGTGAAATTTACTTTGTCACCGCACCGGGTGGACCTACCAAATTAAGTCAAGAACAGGTAACGGGACTATTTACCGGAAAGATTAAAAATTGGAAAGAAGTTGGCGGCCAAGATCTTCCAGTAAAAATTGCACTTCAGCCGCACTTGCACGTTAATATGAAGCAGATAAAGGATAAGTATTTTGGCGGTGCCGAGTTCGACAAAGCAAGCGCTACAATGTTTAAAAACTTCGATGAGCAAAATGCTTTTGTAGAAAAAACACCGGGCGCAGTCGCATTTGTCCACGGAAACATGAAACTTGGTAACATGAATCATCCAAAGCACCCAATCATGGTCAGAAATCTTTGCATGGTTACGCGTGGCGACGCTTCATCAGCTTTGGTTAAGTTAGCTGAAAAAGCTGCGCCAAACGGCAAATTAAAATAGCAATCAAATCAAGTATTTAGATTTTTAAAAAAGGGACACGCTGTGTCCCTTTTTTTGTATCAATTCAATACAATCAAATAATAAAGTTTAGCATTTTCGATTCCGATAGCTTAGATGTGGCATCTAGTCTAATCAGTACTCAAAACAGCGCAGTAAAGAGTAAAATCTTTCAACGAGGCTCCATCCTTTGGCGGCTGTTAATACCAATTTTATCTGTCTCATTTGTGGTTATGTCATTGCTTGGCGTATTTATGATACGAGAAACAAAAGTATTCGCTGAGTCTGCGATGAACACTAAGACCGAAACTCTATTTACATTCCTACAAAAATACGGGGAAGTTTTTTTCGAAAATTACGATGTTATTGTTTTAACGCAGTTTACACAAATTGTGACCGCGGACCCAGATGTCGCAAGCGTTTCTATTTTAAATCTTGAGGACAAAGTAATGGCAAGCTCAATAAAAAAAGAGGCGACTCCCGAGGCCGATCTTTTACATATCGAACGACCGATACAAAATCACAGTGAAAAAGTAATTGGCAAGGTGAAACTTTCTTTAAAAACAGACCGGGTAAAAAAACGAGTTTTGCAGGCAATTATGATTGCTGTCAGCACTTTGGTTTTCATTGAAATCATACTTTTCGCAGCTATTTTTATAATTTCAAAGCGTATTCTTTCAGTCGAAATGGAAAAAAATCAGATAAAGCAAGAGCTAGATATACAATCAGCAATTTCAATGGAGTCAAAAAAAGTAGCTGTATTAGTAGATAATATGCGTCAGGGATTTTTCTCGATCGATTCCCACGGTATTATTGTCGAACCTATCTCAAATTACTCCGCAACCATTTTTAACCAAGCTATTGTGGGCTGGAATGTAATGGATATCCTTTACCGGGACCTAAAACAAACTCCAGAGCAGTACGATGCCGTCAGTAATGCTGTTACCATCGTTATGGGCGAAGAAGAAATTCAATGGCTTCTTACCGAGCAGGCGCTTCCCCGGGTCGTAAATTTTCAGACAAAAAGTGAAGTAGGCGAAGTCAGTTCCACTAAAAAATTAAAGCTTAATATTTCTCCGATTTGGAATTCTGATCAGCAGTTAGAACGTTTACTTTTTGTAGTAGAAGATATCAGTGAAATGGATCGGCTAGAAGCCGAATTTGAAAAACAAAAAGAGCAGACCGGAATGCTTGAATGTATTTTAAATAACGATTTAGGTTTTTTAATGGATGAAATTACTAGATTGTGTAAAATTTTATCCGAAGTCCGAAACAAAGCAGCTTTTCTTGATGCCACCAGCTATGTTGAATTACTACGAGATTTGCACACGATGAAGGGAAACGCCCGATTATTAAAAATGCGCGTGCTTTCCGAACAAATTCACGCGTCAGAAACAATCCTGCTTGCGCAAATGTCGAATATAATTCAAAAAGATGACCCTGAACCTATCAATTTCGAAATCGCCAAAATTAGCAAAGTCATCGATTCACATTTGCAGCTTTTGAATCGACTTGTTCAGAAAGATTCAGCACACGGGCAAAACTTAGGCGCCATAAATGGCTTAGCTGTTAACCAGTTCTTCAATTATGTCAGTACCTTGCGCAGTCAAATCCCAAATGAAATTTTGGAGAATTTCCAGCGGTACCAGGAGCGTTTAAATTTTAAATCGCTGGCTGAAATCGCCAACCGATTTGTTCCTATGGTCGAAGAAATTTCAAACGAGTTTCATAAAAAAGTTACACTCAAAATTAAAGGCGATGCTTTAGTGAATTCTACACATGCTGCAGGCTTACATGATTGTCTAGTGCATTTAATCCGAAACTCAGTGGACCATGGTATTGAATCGCCTGAATTGAGAATCTCGGCTGGCAAATCCGAAAGCGGAACTATAACGATACAGACAATCGACTTTATCAATTCTTTCAGTATTGTATTTTTCGATGATGGGGCCGGTGTGGACCGTAGCAAAGTGCTTTCAAAAGCATTGAAAAAAGGGATAATAACCGATTCTGAAGCGAAAGTTTTGACGGACGACCAAATTCTTAATCTGATATTTCTGCCTAACTTCTCGACCAAAGAAGCGGCGTCAGAAATTTCCGGCCGCGGTCTGGGAATGGATGTTGTTAAAAGCACGATAGAGAAAATGGGCGGTTCGCTTAGTATAGCGAGTACATTCGGCCTTGGTATTAGCTTTAAAATTAATTTTATTCATAGCCATCAAGTAGAAAAACAATTTTTGATAAAAGTCGGCTAAAACTATGTCTTCATACTTCCTGTTATAAAAATATCCGCACCAATATATTTTAACTGTGTATTACGAAGTACCATTTGGTCAGCAAGAGAATTAATTTTCAGCATCGAAGTCCATGATAGTCCGTTGAAAGAGCCAATTATTGATGGCGCCATGAATAGATAGAGTCGATCTACTAAACCCGATTGAAAAAATGAAGTGTAAACTTGCGCTCCGCCCTCTATAAACAGTGATCGAATTTCTAAATTCCAAATTTGCTCTAACAGACCTTCCAAACTGCGAAACTCTAGTTGCTGGTAGGGATTGTCTGCGCTCTTTTTTATAACAGCAAAATAGATGTTTGCATGGGGATGAACTTCCATAAATTTAAATTTTTTTTTGTAAATCTGATTGTCGGCATCAAGGATAATCAGTTTACTTTGTTTTTTAATTTGCGGATGTCGAATATTTAGTGCTGGGTCATCCTGTCGAATGGTATTTGAACCAATTAAGATCGCGTCGTAGTAAGATCTTAGCTCATGAACATATACCCGAGAAGCCTCAGATGTAATCCATTTACTTTCTCCATTTTTTAAAGCTATCTGTCCATCAAGACTTGATGCTACTTTTGCAGCGACGAAAACTTTTTGCTCGGTAAAGTTTTTAACGAATATTTCGGCAAGTTGTTGCAGATCACTTTTGTATAGACCGCTGTATTCAATGGCCTCGATACCGGCTTCATTTAAAATTGCAGCTCCTCGGCCTAGCACCAAAGGATTAGGGTCCATAATTCCGTAAACTACTTTTTTAGGCTTCAACGTAGCTAGCTTTTTCGCACAAGATCCCGTCTTACCCTGGTGTGCACAAGGTTCAAGCGTGACATAAAAAGTAGAACCTTCTATTTCTTCGGGACTTAACTTATTTAAAGCGTTAATTTCGGCGTGTTCTTGGCCAAACTTTGGATGAAACCCAAAATCTAAAAAACAGTGATTCCTATCGACCACAATGCACCCAACAACAGGATTTGGTGATACAAAAGGTGCGCCCCGCTTTGCCACGTCCATTGCCAACAGCATGGCTTGATCCGCAGTAATCGGATCACCTTTTTTAAAACTTACTTGTGCATCCACGATTGCCAATACGATTTCAATTCAAAGTTCTCAAAAAATGGATCCACTTCAAATGCCTTAGTTGAATCGACCATAACTGCAACTTCATCAGTCATTGCCTTCGTCCCCTGTGCTGCAAACGCTTTTGGGTGCGGGCCATGGGGCATTCCCGCCGGATGAAGACTAATCATGTTCGAGTGTAAATTATCGCGACTGAAAAAATTGCCGGCGTGATAAAATAAAACCTCATCGTAATCAATGTTTTGATGGAAAAATGGAACTTTCAACGCATCCGCATCAGTTTCAATTAGCCTAGGCAAAAATGTGCAGACAACAAATCCATTGGCTACAAACGTTGTGTGTATGGATGGTGGCATGTGCACGCGGTGGGACATCATTGGCATCATGTCATCAATGTGCAATGTAAAAGGAAAGTAGTCGCCCTTCCAGCTGTAGGTATCGTAAACACAGGCATCGTACGAAAATTTCGTAAATCCATTTCGTCGTACAATAACTTCTTTAGAACTAAAATTATTTTTCTTTTTAAATTCATTCTGCGCATCTAAATCTGGTTTACCAAAAGATGCCGGATCATAAAATGCATTTCGTCC
>JAYTMU010000085.1:0-8873 GCA_043728195.1 Bdellovibrionales bacterium
ATGGGACGAGATTCGGGCTACATTGCCTCGGCGGTAGGAGTATCCGGCGGCGCCGAAGAAATTTTAACACCTGAGAATATTATTCCTGTGGATAAAATAGTTGAAAAGTTAAAAGAGTCCCGCGCGCGCGGAAAAACCAGCAGTATTTTAATTACGGCCGAAGGCCAAAAGCCAGGCCGCGCTTACGATCTAGCGGATTCAATTCGTAAGAAATCGGGTTTAGATGCGAAAGTATGCATTCTCGGACATCAACAACGCGGCGGCAGTCCCACTGCGAATGACCGCATACTAGCTTCAAGATTAGGGCATGCGGCGGTCTTAAGTTTAATTGCGGGGAAAAAAAATGTAATGATTGGAAGTTTCGGTGGAAAGCTAGTTGAAATTTCTTTGAACGACGTGACTACTAAGCCAAAAATTGCTGACAAATCCTTGATTCAACTTGCCAGAGCACTTTCTGTTTAGTTGAATGTGATTATTGTAAATAAACAGTATCACAGGAGATAACTTAATGAAAAAATTAGCACTGGTCATAGCGGCTTCTTTATTAGCCTTTTCGTGCACTAAAAAAGCGAATGATAATGAAATCGTAATCGGCTCTTACAGCTCGAACACGGGATCAACAGCAACTTTCGGAGTTTATCAACTGCGTGGAACTGAAATGGCAGTAAATGAAATTAATGCTGCTGGCGGTATTAACGGTAAAAAAATTAAGTTAATTAATTACGATAACAAATCAGATAGCGATGAAACTTTAGCAGTGGTTAATCGTTTGATCACTCAGGACAAGGTTGTTGCCATTCTAGGTGAAGCCACTTCAGGTCGTTCGAAAATCGGTGCGCAAGTGGCTCAGCAAAATAAAGTTCCTATGCTAACTTCGTCTGCGACTAATCCTGATGTTACCAAAGTAGGAAATTTTATTTTCCGCGCTTGCTTCATTGATCCATTTCAAGGTTTGGTTATGGCAAAATTTATGACTGAGACTTTAAAAGTAAAAAAAGCGGCTATCATGCGCGATATTAAAAGCGATTATTCAGTTGGCTTATCTGATAACTTTGCTGCCAAATTAAAGGAACTTGGCGGAGAAATTGTTGCCGATGTCTCTTACCAAGAAGGCGACATTGATTTTAAATCTCAGCTGACATCACTTAAAGGAAAAAATCCCGATGTTATCTTCATTCCTGGCTACTACGGCGAAGTTGCCTTAGTCGCAAAGCAGTTAAAAGAATTGGGAATGAAACAGCCTATGTTAGGTGGCGATGGCTGGTCATCTCCGGATCTTTTTAAAATTGCAAAAGAAGCAATCAACGGTCACTACTTTTCCAATCACTATACGACAGAATCAAAAGATCCGAAAACAATGAAGTTTGTTCAAGAGTTTAAAACAAAATTTAACGAAACTCCGGACGTGATGGCTGCCCTTGCTTACGATGCAACCTACATGATGGCGGAAGCGATTAAAAATACCAAAACCGTCACATCAGAAAATATTCGTGAAGAACTTTCTAAGATCAAAGATTTCCACGGCGTAACTGGAAAAATGTCAATGGATGCAAACCGTGACGCTGTTAAAAGCGCTGTGGTTGTAAAAGTTGAAGGCGAAGAATACAAATTAGTTACTGAAATTTCTCCGAATTAATTTTTTAAACTGATGGAAGAATTCTTTCAACACACATTAAACGGCCTAAGCTTCGGAAGCATTTATGCTTTGGTCGCTTTGGGCTATACAATGGTGTACGGAATTTTAGGTATGATCAATTTTGCCCATTCTGAAATTTACATGATGGGCGCCTTTATGTGTTACTATTTTGCGCTGTTCATGGGCTTTTCAGCTCCTTCACCGATCAACTTTACTTTAGGTTTACTGGCTGCAAGTCTTGCGGCCGGCATGATCGGCTATCTTGTTGAAAAGTTTGCGTACAAGCCACTGCGAAATTCTCCGAAGATGAATTCTTTAATCACTGCTATTGGTGTCAGTATTTTATTTCAATTTGGCGGACAAATTATTTTTGGTGCCAATCCGAAATCGTTTCCTACTTTGATTGAAGATAAAAACTTATTTGAAGTTGCGGGAAGCCAGATTCATTTGATTGATCTTCTTATTTACGGGGTCAGCGCACTGGCGTTGGTAGGCTTACACTTCGTTATTTACAAAACTCAAACTGGGCGCGCTATGCGTGCAGTCAGTACTCGGTCAGATATGACCCCGCTAATGGGAATTGACAATAATAAAATTATTTCTATGACGTTTATTGTGGGCTCGGTACTTGCGGGTATTGCTGCTGTTTTAGTTTCAATTAAGTATCCTAAAATTGACCCTATGATGGGAAATAAAATTGGCATGAGCGCCTTTGTTGCGGCTGTATTCGGTGGAATTGGCAGCTTGCACGGCGCCATCATCGGCGGACTACTTTTGGGCGTGGGTGAATATTATCTGATTGGCTACGGGGCATCCACTTACCGTGATGCTTTGTCGTTTTCAGTATTGATATTTATTTTACTTTTTAAACCTACTGGTCTTTTTGGATCTAAGATGAAAGAAAAAATTTAGTGAATAAGATGACCAAGGCCAGCTATTTTCTGATTGGTTTTGCAGTCCTTGGCCTTGTTTTAAATTATTTTTTAAATTCATACATTCACGCCATTTTAATTAGTTTCATGATTAATGCTGTGATGGCTTTATCATTAAATTTTATAACAGGTCTTGCCGATCAATTTTCGCTAGGTCATGCAGGTCTAATGGCCGTTGGCGCTTACACCTCTGCGATTATCTCGAAAGAACTGTTAGCAGACCAATGGTATTTCATTCCATTTACCGTGGTGGTAGCAGGTCTTGCGTCTGCGGTATTAGGTTTTCTAGTTTCTTTGCCATCTTTCAAGTTGAAAGGCGACTACCTAGCAATTGTTACCTTAGGTATGGCCGAAATCGTTCGCGTGCTTATTTTAAATTGGAATCATGTTGGCGGTCCACGTGGTTACAACGCTATCGTTAAATTTCCCGGTTTTCTGTGGTCCTACAGTTTCGGTTTGCTTGTACTTACAATTACATTTGTAACTTTTTTTAGACTTAAGAAATCTTGGTTCGGACGAAACCTTTGGGCGCTAAACGAAGACGATATTGCAGCCGAAGTAATGGGACTTGACCTTGTTAAAGCAAAACGCAGCGCTTTTATTATTTCTAGTTTTTTTGCAGGCGTTGGCGGTGGTGTTTATGCCCACCATCTTGGATACATCAGCCCAAGTTCGTTTAGCTTTTTGATTTCGGTGCAAATATTAATTATGGCCGTTCTTGGGGGATTGGGCTCTATGTCTGGCTCTATTATTGCCGCTTTTATATTAACTGCATTACCCGAGTTGCTAAGAAGTTTACCGACAGGAAAAGTCGACATTAGAATGATTGTCTACCCAGTTATTCTTATTTCTATGATGATCTTACGCCCCCAAGGCTTGTTAGGAAGACTTGAATTGATGGAATATCTCCGTATGAAAAAATGGAACAAATCCTGATGGAGAATATAATTTCTGTAAAAGATTTGTCGATTCAGTTTGGTGGACTTAAAGCAGTCGATCAGGTTACTTTCTCGATTCATAAAGATGAAATTTTTGGCCTTATCGGTCCCAATGGCGCAGGCAAGACCACCGTCTTTAATATGCTTTCAGGCTTTTACCAAGCCGACAGCGGTGAAATAATTTTTGCTAACAAAAATATTAACGATTTAAAACCCCATTCAGTAAATGAACTGGGAATTGCACGAACGTTTCAAAACATTCGATTATTCAAGGGTTTAACAGTAATTGAAAATGTAATTGTAGCTTTACAACAGCGTGAAAAGCACACCTGGTTTGACAGTCTGCTTGAGACAGAAAAGTTCTACCGTACAGAAAAACTATTGTATGATCACTCGATTGATTTATTAAAAATATTCGAGCTGGACCGCTTTAAAGATCACCATGCAAATTCACTACCTTACGGCGCGCAAAGAAAATTAGAAATTGTTCGCGCACTGGCTACGAAGCCTACGCTTTTAATGTTAGATGAACCCGCTGCCGGCATGAATCAAAGTGAAAAAGCAGAGCTAAATGACCTGATTCGATTTATAAAAGATAAATTTCGCTTAACGATTCTGATCATCGAACACGACATGAAAGTCGTTATGAACATTTGCAATCGAATTGCCGTTTTACACCGCGGTAAAAAAATTGCCGAAGGAATTCCCGCACACATTAAGTCATCGCCCGAAGTTATTGAAGCCTACTTAGGAAAGCGGCAGACATGAGTCATACGATTCAAGTTAAAAATTTAAGTGTTAGTTACGGATTAATAAAAGCTGTTCGTCAAATTTCATTTCAATTTTCGTCTGGGCAAATTACGTCATTGATTGGATCGAACGGTGCCGGTAAATCTACCACTCTGAAAGCTTTGGCGGGCTTGCTGCCACACTCGGGTGAAATTTTATTCGATACAAAAAATTTAAGCACTCTTTCCACCCCGCAACGTTTAGATTTGGGTGTTGCGCTTTGCCCTGAGGGTCGCGGTATATTTCCTAACTTAACAGTTATCGAAAACTTACAACTGGGAGCTTACGCCAATAAATCAAAACGAAAAATTCTGGAACTTATAGACCATCAATTTACGATGTTTCCACGCCTAGCTGAACGCAAAAGCCAATTAGGTGGCACGCTTTCGGGTGGCGAGCAACAAATGCTGGCCATCGCCCGTGCGCTTATGTCCGAACCCAAAATGCTTTTATTAGATGAACCTTCATTAGGATTAGCGCCCATAATTATTGAACAGATATTCCAAAAGTTTGAAGATCTGCGACGGACCGGTTTAGGAATTTTGCTGATTGAACAAAATGCTTCTTTAGCGCTTGAAGTCTCGTCATTTGCTTACGTGATCGAAACTGGTGAAATTACTTTACACGGAACAGGAACTGAGCTTTTAAATGATAGTCGTGTGCAAGAGTCTTATCTAAGCTAGAAAATTTTTACGCAACACTACTTAGAGTTATTTCGCACTAATTTAATACCTTTTTCGTAGCAGTTTTAATCTTAAAAAACTCATAGTTATCTGCTCTTAAAATTTTTCTATCATCTGGTATCAATGCAATATTATCGTCTAGCTTAATCGTAGAATCAGTATCTTTTAAATTATCAATTAAAATTCCAATGTTGTTTCCTGCTTCATCACGAACTGACGGATAAATTATGCCTTGAATACCAGCCCGCAAGCAATAATAACCAAACCATTGCGAGTTAGAAGGTATTTCCAACGAATAATAGCTACGCAAAAAATCCTGATCCAGTAAGGTCCGGTACAACTCACCGTGCGTCTGAACCGTTCGCAGTGCATAATGCCCAAGTTCCTTTGCCCATTTTTTAAATTCGTCAGTTGGCTTAATTTCAGAAATAACTCTTGTGAAATCTCTTAAGTTTTCTTTGTCTCGTAAATCGATGCACTTTTCTATGTTCACTTGGACTCGAACATGCATTTCATTTTCGGGCTTTTTCAGCGCCATTTTAGACGCATCCAAGCCTCCGCGCAAATAGCTTGGTGGGTAGTGATGAAATTCGCAAAATGCCGTATGGTAATCATTTGCTACGTATAAACAAGCAAAGGGTTTGGTATGGCCCATTCCTTCACCAATATTAAATCTTTGCCCAGGTCCGATTAAGCTACCCACTACAGAAAGCGGATCGCCATAAGTTAAATCGACCATTCTAGAATAACTTTCGCTTACAGAATCATTTGAAACTGAAGTCAACGACTCTACAATTTCTTCTATTCTTTCTTCTCTTGCAGATTGTAAAAATCCATAATAAGCCTTGAAAAAATCCTGAAGTTTTTTATTGGCTCCGTCCTCACTCTCGAAATATTCATTTAATATTTCATCGATCGACGGAATTTTATTCGATTTTGAAGGAATGAAGTTTCTTGCGGAATTTTTACGGCTCATTTACTTAAGCTTTAAACTGCGAAGCAAGAATAAATTCAAGTACCTTTTTATATTTTCCTTTGAGTATGAGTTGGCGCGGAGAAAAACCACCAAAATTTCGGTTAGCTGTTTTTAACCAAAAAGATGTAGTCTTTAAATTACCGTCGAAAGTTTCAGAAACGATTTCTAAAGCGTTAGCAAGCTGTTCGAGTCGTTCCTTTGCCTTACCAGTTAAGCGGGCTTGCCTAATTTGATCGTCGGACAAGCCAAGCGACTCACCTAGTTGAGTTCTAGCAAATTCGAGAAGTTCGCTCAACTTATCAACTTGAACGTCACCATTCTCAGCAAATAATCCCAGGCTATTTTTTGAAAGACTATTGCTTATTGCATTTTGAATCATTGAACACTCCCTAATATTACACTTACGTAGTACACTTATCGGCATAAAAAGCCAGTACTTTACCTAAATGATGCCAGAACTATACCGAAATTTTACCATATCATATTATTTAAATTAGCAAACAAAAACATATATTTACGAAAATAAATTAGGACTAAGGTGCGTCATTTATGTGTCAGAATTACACACCTAGCTATCAAAAAGGGGATTTTATCCTGGAATTAGACTGGCAAGACCATAGCATCCAAGCAGCTCGTAGCCCCCTTTATGTCGATTCTAGCTTTTCGAATATAGATCATCATTATGTCCATATGCTGCCACTCACCCGTAGACATTACTTTACAATTCAGTACTTAAAAATGAGATTATTTAGATTAAGCGTAACAATTCTAGCGTTTTATTTTGCCCTATGTTTCGATTATATATGGGGCAAAAGTGTTAAAAAATCCTAAATTTAATAAAAATGTTTTTAAATCTAAATCAGGCATATCCCTGGTCGAGGTGCTAGTAGCGTTCGGCATATTAGCGATCATCGTAACTGGCGTCACCAGCCCTATAACAGGCGGCATGAAGCAACAAAAAGGCATGCAGACCAAGATCAGCAGCGTGAAATTACTGCTGATGTGCGAGGTTTACTTGGCAATAAAGTAGCGTGTTTTAATTCTTTTGGCGGCGGCAATCCTAGCGGAACAGTAGGCTTTTCAAGAAATGCAATTCGCTACTTAAAAATAGAACAACGTTCTTTTAAAAGTCGTAGGTAAGATTCTTTCATATCTTCACTTAAGAATGACCTTGGAATTAAGCGATCAAATTCATTTTTCCACACGCTTACCTCTTGAAAAACAGATTTGATGAAATCCTTTTTAAGAGCAAGTTCCTCTGCTGCAAATTTAATGAAGTAGGATTTTTGCATATTGTTTTGCTTGCCTCGTAAAGAAATTGCCATTTCGTACTTTTCTTTTGGCAAAGCAATTCTAGTATTTAGCCAATCGTACACCGGACACATGCCATAGATCCCTTTAATTCTTTCCATTTCAAGGAGCGACCAGTTTTTAAGGTGCATATCCCCGTTTCCGATTACATAACAGAAAATAATTCTACGAAAAAAATCATTCAAGTGAAGCGGTCCAGCCTGAGTATAATTTTTTATGGCTTCGCCAACTTTTTCATGACTTAAGGAATATTTATCGTCACTGGCTTCTTCATATATTTGAGCCATGTCTTCGACCAATAGTTTTTCCCCAGATATGGTTCGATCAAATCTTTTTATGACATAGACTAATCCTACATTTTCGATTTGTACTAAACCCGTTGGGGGCACATCGAATTTTAAATTTCTAGCCGCTGTCATGGTAAGGTGTTCGTTGGCTGGCAATTCAGGATAATCACCGTTTGGTTTTAAAATATACATTGAGCTTGCAGAATCAACGGCAAGCTTATTTTTCTTTAAAGCGAAAAGACCTTTTCTTTGTGCTCCCGAAATACTGCCGTTCTGAATTGTTTTGGAAAATGTTAACAGTGGGTTAGTCTTATCTAATTCTGCATACAAAGCTTTTGATGTTCCCCAAAGTTTTTTGTAGCAGCTGGCATGAAAGGTGCCTTCGGTTTTTATTTCCTTTAAACAGAATGAACAAATTCTATCTTTACAGGGAATACTGATTGAAAATAGGCTGATATTTTCTTTAGCCTGTTCCCCGCTTTCGACAATAAGATTTCCGTTGTCGTCAAGCGCATGAATACTTACAGCCCCTATGGGATTTGACCCAACTAGCATCAGTAAGCCCCATCTATTTTTTTTATCGATTTGAAAATTCTTTTCTGCTTGGTTAAGAAGCCAGCCTTCCATAATTAAATTATCAAAAAACGCGTGCAGATTAATTGCTGTGTAGTCTGTAGAAGCCAAAGGTAATTTTATTGAAATTGCTACTGCATTTTTCTGAGAAAGATACGAACCATCATATCGAAAAATAAATTTTTCGGAAGAATGTTTTAACAGTAACCCGACACGGTTATCCCGTAGTCGGACTTCGGCCTGATTCGATTTTGTTTTATCATCTTTCATGACTTGATTATTTCAATAATTTTTTTAGTTTTTTTATCGATAATGGCAACTTCGCAACCAAGTAAATCTAGCGCTTTAGTTAGTATTTCCAACCGTACAGAGCTATTTCCGTTTTCGACCCGATTAATAAATGTGAAGCTGACCCCACTTTGAGTGGCCAACTGTTCTTGAGTTAGGCCATAGTTTTTTCTAAGACTTTTTAGCTGCTCGCCTATTTTCATAAATGACTCCTGATCTAAAATATAGCTAGTTAAGGATAAGCAAAGGATTGCGTCTGAATTACATAGCTAAATAAGAATATTATATCTAAAAAATAGCTTTATAGCTATAAAAAATGTAAATTTTAGTTAATTTATAGCTATCTAGCTATCAATGGCGGCCAAATTTTGCAACAAACTTGGCTGGGGCCACCCAGTTGCCGGCTGCTGGATCAAACTAGTCAGACAGATCAAGTATCAAAGCGCCCGACTTGGGGTAG
>JAYTMU010000086.1:0-4629 GCA_043728195.1 Bdellovibrionales bacterium
CGAATTATATGTTGGCATGTAGCCGCTCTGACAATTACATAAGTAGGCTGCATTATTCATATAATGAAAAGGTCCGTTGCTGTAGCCACCGTACTGATAACCTGACGAATAACCACCGCCATAATAGCCGCTACCATAAGGGTTATTATTGTTCTGGTTGTTATATTGATTGTTGTAATTGTAAGGTGTGTAGCCAGGAGTATTGTAAAGATTTTGTTGGCACGTAGCCTGATTAGAAACACAGTCACCGCTGATAGGCGGGACAGTGGCTTGGTTACCTTCTATCTTTGGCTTACATGCCGAAATCGCAAGAATAACTAATGCAACATACATAACTAATAGTGTTTTCATAAACGTCCTTTATAAGTTCCTAAACAAAGCGTTTCAAAATGAGAGCCATTAGATTTTGTTATTAAATGCATTTTACTTTAGCTGATAGAAAAAAGGCGTCGAACTTTTAGACGCTGAGCATTTTATGATCAACGGTTTGGCTCATTGGCTCATGTGGAACTTAGGCTCATTCTGAGATTTGTGGGCTTCTCGCTTTTCGTAGATACTTCTATAATTGGCAGTTAAAGACATTCATCCGTCGCAGCTAAAAGCATCCTTCTAGCTGCTGCTAACAGTTACTTCTAGCCGCTGCTAAAAACAGGTGCTACGTGTTTGATCCAAGCGGAGTAGTAGTTTTTCCTAGGTTTGTAGTTTACAAAGCCAAAAGCTTCTAAGATATTTAGTTTTAAGTATCCTATGCAGTGTTTAAAATCCCTACCCCAGTTAGTTATGCGAGAAAAAGGCCGAAACTGCCAAAAGCCTTCCGGGGTTTGGTGAATAGACTTCGCTTCGACCGCGGCTTTTGACCCATCGCCCGCAGCTTTCTTTGCACGCGCTGATTTGAACACTTTAAAGCTTTGCTGACCCATTGTGTGGCTAGCGATCTGACCTGCGATAGCTTTAATGAATGCTTTGTACAGAGTTCTATTAGTGATTCTTAAAAGTAAATGAATGTGATTAGAGTTTATAGCTTGCTGGTAAACTCTAACACCAAACTTTTTGCTAAACCGCACAAGTATCTGTTTAATCACTTGGTGATTACGCCTAGCTAAGAAGCTGTCTTTACCCATCGCCCACTCGCTACGTAGGACTAAGTGTAAAGAATCTTTTTTAGATAGTGGACGCTTTGATTTTCTTTTTTTGTAAAGTAGGGCTCCGCCAAAAAATTTCTTTTGTTGGTTTGGAAATAGCGTTAGTTGCTTAATTTTTTTCATCTTGTTGAGTTAATACTTCAAGACTGGGGCGATGCCCTAGATGCTGCGATAGAAGCTGAATCTGGCGTGAAGGTCGGTAATCGGATACGGAATAATTAGCATTGAGAAAAGTAATATTGGAGTATGTGACATCGGGATAAGTAACATGCGGTACAGAGTTGAATTTACTTTTTGTCGGGCGCGCTTCCTGCCTGCTCAAAGCTCGGCTTATTTTGTTTGTCGCTTATCTGTTTTGCTTGATTTATGAGATGGCCGTTTTTAAGCGAAAAACCTTTTGCATCTTCCACTGAAGAGTTTAACTTAGTGTCCGCTTTTATTAAGCACGACGGCAAAGCACCTTCTAATTTGAAATCTTTTACCATTTTTGTGCGGCGACTAATTAATTTTTCAAAGGCTAAGCTTGCTTCGTTGCTACTTAGGCCCGATGACGTTAACGCCAACTTTAATTGCGCTGGTGTAAACTGGCATAACTTTGCAACCATCCATTGACCATCATTGAATGACATCTTTCTAAAAGCTTTATTTACTTCGATATTCATAAGGCCAATTATTTCTAATCGTTCGTTCACATATCCGTCAGCACGATCCACATAGGTTTCAGTTACAGTCCACGGCATTTCTTCAATTTGGCTGGTTGAGCGAGTTAATAATGACTTGGCATTTCCTAAACCAGTCCCCACATCCGAAATCATGTGTTTGACTTTCACCACACCATTTTCTTCAGCGCGCACTAGACGCACATTATCCATACGCATATCAAAGTTTCCTATCCATGCGGCTAGAAGTTGTAGCCCCCGAAGTTCCCGACGATTTTCATGGGATAATTCATCAAAGCGCCACGCACCGATTTCATCTTCTTTGGTTTTCAAAATGTATGACGAGGACACCATAACCAGCAAAGAAATTTTTTCTTCGAAGGGACGATTAAAATTCTCTGCATTCAGCTCAGGCTTTTCCATGGTTGGATTTAAAAACAAATTTGATTTTAAATCTTTAGCGGGAATTACAATCCCATTTTCTAGAACAACTTCCTTGATATATTCGAACGGCGAGTAGTAGTGACCATTGCTGTATTTAAATATTTCCTTATCGGCTAGTAAAACTCTGAAATGTTCAACATTACGACTGTTGAATTCAGTAAGAATGTTGCGGCTGTACCGAATAGTAGGCTGATCTATAAAATCAACTACAGGCACATTATATCCTAAGGCATGATACACGCGTGAATTGAACGCTGAGGAATGAACTTCAGATCCCAGTTTTAGCTTAAATTTTTGGTCGCCGCATTGTATGTGAAAGCCTGGATGAACACCAAAACCTGATTTCGGCTTATCATAGTTGCACGGTCGCTTCGAGTAATTGTTTTTCTGATTGCGGTCAAACCCGATATCCAAATCCTTTTTATCTAGAAAACCTTGTGGACGCCAGAAAGATGAAGGTGTTGGATCTACTAAGTATCCAGGTTGACGGTCATCATGCGCCACCTCATTATATTTAACTCGTTTAAAAAATTCGACAGGCAAATAGAAAAACTGAAAGTTTGCATCTATCGGCGGCTTGAAATTATTTTTTATTGCTGCGAAGATTTCATTTATATCATTTGCCACTTTTTGAAGATCGGTAGATTTCATAATCTCGAGTGCAAGTTCGGATCCTTTTGCGATTCCTGAGTGCCCTAAGTGAAACTTAATTAAGATATCCATATCACTCGAATTTGGTTTTGATTTTTTAGCAGACTTCGATGCTGCAACTAGATTTTTTAGATTTACTTCAAACATGCGGTAGTCATCAGCTTTGCTTAAGTCGTAGCTTCTTTCCGTGCAGGTGTCAGCTTCGCAAAAAGCGCCGTCGTAAAAAGTGACTCTGGCTTCTGGGTCCTGAGCTAGGCTCCGCTTTGCCAAGTTGGTGCAAGCTAACAGAATGGAAAAAACAACCAGATACAGGGTTAGTTTTGATTTATTCATACATCTCACTTATAAGTTGGTTGTATTTTTTTTCCAAAAGTTTACGTTTTATTTTCATAGACGGCGTTAAGCATCCATTTTCGATCGTCCACGAATCACTTACAATTTCAAATTTTTTAATGGCCTCGTGACTTGCTAGACTTGAATTTGTAAGTTGAATTTGCTTTTGAACCTTTAATCGAAAAGCGGGGTTTTGATAAAGTTCATCAATACTTTCAAATGGCAGGTTTTGCATCTGCGCCCAATGCCTAATTTGTACTTCTTCGACCGAGATTAGCGCAGAAATGAACTTTTTTTGGTCGCCATGAATTAGCACCTGCGAGATGAGTGGCTCTTGTTTTAGTAGACCTTCCAACTTTTGCGGGGCTACATATTTGCCGTTCGAGGTTTTAATTAAATCTTTTTTTCGATCGGTGATGATCAGCTGACCGTTTGAGTTCAATTCGCCAATATCACCCGTGGCAAAAAAGCCCTCGTTAAAAACTTCAGCCGTAGCTTCTGGATTTTTGAAATAACCTTGCATGCACTTTTTACTTTTAATTAGTATTTCGCCGTCAGTTGCAAATTTGATCTGAACATCGCCAAGTGGTCGACCAACGGTGCCAGGTTGAAAATTGTAAGGTGTATTGATCGTCACAGCTGCACAGGTTTCTGTTAGGCCGTAGCCTTCTAATATCTGAATACCACAATGCGAAAAAAATTCTGTAAGTTGCAAAGCCAGGGGGGCGCCACCACTAACTGCGAACAACAATTTACCACCGAATGCTTTTTTAATTGGTGCAAATGCAGTTTTACAAATAGTTTCGTACTGAATTAACAGGGCCCACGGAATAGTTTGCTTTGTGTGGCGGTACTTAGCAACTTTGGTTGCAATTTCAATCGCCTTGTTGAAAAGTTTTTGTTTTAAGGGCTGGGTTTCGATTTTTGCCAGGATGCCTGCATAAACTTTTTCGAATATGCGAGGCACGGCAATGATAAAGTCAGGCTTAATCTCGCTTAAGTTATTTTTTAAAGTTTCTATTGATTCTGCAAATGCCAACGTATGGCCATTATAACAGTTGCCCCACATCTCGGCTCGTCCCATGACGTGTGCGTAAGGTAAGAACGACAGTGTCGTGTAGTTTGATTTAACTCCGACGGCAGAAAAAATTTCACTAACTTCAGATACAACAGACTCATGGGTAAGGATCACACCTTTGGGCATGCCAGTTGTTCCCGACGTGTAGACCAGCGTGGCTATATCGCTAAGTGCAATGCGTGCGCACGATTCTAAGAAAAAGTCTTGGTCCTGCTGACTTGCAGTGTTGGAATAATCAAAATCTTCAAATGATTTAATTATGACTGGCGTAACAAAGCGATTTTTAATTCGTTCAATTTGTTTTACGTAATTTGCGCCTTCG
>JAYTMU010000087.1:0-5123 GCA_043728195.1 Bdellovibrionales bacterium
TAATGGTTTGGAAGTAGTTCTGGCTATAACAGCAGGTTCTAGTCGTCTAGATCTTGTGTTAAATTAAGCCGCGTTTTTCTTTGCTAGTGGTAGATCACAAACAAACTGAGTGTTCTTTATATCGTGATTCACGTATATCCGTCCGTGGTGTTCAGCAATAATTCCCTTGGAAATGCTTAACCCTAAGCCGGTGCCTTTGCCTAGCGGCTTGGTGGTAAAGAAAGGCTGCATAATTTTTTTCTCAAGCTCTGCAGAAATTCCATTTCCCGAATCTGTTACACAAAGTAGAACTTGGTCGGCTTTAACAGTGAACGATATGCTGACCCATTTATCGGACGTCTCAAGTGCTGCGTCGAATGCGTTTGAAAGTAAATTGATTAACACCTGCGCAAGTTGAGTTTCGCGACAGTTTATTTGGACATCTGGAACGTCATTTAAAATAAGACGTACTTGATTTTGATAGAATTTTTCAGAACAAAGAATCAATGAATTTTCAATAATGCCTTTAAGGCTGCTGTCGACCATAAGATCTTTGTCGCCTAATCTTGAAAAAGAGCGAAGGCCTTTTACAATTTTCACAATGCGCTCTACGGTGTTATCGATACTATCAAGTAGCGGAAAAGCTGTCGTGTGATCAAGGGTTCGACTTTCTATGATATCTCTAATTCGCGCAGATTGGCCCTTGATGATAGCTAAAGGATTATTAACCTCGTGGGCAACTCCTGCAGCCATTTCCCCGAGGCTTGCCATCTTTGCAGATTCGATTAGGCGTAGACGCTGGTTTTCGACGTCACTAATAGACATCAAATATTTAACCATAAAATAGAATAGGCTTAGTAATCCCGCAATCAAGCTTAAGGTTAAGGACAGCGCCGTTCGTCGCCAGCTAGCTAGGTAGTCAATTGTAGCAAGCCCCGTAATAATAACGAAATTATATTTTTTGTTAATGCCATAGCCAAAAGTTTTTTCGGTATTGTCGATAACTGAGTGCGCGTGCAAATTACCCGCGCGATCATTTACATCGAAGGCTTCTTGAAATTTACTAGAAATATTTATTATTTTTCCCAGCTGATCTTCTTTTCGAGGAAAGCGAGCCAAAAGTATTTTTTCGTTGTATGAAAGCATTGTTACATTTCCGGTCTTGCCTACGTTTAATTGCGAAAAAAATTTTTGAAAGTAGTCAATAGATATGGTGGCTATGATAACGCCAGCAAATTTGTTATCAGGTGAATATAGTCTTTTGGCAAGAACGATGACCCAAATTTTTAATGTCTTACTGATAACAGGCTCAGACACATACAATCCTAAGTCGGGATTGCTTTTTAAAGCCTGAAAGTATTTTCGGTCGCTATTATTGGCTGTTGGTAAAACATCCGTACCATCGCTTTCACCGATATAAGCCCCCTCAGGTCCCAATATTTTTATAGACGAAACCGCCGGTATATCTCGTGCAGTCTTAGACAGAAGCGTGCGGTAGGATTGAATTGTCCACTTAGTTTTTGGTCCAACAAATTCGAAGGTTCGATTGATATCGCTTAACATCAAGTCGATTTTTTCAAACGAAGCAGCTGTTTCTTTTTCTAAAACATGACTTAAATTTAATGAGACTTGTTGTGCTTGTTTTGTAGCTGTCTGGTAACCACCGAAGATAAGCTGAGCAGTCAGCACAAGGACAGTAGCAGCAAAAAACGCGGTAGTTAGAAGTACAGTTCTATTCCGAAAATCAAATAGAACTTTAAAATGGTTTTTCAACATATAACTGTATCGGCAGCGCCAGGACGCTATTTAAGATCTATTTAATTTTTCTTAACTTTGTGATATTGGTAAATATATGTTTGTTTACGTCGATGTGCCTGCATCAACCAAATTGATTTAGTAAACAACGTAACTGAAATAATTAAAAACCTAACAAAAAAATTATTTTATTTCTTCCCACTTTTTATACTCGGCTACCTCATAGTCTAGGTCCACTTTTGATACGCCAGAAACTTTAGTCCAATCAACTTTATTTAGTGAGCTGGATAGGTCAGCTGACGCGATCGGCTCGCCAACCATAAGGCCCATCGTTTTTAATAGGTCTACAGTGTTTGCAACCGAAAGATTTTTTAAAGTTTCTTTTGCTGCAGAAAATTCAGGCTTCAAAGTTAAATTTAATGCTACAGCAGAGCCAGCTGAAAATAATTTTCGAAGCGTATCAAGATCTGAATTGTAAGGTGTAGAAAAGCCATATTCTTTTTCGCTACCATTAACAATACCCTTAATTTTCTTCTGTCGAATGGATCGTTCGTATTCGGCACTGTAAAGTTTGATCAGGTATTCATTTTTTCCCGGTAGCAACTGTGTTGCAACGGTGCCTTCAGTCATTTTGAATTCTTTGGTAACGGGATCCATAGCATATGTCGGTTTGGTAATTGGGAACGCGTTAATGACTGTCATGACATATTTACCGTCCGCAAGTCTTGCTTTCTCAAGCATTGTAATTTTAATTTTTTCAAACTGCTCAGGCGATAGCTTATTTTTATATACTTCAGGATCTAATTTTTGAAACAAAGCTTCAACTTGATTTTCGTAGAATTTTCCGCCAGCGTCCGTAAGCGGCATTACGATTTTCTCCAGTATTCCCGCAAGCCCGCCAACTTCAGCAGCATCTTTGGTAATTTGTGTCAGTATAATTGGGTCATAAGTTGTAAGTGTGGATCCCGTAAGTGACGGCAGCAGTGCTGACACAACTGTACCAATTGTTAAATAAGTTGCCGCTGGGTTTTTATAGACAAAATTATCAAGGGTGTACTGATCTGACATCACCGAAAAAACTAGAGACGATAACCAAGAATCAAGGGTCTTATCCAGTGCATAATGTGATTTAGGCTGGGTAACAATTTTTAATGCATTTTTGAATTCACTGATTACTTTACGTTTTTCATTTTCTACTAAACTGTCGACAGCGCCAAGTATCAGGTTCTTAGCTCCATCAAATCGCTCGCATCCATAAATACTTTTTTGCGCTGACGTTGCTAATAAAATATGTTCGTCAGAACAGTACTGATTGTTTTCACCAGCAAAACCTTTACCAAAAGTTCCCCAGTCGATAGCTAACTTATCGTATGGAAGAACAGTATTTAAAATGACCGCACCATTCATAGCAGTTTCTATGCTGTTGGTATAATCCATCACTGTTGTTGACGAAGCTAAAAGCTCGGTGTGTTTGCCAGCTAAGTAGTTAAGCTTTGCGGTCATCAGCTGTGCGTCTGTGCTGGTGCGTACCGACGAGCCTGCAAAATTATGTCGTAAACCTAAGACATGTCCCATTTCGTGCGCCATAACAGTGCGGACGGTATCTAATGTGGCTTTTTCTAATGCCGAGTCTTCAAGTAAATCGGTAAAGGATAAATTTAAAAATTTATTCTGATCCATCGTGCACGCAGCATAACCTATTGGCTGCGGAGCAGGCGTTGGCAATACTAGCATGCTGAAACCTTCGCGTGGCATTTTGTACCATGACGATGTCATAATAACTTGGCCGCGAAAGATTTCACCGGTAATTGGATCGGCTTGTAAGCCTGCGCGCGCAAAGCCAGCCGTGTCCCAAGGAATCCAATATACAAAAACAGTGCGATCGGTTTGTTGTTCGTCGGCAGCAAAACTAGGACCCATCTTTAAAAAATCTTGGCCCGCAACTCGGTTCCAATACAAAATACCTTCTTCTATTGCTTGCACAGCTTCAGCAGGAGTATTTGCAGATAGTCTAACTGCAATTGGACCACGGGTAGGGTTCGCATCCCACCTAGCTATCTGTGGAATAGGATCATCTTGCTGTTCTTTCACTGCGAAATTTAAAAAGTAACCAACGCGTTGTTCTTTGTCATGAGTTCTAATTTCAAATGCTGGAGTTGCAATGTAAGGTTTCAGTTCAAATGTAAAAGTCATTGTTGCTTCTTCAGCTACGAACTGAGTTTTTGCTTTTGCATTTGGCTCAAAAGGTTCAGTTTTTTCTTTCATTGATTCAGATCTAATGCGTGCCACTTGCTTGATGTAAACCGAATTATTCTCAGACTTTACTGATCTGACGAACGATTCTTTAACTTCATAGCTGGATTGAACTCCGGACTGCATACTTTTTTTTAGTTCGGTAAAAGAATCTTTAATAAGGATAGATAAAGTATCATTGGCATCGAATGAAGTGAAGCCCTTCGAAAGATTAAGTAAGATTGATGACTCATCTTCGGCAACAATGCTAAAAGTTTGTAGCAGGCGACTTGATGGCACTGACTTGTAAAGTTGCTCATCGGTTAAATTAAATAAGGCAACTTGGTCGCCTGCTTTTTCGAAGCTAACAATCAGCGGTTTTAAAAAGTTAACCAAGGGTTGGCGGCCACTTGTGGTCATTGAAGGGATCAGAATAAACGCTTTGCCAAGACTATTTTTCGCAATCTTAACCTGGTTTAAATTATCAATCGTTACCGAGTCGCTCATTTGCGGTGTTGCTTGCCTAGCCGGGGTAATGCTACGTTCTGTAATAGTCTCTTTGGTGCAACCAAAAATAGACACTGTGAAAGCTACAGAAAAAATGATTTTTAAAAAATTCACAAAGGACTCCTGCCGTTAAGAAGTCGGCACAGTATCAAAACTACATTTGTGATTCGCCTGTTATAATTCTGACAGGGAATTATTACACAACTGCACGAATTGAACCGAATTAAACCTAACCGGCGGAAGGCCTACATGTGCGGGTTTAAAGTAAGCCATTTTCGGTCAACGGGACGGGCTCTAGAAAACAAAAGCCTCGTTGAACCTAAATCACCTGACTTGTTGAATTGAGTAAAAAAGTTTCCTCTGTAACCTTGCACCATATAGGCTGCAAAGTTACAGAGGAGTAAAATGAATCCCATTGAATTAAAAAAAGAATTAGAAAAACAGCTCAAGGGGTTCTTTAAGATAACCGACTAATCTTCTGACTACCTTACACAATCAACAAAGTACTTGCGAACTCCGCCAACGGTTTCCGTAACTAAGCCATGCACGTCAGTTTCAAAACCTGGAAACTTTTCGTTAAACGCGCGAGCGAATTTTAGGTAATCGACGATAGCCTTGTTAAAGCGTTCACCGGGGACCAGTAGCGGAAT
>JAYTMU010000088.1:0-22198 GCA_043728195.1 Bdellovibrionales bacterium
TATTTTTATTTATTAAAAACACTTTCAAAGAGTGACAAATTTTTAATTTATTGCAATGACCACAGAGTCAAAAGCTACGCTAACTCCGAACTAGCTCTATTTAAATTTATTTCCCGCTAGAACTTGTATTAGATTCGCAAGTTCTAGGCCGCGTTTTCCAAATTTTTGAGCGATTTTATAAATCATAGCTGGGTCATATTTATAATTGGCGATATAATTATGAATGACTTCGGCTGTTAGTTGTCCTGATTTTTTTTCAAAGTGTAAGATTTCAAAAAGTGCGCGCTCAACGCTATAGCATTTAAGCTTAATTAAATTAAATTCTGCAGCCTGAGTATTGAAGATTTTATTGGTTCGATAAACACACATAAGATCGGTGCTGTTACGCAATTTTGAATTTGTATGAACATCGATATCTATTATTGAAGGCTGATCAGTGGTTAGTCTGTAGTGATACAAAAGAGTTTTTTTTGAAACGATGGCGCCTTTATAAAATTTTTTAATCACGGCAAAAAAAGCTTGGTTGGATGAGATATCTGGCGTGGCGTAAAAGCCGCGAGAAATTTTATCAACGGTTCCGGCCTGAACAGCGCGCTTAACAGCCATTTTTGAACCGAGGACGTGTTCAAGCTCTGCGTGTTTATAGACGCCTGATCGTAGTTTGGTATTTTTCAATTTTTTCATGTTACTATTTTAGCTAAAAATATACTATTTTGCAATATTAGTAATGCTAGATAAAAATTCATTAGTTCTGTCATATACTTGGGCTAGATCACTTAGCAGGCCTGAGGCATTTTTGTAGACCTTTTTCTGGGTGTATTCGCTCCAGGCCGCATTCATTTGTCGAGTGATCCATTTGCGATCAAGAACTAGTTTTATACTTCGTTCACCGGCTAGCTTCGTCAGAAGTGGTGCATCTATGCTTTGATTTGCGCAAGCGATTCGGTACAGGTCATCGAAATCTTTCATGCGAGTATTTCCGCCAGCAAATCTATGGCAAGCTGCAACTTTATCTAAAATAATGTTTTCAAGGCTTGCGGCAGTCACAAGTGTATTAGAAAGCTTGATATATTTACTATGAGTTTTAACTGCAAAAACAATATCAATGCCAAATGGATTTGTAGAGCCTTCCTCAGTTAAGAATTCCATTTGCACAGACAGTCCTGATTTTTCAGCTGTTTCAATTACAATATGGCTTTTTACTTTGAACGAACAGCCGTCAGTTAAAACACCAGAAAAATCTTTTAAAACGTGTTTGATTTCAAGCTTAGATTCAGTGGCAAAATCAATATCAACAGTTGATCTTGGTGTTTTAATGTAATGCCAAAGTAAATTTCCACCTTTAAAAACGTATCGATCAGGACAGACCGATTGCAGCCCCGCTACGAATTGCATGAGCACAAAGCGAGTCATAGCTCTGGGACCGTGTTCGCTAGTTTCAGATTTCCATTTTACAAAGTTTTTTTTAAAATGACCCAAGTTTAAACCATTCTTTCGTCATTTTAAGGTTGGCCATGATCAATCTCCAAACCCGTGTTAAATGCTGTTTCAGGGATTGAGTTTAGTTCGGTTTTCCATCCATCAAACTCAGCTTGCGAGAAGATAAAAGCATCAGCTGAAATGTTGCATTTTTATGTAAAAAGCCGCGTGCTTGAGCCATTTTATAAAGTAAAGCGCCGCCGAAGAACCTTTTAGTTTGATTTGGAAATAGCGTTGATTGCTTGGATTTTTTCATCTTGGTAATTGAATACTTCAAGATTGGGGCTATGGCCTAGAAGCCACGACAGAAGCAGGATTCAGATTGAAGGTCGGTATTCGGATGTGGGATACGTATCATGCAGTGTATGGACTTGATCTTACATTCCGTAGACCATGCTTTTCATTTTGCTATTGCGGGCTTAAGGCCATGACCCCGCATTTAGATAAAAACGAAGCGGCCAATTCTTAGCGTGTTTCGCATGACCAACACCAATTCGTGGACTTGACTGAATATCATTCTGCACTTTTTGAAACGGAATGCCGTTACTAATAAAAAGTTTGGCAGAATCTAAAAGCAGTCCGTCGCAGGTACGATCTATTGCCATAGCCTGACACAATTTTCCTGGACCAGAACACCAATTTGATCGCTGTGTGATTTTACGTCGCGTGCGCATTGCTTTTTCGCCTAGCACTGGCCACAAGGCGCGTATCAGCACGGCCTCGGGGACGGCTGAGCATTGAGTTACAACGTTAAAACAGTAATGCATTCCATAGACAAAATAGACATAGCTATGTCCACCGTTTAAGTACATGCTTGCTACCCTATGGGTCTGTCTGCCGCCATAGGTATGGCAAGCAGGATCATTTAAACCCAGGTAGGCTTCTGTTTCGATAATTATTCCACTGGTCAAAATTCCGTTTTTTTCTCTCCACAAAACTTTTCCTAAAAGCTCGCGCGCCACTAAAGTGGTGTCGCGGCGATAAAATCGTAATGGAAGTGGTTTAGGTAACATTTTATAGACACTATTTTTACTGCATCTGTTTTGCAACTACCACTGTGAAACAAAAACCATGGGGACATTTGCCCCAGATAAGGATTAATTTATGGCTAGAAGTTTATGGAAGGGCGCAATTAGTTTTGGATTATTAAATATTCCAATTGAGCTGATGAGTGCAAGTCAAGAAAAGCGCATGAGTTTTCATATGCTCGATAAGCGCGATAATTCTGCTATCGGTTACCGTCAGTACAATAAAAAAACTGGAAAAGACATAGATAAAAAGAATATCGTTAAAGGCTACGAGTACGAAAAAAATCGGTATGTACTTCTGGAAGCTAAAGATTTTGTAAAAGCTAATCCAAAAGCAACTCAAACAATCGACATAGAAGACTTTGTCGAGCTAGCTGATCTTGATTTTTTGCTTTTTGATAAACCCTATTATTTAGTACCAGGAAAAAATGGCGAAAAAGGGTACGTCCTATTAAGAAAAGTATTGGAGCAGACCAAGAAGGTGGCCATTGCAAAATTTGTCTTGCGAAATTCTCAGCACCTAGCCGCAGTAATCCCAAAGGGAGATTACTTAATTTTGGAGGTTTTACGATTTGCTAATGAAATTCAAGAAATAGAAGAAGTCGATTTTTTAGATAAAACACAAATGAACCGCGTAAAAATATCACCGAAAGAATTAAAGGTAGCCGAAGATTTAGTTGGAGGCATGACTGTGAAGTGGAAGCCAGCTCAATACAAAGACACCTACCAAAATGAGCTATCGAAATATGTGAAGATGAAAGTTAAAAAAGGCGACACCGAAGTTTCAGAGGATAACGAAAAAGAAGATATGACAAATACGAATCTTGTTGATTTGATGCCACTTCTTAGAAAAAGTTTAGCCACAAAAGCAAAACCTAAAACACGACCGCGCCGGAGCCACGCTTGAGTTTAGTCGAATATCGGCAGAAGCGTCAGTTTAAGAAAACACCTGAACCAACTGGTTTAAGATCAGCCGGGCGCGGTCATATATTTGTTATTCAAAAACATTTCGCGTCCCATCTGCATTATGATTTTCGATTAGAAGTCGATGGTGTTTTAAAAAGCTGGGCCGTTCCAAAAGGACCACCTCAGAACGCAAAAGAAAAACGACTTGCAGTTGAAGTTGAAGACCACCCGGTTAGTTATGCTTCGTTTGAGGGAACGATTCCTAAGGGCGAATATGGCGCAGGAAAAGTCGAAATTTAGGATCAAGGTGTCTGGAAAACGACAGAAGATCCAAAAAAACAGTTAAAAAAAGGTCATCTTGATTTTGAATTAGTCGGAAAAAAATTATCTGGCAGATGGACTCTTATTCGAACGAAGTTGGCTGGAAAAAAAGCGAATTGGCTTTTGATTAAGAGAACCGAAACCGTGGCAAAAATTATAGAAGTCCCAACTACGAAATTAATACCACTAAGTTCGTTACCAAAAACAAAGCTTCCCGCATTTATCGAGCCCCAGCTATGCACCTTAACGAATAGCGCACCCACAACTGCAGATTGGATCCATGAAATTAAATTAGACGGCTACCGAACTGAATGCCGAAAAGACGGAAGCAAAGTTCAAATGTTAACTCGTAGTGGTCTGGATTGGACCCATAAGTATTCTGAAATCGCAGCCGACTGTAAAAAATTAAAATCTACATCTTGCATTTTAGACGGCGAAGTCGTTTGGCAGGATAAAAATGGAATAACACACTTTTATGGCTTGCAGAATGCTTTAGAAGAAAATTCAACTGCTAATCTATCTTATTATGTATTTGATCTGCTATTTTTAGATGGCAAGAATTTACGAGACGTGCCACTTTTACAAAGAAAATATTTATTAAAAAATTTGTTAGAAAAATCTGATGCAGAGAAAATTATATTTAGTGAGCATCAAACTGTTCATGGCCCTAGCCTGCACAGTTCAGCATGCAAGCTTGGTTTAGAAGGAATTATTTCCAAAAAAGCAGGGGGCACATACTTTTCGGGTAGAAGCCAAGACTGGTTAAAAGTGAAGTGCACGCATACTCAGGAATTTATTGTGTGTGGTTATACCTTGCAAGATAACGGTGTAAGCCTGGCTGCACTCATCATGGGTGAATATGATTCGACGGGAAAACTTTCCTACATAGGACATGTTGGAACCGGATTTAATTCAAAAAACAGCACTACACTTATAAAAAAAATGAAAAAACTGCGAACTACAACGCCAACATTTGCGTTGAGAGTTCCAGGCGCTAAGTCGATTAATTGGGTAAAACCCCATCTTGTCGTTAACGTTACGTTCGGCGCTTGGACCGAAGATCACATTCTTCGTCATGCGGCTTATAAAGGACTTCGCGAGGATGAAAAAGCAAATGAAATTGTACGCGAAAAAATTATTAAAACGAAAAGCCCAGCGCAATCGTTACATCCAAAGCTAACCCATCCTGACAAAATAATATTTGTAAAAGACAAAATTAAAAAGATTGATATCGCCAACTATTACACTGCGATTGAAAAATTAATTTTACCGCATATTAAAAATAGGCCGCTATCACTGTTGCGGTGTCCAAGTGGTCAAGGCAAAGCTTGTTTTTTTCAAAAACATTTAGATGACGACAATAGCTCAATAATTTCTGTGCAATCCATGGAAGAGCTTCAACACTTAGTTCAATTAAATGCTCTTGAACTGCATGCATGGAACTGCCAAGTCAATTCCATCGACAACCCCAATCTGATTGTTTTTGATTTAGATCCCGACCCAGGCGTTGGCTGGAAAAAAGTAAAAAAAGCGGCCGTAGATCTTAAAGATATATTAGATCAGCTTCACTTGGAAAGCTTCTTGAAGATAAGTGGCAATAAGGGGTTACACCTTCATGTTCCAGTAATGCCGAAATACAGCTGGGATGAAATAAAAAACTTTTCTAAAAGTGTATGTATGCAATTGGTCGAACAGGACCCTGAAATTTATACCGTAAATATCTTAAAGAAAAATAGGAAGATTATGCAAACACTACATATGCCGCTTAAAAATAAAGTTCTTCATTACGTAAAAAAATCTAGAATTCCACTTTGGGTCTGGATTACTGTCATTACTCTTTTAGTCATCAGACTTATTCTTCCACATGCAGCTTTGCGTGGAATTAACTGGGCTTTAGCTACTAAGCTTACAATGTATGATGGTCGTTTAAACGATTTGGATTTAATTCTTTACCGTGGAGCTTATCAGCTGCAAGGCCTAGAAATTAAAAAGAAAAGTAGCACGCTGCCACCAATACTGGAGGTTTCGCAAATTGATTTATCTTTAGCTTGGCGCACACTTTTTCGCGGCGAGGTTACGGGTGATATTCACTTAGTGAATGCGCAGATTCGCATTATTGATAACGATGAAAAAGAGAAAAAACAATATGGCAATGATGAGCCCAGTTGGAAAGAAGCTTTGGGCGTGCTTGTTCCAATAACGATTCAAAGTCTAAAAGTAGAAAATTCTGCAGTCTATTTTTCCAACAACGATTTAAGTAAAACTAAGCCAATACAAATTGAAAAAATAAATTTAACTGCTCGTGATTTACGTAGCCGCTCTGATGGCAATGAAGATGCGCTTAGTCCGATTGAAGGCTCTGCAATACTGCAGGATCATGCGCCCTTAAAGGTTCAGGGTAAGCTGGACGCTTTAGCTAAAGAACTTCGCTTTGACTTGAATGCCTCATTATTAAATTTTCATCCAAAAAATATTAATCCGATGCTGCTGAAGTATCTGCCACTGGATTTAACCAAGGGTGAAATTAGTGTTTATAGTGAAGTTGCTGCATCCCAAGGCGATATGATAGGTTATGTGAAAGTATTCTTAAAAGAAATTGATGTTATTGCACCCAAACAAGATTTAAAATCAGGTAAGCATCTGTTCATGGAACTTGGAACTGCATTTGCAAATTGGTTTCTAAAAAATAATGAAGACCAAACCGTTGCTGCACAAATTCCATTTGCGCGAAAGCAAGGTAAATTTGATATCGACACATCCGAAGCCTTTTGGTCGGCAATTAAAAATAAACGGGAAGAATTAAAACGTGGCTTTGATAATTCGATAAGTCTTAAAAATTTAGAGGGCAAAAAAGACACAGTTAGTCGGTTTTAGGTAAGCTTGTTATAACCTCGGAACTTGCGTTATATTCCGTTTACACGCCTTGGAGGCCCTATGATATTCGAACTGACGGTAACCCAATTTACAAAGATGCTTGAAAACTTAACTGGTATTTTAGATAAAGCTGCTGGCTTTGCTGACGGTAAAAAGATTGAAATGGACGTTTTATTGCAATCTAGATTAGCTCCAGACCAGTTTAACTTGATCCGGCAGATTCAAATTACGTGCGACACTGCAAAACTATGTGCCTCACGCTTAACAACAAAAGAGGCACCCGTGCATGCCGACACTGAAAAAACCCTTGGTGAACTAAGAGCCCGCATTGAAAGCACTTTGACTTACCTGAAAACGTTTTCATCTAAAGATTATGCTGACGCTGCAAAACGCCATATCACCCAGCCACGCTGGGAAGGGCAATATTTAACCGGAGAAGAATTCGTACAAAATCACGCTATACCAAATTTTTATTTTCATTTAACAACGGCCTATGCGATTTTACGCCACAACGGCGTTGAAATTGGCAAAAAGGACTTCTTAGGAAAAATGCCTTATAAGAAGTAAACCTTGTCAAAAACCCCTAGGTTAGATAAGAAGATCCCTACACAATCGCTTGTCGATATTTCCTAAAACGAGGTCCAAATGAAATCAATTACAGAATTTCCACACTCTACATTGCAAAAAGTTTTAGCTGCAAAAGCGGCCATTGCCACTGAAGGTAAAACTCCTGAAGAAATCACTGCTGCAATGGGCGAATCTTTAAAACTTGAAGGCGATAAGTTAAAGTTTGCACTTGCTGCTGCCGATTTAGCTGCCGGAAAAACGGCTGTTCGCCGTGTCTTAGTTGCTAGTATTGCTGAAGGCGAAGCGGCTCCGGCGAAATATCAAAAAGTTGAAGACAATTACTATTTGGTCGAGACACTTGAGCCTATGAAACCTAAAGAAGCTGCTGCTGCCCCTTCCAAATTTGGTAAGGGCGGTCCTCGTAAGGGTGGCCAGGGTTCTGGTCCAAAAACATCGCCTTGGGGCGCTTCACCTGAAGAGATTGCTGCAAAGAAAAAAGCTTCAGAAGCTGCTAAAGCTGCTGCAAAGAAGTAGATAACTACATATTTTGTTTTTTTAAAAAGGATTTAAGTGAAAACTTAAATCCTTTTTTTATGCAATTTTTCTTTGGCCTTCACGACGATAGGTTGTCTCGCGCAGATTACTGTTCGATTTTCTAATAAAATCTAACTGATTTTCAACCATAAAATTAAAGACATTTATAAGCGCATCATGCGTGCGATCGCCGGTCACAAACCCCTGTCCAGGTCCGACCAATTCAATCGTGTGATGAATTGCTTCGATCGTAGAAAAACAAGAACTGTTTGGCTGCTTTCGAACGCGAAAGTTGGATGGCGCAGGTGGCGTAAAACAAATTCGTGGAAGTGGTTGTAGGTTTTTACTTTGGCGAATCATTTTTCTAGCCGTTGCCCAGGTACCATCAATTACAAAAATCTGCAATTTTTTGTGTTCCGGAAACAAATCAATTCGCTTTTCATTGTTTAATGTTGTTAAGTTTTGCGAATTTTGACCCGGATACAGTATCACTGAGTGACACGAAGAATCTTGAAGTCGTTGGTTTACGACTTCGTTGGTTGTGTAGTCTTGGCCTTTTATTAAATAGGAATTTTCTAAGCTTAAATGCGACATTCGTCCGGTGGCAATTCTTCGCTTGGCTTCCACTGGATGAATCAAAATGACAAAATTAATTCGTGGATCAAACTTTTTTATGTGGCCGCAATAACACGAAAAATCAGGTTGCGAACAACCAGCGCATACTGTGCGGTACTGCTTTTTACTATTTTCCAGTTCTACACGATTTTGTAAGTAAGATCGTATATTCGTAAAAGCTCCTTGTTACGGCTTTTTAAGAATACCCTCTATTTCCTGTTCCGGCACGGAGTCCCGCTGAGACTGGCCTAAAGTATAAGTCATGCCGATCAAAAAACTAAAAGTGTAATCGGATTTGTGCAAGGGACTGCTTTGATTTACGGATTGGGAATAATCATGCGCCGATGCGCCCAGATAATATGATGCTTTATCCACCTTCACTGACTGAAAATAACTAAGCTCCAGCTCTAGAAATCCAGAGCGTGCTACGTATGCTGTTCGACTCGCATTAACGTACCTTGGTTGAACTTCAAAGTAGGTTGCAAGATATTCTTGTGTTGCAGCCTTAGCAGATAGGCTAAATCGCGCCCGGGTTGGTAGGCCTTGTATCGCATCCCGATGACTAAATATTATCTGCGACTCCGTCGTGGCGCCGTTAAATTTGGTATATGCAAAATCAGTTGAAGTGGCCTGAAAAAACTTTACACGCAATTCTAGGCCATCTGTTAGGTGCCCCACCACTTGTGGCCCTAAACTTATCATCCAAGGTAAGTCAGGCATTCCTTCACGGGCGGTATTCGCAGACGAATCCAAACTGGTGTGGCCCCCACCCGAAAGTTCAACAGAGACAGTGTCACCTTTAAATAAATAGGCCCGTGTGCCTTCGCGATCGTCGGCTCGTAAGATTTTTCCTCGGTATTGAAATGTTGGAAAAGGCAAAAGTAAGTAATTCGACTGGCTAGATGCTGGGTACTGCTCGAACTGAATATATCCAAAACCAATTCCATATTCCCATAAAGAAGGTGATTCAGCAGCATGCGCAATACTGCATCCTAAAACAAAATAGGAAATGAAAAAAAAATTCATTTGTGTTTTAGTTTTTCAGGTTCTAAAGCAACAGGAACGGCCGTACCACTCCAAATAAGATGCTGGTAATTTCCTTGCTTTACTTTTTGCGAAACTAGATCGACATCCACTAAGGTGTTAAAGCCAGCTTCTACTGCGCGAAATGCTAATCGCAAAATCATGTCATTTTTATCTAAGCAGTTTTTTATAATCAGCGGCTTTTCAATTCGGCTCATGCGCCGAGTTTCTTTTCCCTGGTCTTTGTAAAACATGGCGACGTTCTTAGCTTGCTCCATCATAGTCTGTAGCTGCTGTATCGCAGGTTCTACGGTATGAAAAAAACAAGTGCCACAGTAAGTAGTAAAGGAAAGTTCGTTTGGAATGCGACTACGAAATGAGAAGTGATCTTCGTCAACGAAATGTGTGCAGTTTTTACATATAGATTCTTGGCAAATGCCGCACTTAAGTTGCGCTTTAGGTTTTCGACACTGGGTGCATATTTCAGGTTCCATAACCGCCACTGTACCCGGTACTCGCTATGAATTCAACGTTGGCAATTTAATTTTAATTGGTATAATGTTCGCCTATGACAATTAAAATTGAGAAGCTGCATTTTACACTCAGAATTCTTTTGCTTTTTGTGCTCGGTGTTCTATTCGTCATGATTTTTTCGCCATTTATGACGCCCATGTTGCTGGCGGCGTTTTTTGCATTAGGATGCGAACCGCTGATCCAAAAAATTCATGTCAGCACTAAATCTAAACCTAAAAGACGTCGTTATTTTATGCTGGCGCTTTTCGTAACCCTATTGCTAATTCTGTTAGTTCCGTTAACGGTTTTTGTTATTAGGGCTTTAAAAGGGTTAAAATCAATCTCTGCAGAAAGCCTACAAAATTCTCAAGTTTTTCAGTCTTTGTTTGGTCTATGGGAAAAGCTCCAAGGTTACGGCATTAAAGCTATAAAAACTTTGGGTCTGGATATCGACGTCATTCCACAGAAGGACGAATTAATCGGAAAAATTAGTCCAATTGTTTTAGATAAGGCTACCCTGTTTTTGGGATCAATTCCGGATTTGATGCTTTCGATGTTTGTTTTCTTCTGTATGCTTTTCATTTTAATTTCTAACGCAACAAAGATAAAAAACTATATCTTGAAAATAAATATTATGCCCGAGTACGAAACTAACCTAATCACAAAGTCACTGCAAAATGGCTGCTCGATGGTGCTAGTTTCCACGTTATTAATTGGGGCCCTGCAGGCACTTATTGTTGCAATAGGATCTTCAATTTTTGGTTATCATGAATTTTTTCTTATTTTTACAATAACTTTCTTTTTGTCTTTTATTCCTGTAATTGGCGCAGCCCCGGTTGCTGGGCTACTTGCGATTATTTCTTTTCTTATGGGCAATTCAACCGATGGTATTGGTCTTATCGTCGTTACCGTGATTGCTGGAAGTGTCGACAATATTCTTAAACCTTACGTCTTTTCAAGCTCTGAGGCGAACATGCATCCTTTGATTTCTTTATTTGGAATCATTGGAGCCATCATAGTTTTTGGCTTGCCCGGTTTGTTGCTTGGCCCATTACTACAGCAGGTAACCATTCAACTTGTGCCGTCTATAGCTAAAAGAATTTTTAATTAATTGGATTTTGTAATCTACGATTTGACTACAACTACGTGACAAACTAAACTTTGTTTTTTCAGGAGACTCACTTTGTCTTCTTCAGCTAATGGCATTATCGAAAATTTAGAACGGCTACGTGCCGTTACGCCACTTAGTGATAATGACTGGTTAGACTATCTAAAGTTAACTTGGAAAGATTATACTTTAGTTCGATCCGGAGCTCAGTACCTTCCGGTAAAAACCTTAAAAATTTTAGCGAACAATCCTGGTGATAAGTTTGAAAGTTTTTCTGCTGGGTCATTAAATTTCCATGAGCTTGAAATACAACAAGATTTGAAACGTTGGCAGCTACCCGATCATTATAATATGGTGGATTCTTGAAAAAAAAATTAAACCAGGTCAGGCTGTGACTGAACTTAGTTCTGGAAGCACCGCTCTGTCACTAGCTTACTACTGTAATCAGCTGCGATTGAAATGTATTATTTTTTTGCTTTCGACGACCCCGCCAAAGACGATTGAAAAAATACGTGCGGAAGGTGTTCGCACTGAATTTGTTGATCCCGCTAATGCTTACGAAGTTTACAACACATGGGCTATGTCCGAAGATCTTTTGCAGTTTAACCAGCTTTTTGATCAAGACAAAAACAAATATTATTCTGAACTAGCTCGAAAAATCTATTGCCATTACCCAACTGTTAATTCAGTTATTGGCGCTACGGAGCTGCCGACAGTTGTCATCCCCGACAAATAAATACGCGTATTTTAATTCATGAACTAATTGAATTGTGGCCAAAAAAATTTGTTGAAACGAATATTGGACGTGTTGAAATATCAGAATCTTTTCAGCTTGTGCTTGGTGCGCTGAAAAAACATTTAAATATCCGTCGTGATACGGTCACTTTTGCAATTGGCGCTCGAAACAAAGCAGCTTAAGGTTTTTGCGAAAATGTAGATTACATCGAATACTTAATTACGCAGACTGATTTAACGTACTGTAACATCACCTTATTTAACGGAATTTATATCGATTTACTTTAGTTATTTCTAAAAGTGACCCAGTATGATTCACTTACAATACTAAAGCTGTCAAAAAATCCTAATTGCTTGATCTTAAGAATTCTTAACTTTCAATCGAGCTGTAGTCCTGCAATCAAGTCATTTGCTATAGATACGCGATGCCAACATTAAGTAATTACGATTTCCTATGGAAACCTTTGTTTGAGGACTCTCCGACCGCACTCATACTTCTAGACTTTAGTGGGGACATTAAAAAATTAAATTCTGCGGCTGCAGCTATCTATAGTGCAAATTCTGTCGCAACTGAAATGAATTTTAATCACTGCTTTCCGGATTTAGATTTTCAAGAAATTAAAGAAAAAACTATAAACTCTGATGTTGGATTTAAAATTCCTCGTTTCAATATTCAGCATAAGATAGAAAATACAGTCGTAGAAATTCTGTTTAAAAGTATTTTAATCGATGAAAAAACCTATATTTTATGTCATTTGCTTGACGTCACCGAGGCGGAATCGTCAACTCGATTTTTAAACTTTTTTTCGTTCATTGAAAAAAAGCTCGATCCGGTCTCTGAGCCTGAAAATATTTATAGTCTAAGTACTCAGTTTGCTGCCACTCATATTGCCGACTGGGCTAAAATTTATCTGCTAAAGAATCGCGAGTTATCGGAAAACTGCTTTGCTCCGATGACTTATGTATCCACAAAATCTACATTTGATTTGCACGAAATAATTAAAACGGGGGCCTCTAAAATTGAATTTGTTGAACCCTATTCCTCTGCCCCAGTAAATTCATGGATTGCGGTTCCAATTCGTCAGAATAAAAAAATCGTTGGCGTGTTTCAACTCGGTACTTTACATCCATCGAAAAAACTTGATCGAACAGATCTTCTTATCGCAGAGGAACTAGCTATCAAAATGAGTCTGATTATAGAACGCTCTGAAACAAACCGTAAATTAGTCGAAATGCGCGATTTAGCGTACTTGGCTAACGAAACTAAAACCTACTTTCTAGCAAATGCTAGTCACGAAATCAGAACTCCGCTAGGAGCAATTCTTGGTTTTGTAGAACTACTTTCTGATCCCTTGCAAAGTGCAGCTGAAAAAAAGGTTTGGGAACAAAAAATTGCTGGCAATAGTCAGCATCTGCTTCGGATTATCGATGACATCCTTGATCTATCTAAGGTTGAAGCTGGTAAACTTGAAATTCAAATGGGCCGCGTTGACTTGGGCGCGCTACTTTCTGATATTTATTCTTCGATGTCTGCGCGAGCTAACGAAAAAAACGTCGCACTTAAGTTTGTATTTGATTCAGCAATTCCGCGTTACATTTATTCCGATTCAACTCGGATGCATCAAATCGTATGCAACATTCTGGGAAACGCGATTAAATTTACAGACTCGGGCCAGGTTTTATTAACTGTCTCGTGCGACATCTCAAAAGATGAATTGGAATCCACCTGCCTACAGTTTTTTATAAAAGACTCCGGCCCAGGCTTAACAGAAGAACAAGCCGGAAAACTTTTTCTTCCATTTTCGCAAGTCGATTCGCAGGATCATCGGAAATACGGCGGCACCGGATTAGGCTTAGCACTGGCGAAACGCTTTGCAAGAATGTTAGACGGGGACATTGAACTTGTTAGCTCGGAATTAGGCAAAGGAAGTTTATTCTCGGTAACTGTTCATCCTAAAATTGAACCGCAGTTAATGATGAATATTTTCGATAAAAATTGCACTAGTGTAGAACTTGAATCACTTGAAGTACCTTATCACTTCAACAATTTGAAGGTGTTAATTGTTGATGATGCAATTGATAACCAAATTCTTATACAACAGTTTTTGAGCAGTGCAGGTGTTAAGTCTGAAACTGCCAATAACGGCGAAGAAGGCATGCGAAAAGCTTTAAATGGCAACTATGATATTTTACTAATGGATATCCAAATGCCCGTTAAAGACGGCTACAAGGCTACTGACGAACTTCGCAAATTAGGTTACTCAAAACCAATCATTGCCTTTACGGCATGCGCATTGAAAGAAGAACAAGATCGCTACTCGTCTGCTGGATTTAATTCATATATTGCTAAGCCTGTTAAAAAAATGGATTTATTAAAGATGATGGCTGAATTTTCATCAGCGACACTGCATTAAAAGGTATTGGAATTCAACATCACCAGTGTGCACCCATGTACAACTTGAATACCAGCTTTAAGCAAAAGTGATTCTATGTTTGAATTTTCACTTCCGGGATTAAAAATTATTCTTTCAGGATTAAGGTTAATTATTTTTGATAGCAACATTGTAGAAACCTGTGCATTTACATACATGGTCAAAGTTCCAACTTTGCCGGCAACAAGGTCAAGTTCGCTTACGACTGGTTGCCCCAGTATTTCTTTTAAATTCGGGCTTACCAAGGTAACCTTGTAGTTGTGCTTTCTTAATAATTGAAAAGCCATATATGAAAACCGATTCGGTTTGTCAGAAGCGCCAAGTATAACAACACAAGAGTCATCGTCAATTTTTTTCACGATAGAATTTCCTTTCACTTTTTATACCACTCGTTGCAATTTAGTATAACTGTCGTAAACTACAACCATGAAATTGATTAAAGAGTTATTCCTATTTATTCAGAATGTTGCAAATGACAGTAGAATTCCCTTAAAAGATAAAAAAATAATTCTAATTATTTTAGCCCTTATAGTGTCGCCAATTGATATCATTCCAGATTGGATACCAGTCATCGGATTATTAGATGATTTCGTTTTACTTGCCGTGGTGTTAGATTACTTTTTTAACCACATTGAGCGCAGTTTGCTGCTATCGCATTTTCCCTGGAGCTTAAAAACATTCTTACGTATTCAGCGGGTGGCAGTTGCTATATCTTGGCTTACGCCATCATGGATTAAAAATAAGATTTGGACTTACAGACCATCAGTATATAAAAACTAATGCACTTTAGCAGATTTTGCTAACTGCCCCTTTACGTAAGTCACGCGGGGCAAATATAACTAATAACTTTATTTTTCTAAGCTGCAATAAATTCAGATTCAGTTTTACCTTGGCCTAAAGATTGCGATCACTTTTAGCATCTACTGCAGGAGGCAGCTATGGCTTATATTTTTTCAGTTTTTGTGTTCATTTTAGGAGTAACTACATCGGCACAAGCAGCTACTGTCGCCTGTTATGATATTCAGTCACCAGCCGACATGCAGCGCGAGGAACACCCTGAGGTTAGATTTGAAACGTGGTGCTACGAGCAAGATTCTGTTCGCGGAGAAACTTTCATTTACAATGCTGATTCAGACACGGTTAAACCTGAACTAGCGTTACTAGTAGATAGTAAGGGCTACTTGGTGCATGGATCATTACAGGCAGGCAACGTAACGCTTCACAAACTGAAAGCAAGTGAACTTAATCCGTATTCAATTCCCCTAATACAACCAGTTAATTTACCGATCGCCCACATAGATATTGAAAAAAGCCAATTGTTAAATTCTTCAGCGCAAGCTACGGCAGCAAAGTTTCGTTTGGTACGAAAAAATGAAAATTTAAATTTTTCAGCTGCTGCTGCCGTATTACCTTGGCGGGGTTATTGGTGGCCGCGAAAGGGCGCCCCTATGGTAATACCATTAGTAAAATATGACACGTTTGTAAGTGCGCGCGAAGCTAACCCAAGTGCAGCCACGTGGGAACGCTCCAGACATGCTTACAACGGAGTAAACTGGGCAGGACATTGCAATGGTTGGACAGCCAGCGCAATTTTAAGGTCTGAGCCAACCATTAGTCGAACAGATGCTACCAGTGGGGTGACCTTTTCTGTCTCTGACCAAAAAGGGATACTGGCTGAGCTTGATTATTGCGTCAGTACCGCATTCTTTGGTAATCGCAATAATGGTGGTGGAAACAACGGCGATATTCGACCGGAACTTTTTCATAAAACAGTACTGTACTATATCGGATCGCTACGAAAACCCGTTGTTATGGATTACAGATCCGACGCATCTGTCGATAATCACATTGCATCAGCTTATACAATGCAGATTCAGCAAGTTTCTGCAACCCAACAGATTGTGACAGCGCACATGACATTTCATGGATACGATCGTGTTGCCTCAAATGCGGTTGGAATTGCGCCCAGGTACACACGCATTTACAAATATAATTTAACTACCGATGCTGCTGGTCAGATAATTGGCGGAAGTTGGATTTCAGGCAATCCGGATTTTATTTGGGTGCCCCTAAGTCCAGCTAGATGTCGATCAAACAACCAACAGCTAACCAGCCAGTGGGTAACTACTATTTTAGCACTGTAATTAATCCTTCATCGACTTTTGAACTTTAGAGTTTAGCTTGTCGACAGACGCTGCGAAGTTTGCTTTGAATTTCTTCCAGCCCGTAGCGCCAGTTTGTTTCATTTCTGACAATTCGTATCTTAACTTAGCTTGAGTTTTTTCAAGTTCGGAAATCGAAGAATTTTGTGCTGAAGTGCTTTTCAATTTTGCTTTTTCTTTTAATAAAGAAAGTTCATTTTCAACTTGCTCTAATTTAATCGACATTTCTGCTTTAAAACTTTCGTAATCTTTTTTAGCTCCATCAACAGTTTCGGATGCATTAACTGTCAGACTTAGAAGTAGAAGTAAGCCTGCAGTTACATTAAGAAATGATTTCATAAAAATCTCCTTTTTAATTTATTTTTTATGCTATAGAGATGCTAAATGGATGTCACTTTTTTTGTAGCACGTCTAGCTACGGCAAAACTTAAAAATTAAGACTCAAGACTAAGCTTATGCCAGCTGTGCCCTTAAAAAAAGGGTCAGCAAAACTGAGACTGGGAATAATTTGATAATCCAAAATTTTCTTATATATAAGATGATTCCAAGCTACAGAAAAAACATAGGCTTGCAAATGGTATACGGGCCTATTGTGGGAATAAGCAAAAACACTGTAGGCTAACGTTGTTTTTTCATTAACTTTTTCAACTAGCGATAAGCCGATATCACTACTAAACATGTTTTTTTTCTCTTCGTATTCACCTTCGTTAATCCAATTTAACGTGTAGACATCGTCTAAAGGAAACGCCAAATTAACTGCAGCAAAAACCCCTGTACCCTTATCAGGATCAGCAAAAAATTCCAGTTTCGGCTTTACTTCATAGTCTTCCATTTTTGCGCTGGTATCGAAACTTAACGAATGAGAAACTTTTAACGGATCCTGAAGTTCGATCCGCGGCTGAAACGATGTTTGCACGCTTCCTAAGTTTCTAAAAAAACCTACAGTGGCTCCATAACTTCGCGGACGAGATGGTGGCTGCCCGTAACGCTGACTTGTACCGCGCTCTTCGTTCTGCTTGTACGTTGTAAATTTAAGTTGAAAATAATCTTCCACGTTCGGAAGTCGCAAATTCACGTTTAAGTGAACTAAATTTTGGACAGTTTGACCTTCACTTGAGCTTGTAACATTAATGATTCGAACACTGGTTTCATTTTCTCTTTTAGAAACCTTTTTACCAACTAAAAATGTATCAATACTTTGGGCAATTCTATCAATGAATTCGGATGCAGAAATGTTGTACTTTATCAGTCGATCTTCCCACGCACTATTCTTGACGGGCTCTTCGGGCGTAGCCAATTCATCTGCACCAACAACTGCCGATAATAATAATGTTAGGACGATACTGGCGATTGATAAAGATTTTAATTGAATTTTACAAGTCATCGCCATTAATCTCTTTATTATGTTCATATTAGTAAAGTTTTTTTCTGTTGTTTTTTTAGTATGCAGTTCAGCGTTAGCCTACACGCCAAGCGAAGGAAATGTCACGGCGACATTAGGAACATTTGGGTACAAAACAAATTTTTCAGGTTCGGCGTCAGGTGCGGCTTCAAGAAACTTAGCTGGGCTAGGCCTAATTGCTTTAGGCGACCTCAATGACATCGGTAGCCTTGAAATTGCAATGTTCGATTTGCATAAGGTCTATTTTCGCGAGGAAAGTGGTAAGTACATTGCCGAAGAAAAAGAAGTTATTCATATAACAATGGGGTACAGGTACTGGATTAACCCTTATTTTTCATCGTCTCTGTCATTTTATTCGTCTTATTCTTTGGGAGAAGTTCGATTAGTGCACAGTGACTTTGCGCCCGGAACTGAAATAGATACGTCGGCACGCGATACAACAGAATATGGTTTTGATTTCGCACTTCAAGGAGACATCTGGAGCAGTGAAAAATGGGCTGTTATCGGCGAGGCCCGCTATTCACTTTCAGTAACTAGCAAAAAAAGCGAACAGTCTGATCATTATGGTGTCATGCTGGGCGTGCGTTACCAAATCCAAGAAAAAATGCCGGATGGGTCCCTTAAAAAATAGAAATCCCTTAACAGTGCAAATACAAGTCTCATGACGCAAGAAAAAATTTATCGGGCATCGTCAACACGCCATTTAGAAAAAAACTAATCACCGAATCGATACGAAGCCATATCAATTTCCATAATGCGGTCTTGGAATTCTAGCACTCCAAGATCTGCTCCGGCAGCTCCGGCCACTATCATAAGTGGTATGAGGTGGTCCTCTTGGGGGTGCGCAAGCCTTGCCGCCGGAGCCTGCTCCCAATCTAATAAATGTTGTTTGCGCCGTTCAATATTTTTTTCAGTCACAGCCGTAGTTAACCATTGGCCAAATGTACTTGCTACATCACTACCCGCAGTGGAACCAAAACCCCGCATGTTATGATATGAAAGGCCGCTACCAATAATTAGTATTCCCTCAGTACGTAACGGCTGCAATGCGTGGCCAACCGCCCAGTGCTCGAGCGGATCGTAACCTAGTTTAAGTGACATTGATAAAATAGGAACATCTGCGTTCGGGTACATAAGTTCTAGGGGCACAAAGGTGCCATGATCAAACCCGTGTGCAACGTCTGCCAAATTTTTAATACCCGCGGCCGACAACAGGTGCTGAACACGAATTGCCAAGTCAGGTGAACCAGCAGCTGGATATTTAATTTTGTAGGTGTGTTCCGGAAATCCCGAGTAGTCGAAAATCATTTCCGGAAATTTCGCTGTAGAAATAGAAAAATCTTTTTCTTCCCAATGTCCGGAGATAGAGATTATTGCCTTTGGCTTCAGTGGAAGTGTTGCAGGAATTTGCGATAGCCAAGCAGTTGTTTTAGCATATTGAATTTTCATCTCAGGTATATAGGGCCATGGGCCTCCACCATGCGAAATAAACAAAGTTGGTAATTTTTGCAGTAATTCAGACATGATTCACTGTAAACTACTGCAAGTGCAATTCAATCATTAGATTTTTTAACACTTCAGTTGAAAGTTTTTAAAATCGCAACAACATTCTATGTTTTACCTTTTAACAGGAGACCCGTATGCGGCCAGGACGCGAATTAAATATTCAAATTGCTAACAAAGTGTTCGGTTACAAAGTTTGGAGGCACAAGGGCGTTTGAAGTTGCCGAAAAGATGAAAGTCACTTTAATTCCTGTTGTTGAAAACAGTTGGTTTGCATTCGTACCAGCACCTGATCATCAAGGCTGGGATTCGCCGAAGGCTGTTCTAAAGTTATTGGTGAAGTAACGGCTGACTTAAAAGCAAATCCTGAAACCAGACACTAAAGTTCTAATCCGCAACATTTCTTAAATTTTTTGCCGCTGCCACAGGCGCATGGGTCATTCCGACCAATTTTAGGCTGATCCCTTACAACAGTTTGTTTTTTAGGATGATGATGGTCTTCACCTTCTTTATGCGTATGGGCGTCGCCATCGACAAAAAGCCAATGCCCGATTTCGCTTTTTCGAAATTTTGAAACTTCATGGTGATCCAAACCTTCGCCATCTTGTTCGTAGGTCGCAATAAATTCTACGGTTCCCTTTTTGTCGTCAGCTTGTCCCAATTCGGTGGAAAGAATTTTAAGTCCCTTCCACTTTGCTTGCTGCGCCCATTGTTTTGTTGTAGCCGGATCGAAATCCGATCTAGATTCAGGGGCTAAAGTATTTTTTAAATAATCAATATCTGCAAGCACATAGGCTGAATACCTAGATCGCATAAGTTTTTCGGCACTTTCCGGATAACTTTTTCCCTTTAAAATTGGTTCGCAGCACACATCAAAATTTAAAGCCGACCCGCAATGGCATTTCATATTTAATTCCTTTATAAATTATACGCTTAAGTTTGCTTTTCTAATTTCTTAAGGTCAAGGCTTCGCAGCGTCGGCGAAAAATAGGTAACTAGCGCAACTGTAACCAGACAAATGACACCCCCTAAATAAACCGCCGGAACCGGCCCTAGCAATTTAGCTGCAATTCCTGATTCAAATTCACCAATTTCGTTAAAAGAGCCTATGAAAATTGAATTTACCGCTAAAAGCTAACAGTGAAAGAAAATAATTTTTGCTAAGTCCAAAAACCAGTATACAAAGACCGCACTTAAAAAAGTACAAACGAAAACAGAAGAAACAATGGCGCCGTAAAAACCGAAAATAATTCCATCCGCTGCGGGGCTGGCAATACGCGCAATTTGCATAGCCGTGCTCATCATCGCAGTTGATTTCATTAAAAATTGTCTTTCGATCATTCAGCAGTTCATATATTCGCCAACCTAAAATTACCGACTGCATTTGCACAGCAAACGTAAACAAAAAGCGAGCGTACATTAATTTTTTAAAATCAGTGGGCATAAAACTTTCTTATTTTGAGGCCATCTACTAATAAAACATTTTTTATGATTCAACCTGAGAAAATTATTCTAATTTATCTTTTTCATAAAAACTATTGATACGATATACACATGCAGAACGTCATTGGAAAATTAATCGTCGTAGGGATACTTTTGTCTTTAACTGGCTGTCTTTTAGACGGGTCAGGCTCAGAAAGCGGCACGACTGTTGTTGCAAGCCCCGGACAACCCTTCTTTGACCCCAAGCAAACAATCTGTGACCCCTTCAAAACCAATTCTCCACAGGCGCGCGATCGGGGCCTAATTGGAAATCTGGTGTATCTTACAAACGATCAACCCCGCTACGGAAACATAGCTGATTTTATGACGAATGCAGTTGTTGCCGATGCCACTGTATTTCTCGATCGGCTATTTGTGCCAACTCGTCCATTTGATCGTGGCTTTTATTTGCAATCTGGCGAATTGGTTAAAAGTATAAATGGCGACACTCTGTATGAATACTTTGGCTTACGAATGAAAGGCCAAGTACAGTTGGCGACTGATGAAATACCGGGTCAGTATCAGTTCGCAGTTCTAGCCGACGATGGCGCCCTTCTTAAGATTCCGGATGGTCTTGGTAGAGAAGTCACATTAGTAAATAATGATGGAACTCACCCAACAAAATTAATGTGTGCTACTGATCCCGTGACTATGACTGCGGGATCTAAACTTCCGATAACTTTAGAATATTACCAAGGACCTAGATTTCATATTGCCATGGTTGTAATGTGGAGACCGTGGCCCGACGGTGTTACTAATGCTGTAACCGATCCACTTTGTGGACAGCAGGGAAATAGTCTGTATTTTGATTCCACAAAAAATCCGGTTGAACCGAAACTAGCATATTACGAACTTTTAGATCGTGGTTGGAAGGTTCTGCAAAACGAAAATTATTCATTTCCAGAGCAAGCCGACAATCCATGTGCTCCGACGGAACCAGCATTAATGATTAATTCAGCTGATGTGCGTGTAACAGCAGTGACCTCAACAGTAATTACTGTCGAGTGGACAACAAATATTCCCGCTACAAGCCAACTGCAAATTAAAAATACGAGCAATATGGTTGTTACCCTGTCCCCAGTAGATCCGACTTTAGTCCAGAATCACTCTGTAACCTTTACCGGATTAACTCCAGCAACGCTCTACGCTTTCAAAGTTTTGTCGACTTCAACAAGTGGACAGATAGCTGAAAGTGACGAACGAACTCAAAGAACAGGCCGCTAAAAACTAATTTCGGTTTATCACTCAGGTTTAAGCCTTATTTTGACGATAAGATAGGGTTAAACCATTGGGGTACTGATGCCAGGATTTTTTTCAATTCGCGCAAAATTTTTAGCGGTAATGAGCGCACTTTTACTGTCGTGCCTGATTGTTTATTTATTGATTGCCGTCGAAGTTTTCAAGACCGACAAGACAGAGTTAGTTTTTGATTTAAATCGCAGCATGGTGACCAATCTATCAACTGAATTTGAAACTGAATTTAAAGGAATCTCTGACAAGTTGCGACTTTTTGC
>JAYTMU010000089.1:0-3607 GCA_043728195.1 Bdellovibrionales bacterium
GAAAAGCCCGAGGACATCACATTTTTAGAAAAAGTGGTCAAATCAGCTAAGGCCAAAATGCGCAAATCCAATTCTTTGGTGGCGGTCGATGGCATGGAAGATGTACTAGTGCATTTTGCAAAATGCTGTGGACCTATTCCAGGAGATTCGATCACTGGATTTATTAGCCGTGGTAAAGGCATAATTGTTCACCAGGCAGACTGCCGAAAAGTTTTCGAAGTAGATCAAATGCGCCGTGTAGATGTAACTTGGAATGCAAAAACAGCAAGTGAAGGCCAAGAGCGGCAAGTGAAATTAGAAGTCATCGGACAAGACGTGCCAGGATTATTAAAATTGATGTCTGAAACATTTTCTGTGCAGGGAATTAATATTGAATCAGCGCAAATCCGCACCACTCGGGATAAAAAAGCAGTTTGTCAGTTTGAAATTTCAGTCACAGACACAAAGCAGTTATCAGCTGCCATGCTAGCGCTGCAAAAAATCAAGGGTATCATTAACGTTCAGCGAATTATGGGTTAGTGACAAAGTCCATAATTGACTAGTTACCTGAATCTTTAAAACAGATCGTAGTAAAATTCACCTGACTGAATAATGCTACGAAGTTATATTCAGTCAGGTGAATTTTACTACGATCCGGTTGTGACAGTGTCCGCTCGATTAGATCATTTCCGAAAGGGTGGTAATTCTGAATGGAGACGTTGGCAAAAAGAACGGGTGACACGCGTGGTGACTCAAGATTTACGTGATCTTGAAAATATAAAAGAGATTTCTTTAATTGAACTTTTAGTCGATTTGTTGAATCCAAAAGTTTCATCAATGCTTTCAATTAAAAGTCTGCAAGAGGATTTGCAAGTGTCACCAAATACGGTCACCAAATACGGTCACCAGGTGGCTCACAATTCTTGAAAACCTTTACTACTGCTATCGTATTTCGCCGTACGGTATTAACCGCAGTAAAGCCGTTAAAAAAATGCAAAAGCTTTATTTATGGGACTGGTCCGAAGCGCAAAATTCGGGTGCCCGTTTTGAAAATTTAGTCGCTGGCCATCTGCTGAAATACTGTCACTTTCACGAGGCCTTCAACGGCTATAAAATGGAACTTCGCTATCTGAAGGATGTCGAAGGCCGCGAAATAGATTTTGTCGTGATCAAAGATAAAAAACCACTTTTCGCAGTGGAATGTAAAACCGGTGAACGCGACTTGCAAAAAAACTTGGCGTACTATCAGGATCGTTTAAAAATACCCATGATGTATCAGGTTCATCTTGGAAAAAAAGATTTTGGAAATGCGGCAAAAGGCGGTCGAGTATTACCATTCGCAAAGTTTTGCCTGGAAGAAAAGTTGATTTAATTCCGAAGGAAAAGCTTTTCAAATGACATTAGAAGGCGGTCGTTGACGTGTTATTGATTACTTATTCTTTTTGTTCGTTCAATAAGTAAATTGCTAATAGCCTGTTTTTTTTGGTCGGATAAAAAACTTCGACTAATTAGATCGTCGGCATCAAAAAAAGAATCTAACATTCTTTCACGAACACGTTCCATTACGTTAACCGGAATTTTTAAATTATTTCCAAAAGATAAGAAGTCACGCCATTTCAATTTGTTTTTACGTCCATTGATAGGTAAGGCCAGCTCTTCCTTATCTTCATTGATTGAAATAAGTAGCCGAGTGCTTAAAAAATCATACCCTGGGCTCATGCGGACCAATTGACTGTGCGGGTCTTTCCATAAAGAAAAATTTTTTAAATGCATATCAGCGTTGCCAATCCAAAAAGAAAATAAAATCATTTCAAATAAAGTTAGTTTATCATCCTGTGGCTGTGCCGAGTATTTATCGATTACTTTACCAAGCGCTTCGCTTGAACCATCATATTTCCTAGCCGTGCTTTTATCGGATAGCTGACAAAAATCTTCTACTTGAATTTTTTCATTTTCAACGCGGTCAAAACGGCGGGTGATGTAGGCCCGTTCGCCACTAGATAAATAGATAAGGCCACATTCAGCCATGGGAATTTTTTGTAAGCCTGCTAGCTTCATGCAAAGGTGCTCAATTTCAGCCATTTCAGGATATTCGGTAGTAGACGGTTTTAATATAAAACGCCCATCTAAGCCGACCACAGTAAGTCGTTCTTTTTTTACATCGTGGGTATAAGAGAGCGATAGTTTTTTTTGCACACCAGTTAAAGTTTGGCGCTGGTTAATTTGCATTAAAGCTAGTTTATCTAGATCGTCAGTAGAAATATCGACTATCGGTGTATGTGAAAATCCAAAAAGATTCAGTGCGCACTTTTTGTGGTACAACGGCCCTTGGTGTTTAAGATCTACCAAGCAGATTAGACATCTATCTGACGTTGGTGTCACGCCAGTGGTTTTTTGTAAATTAGTTTTTGAATTTTTTTTGACTGAACCTTCCTGATCTATGCCGGCGTGATTTTTATCAAGCACGTGGGCTGCGCCGATGCAATCTTGGCACGTGGCCAACAGCAAGGCCATACGGTCAGTTTTTGAAATTTTCCAGTTTTTCTGCACTAAGTTCAATAGCCAGCCTTCAGGAATAAGTCCGTCAAAAAAGGGGAAAAGTTCAGCGGATGTATAAGTGGTTTGGGATAAGGGTAGTGTCCAACTGACGGGTTTGGCTTCAGGTAAATAGTCTAACCAAAACGATGCATCAACATTTTTGGTTAGGCTACCAACGTGTTGATTGTTAAAGTAAATACGCCCCTTAGACATTAGTTACCTCGTTTTTTAACTTCAAGGGTAGCTCCTAGATAATTCAGTAAGTCGTTCACTTTATCTAGACGAACCGTTTTTTTACCCAGTTCAAATTCTTTGACAAATCGTGTACTAAGTCCTGCTCTGAACGCTAATTCTGTTTGCGTGTAGCCAAGTTCTTCCCTGCGAAGGCGAACAAAAAGAGCAATAGATGAAACGACTGATTCTATTTGTTTCTTGGTCCGTCGCGTCGAGTTTAACTTTCGTGTGGGTTTCATAAATAAATCATAACCCCTGATAGGGGGTTATTTCAATAATTATGGTATTTTTGTTCCACGATCGTGGTATAAAAAGTTAAAAACTAGTACTTTATACCCTGATCGGGGTCTAAAGTATGTGCGGTTAGTAACGTACGTCGATGTACACGACTCCGTCTTTGCCATCGGCCGCAAATGGGCAATTTCCCCCAACAAGGTAACCCACGTAACAACCACTTCTGTGAATAGAACCACCAGAGCCAAAACCAAATGGCGTGCTGCCGCCCGCGTAGTCGCCCGATGATATATTCCAAAATGTTGCCCCCGGATTTCCGCGGCCGTAGTTATTCAGCCCGCAAGCACCGGGACTATTGGACTGTGCAAAACTGCCAGCAGCCACGCGATTTGGTGATCCATACACTGGCCGCCCACTACCAGCTGAAGCTCCTGCCACATTGCCTGCTGCAGGATTTGCTGCGTTAAAACTGTCTACTCCGCCAATGTGGGCACCACTTCCACCCGCACACTCAAGCAGCGTGCCTAATGTTGGCGAGATAATTTTAGTTGATTCACCAGGGTATCCACCTAGGCCGTCATCGCTAGTCGGATTTGTATAAATAGAATAAGGCGGTGACCCA
>JAYTMU010000090.1:0-2938 GCA_043728195.1 Bdellovibrionales bacterium
ACCTATTGTCTTACAGGCTTTTTCTTTTGATTTAAACTTCTGATAATTTCGGTCAACCCAGTCGCATTTTTCTCGGGTTGATAGCTGCTCTGGTTTCGGAGTTTTTTTAAAAGGTCATTGATTAAAACTTGCTCAGCTAATTTTTTTTGATATTCAACCACTTCAAGTTCTAACTCTAAAATCCTTCTAGCCGCTTCTGATGAATAGCCTGTGTTTTTAAGCTCATCAACACGTTCGCCTTTAGCGCGTTCTTCAAATTCATATTTCCAGGCATGAATTAAATTTTTATTACTTGAACCGAATTGTTCAGCAATTTCTTTTGCTGACTTAGTTCCAGATTTATATTCTTCAATAACTTTTAATTTTTGTTCTTTTGTTGCAATTGCCCTATTACCTTTTTGCTTTGCCATGACTGATTCCTTTTCATAAACCTTTTCGGTTTTTTTAGAAATCAGCGAAGTCCTGTATCATTTTGATACTCTGCGAATGTCTCCAGTTTCTTCACCGCACATCAGACCGCTTTACCCCTGTTGATGAGTCGTTAGGGGATCCGTCATTTGTCGTATTTAAAAAAGATCTCAACGAAGCAATTCGGAAACATAACTCAACATTTATTAAAAAAATCCTCGCCGATGATGTGCAATACACATTTGGAGCGGACCCCGATCGAAAAAGCGCACAAGACGGTTTTTTGAAACACTATAAAATAGTTGAAGGGAGGAACTCTGAATTCTGGAATGACCTCCAAAGTGTAATAGACTTAGGCTGCACCAAAACTGAAAAAGCATTTTCTTGTCCTTACGTGTATTCAAAATGGCCCGATAAGTTTGATTCCTATACATATATTGCAACCGTCAAAGAAAAAACTGCCATAAAAGTAAAACCCCAGTCTTCAGCAAAAACTATTAGGATTGCAGATTATGAAATACTCAAGCTTTACTCAGATCAGCGGGTGGATGGGTGGTACACTATTGATCTTGGTGACAAAAAAGAGGGATTTGTAAGTCAATCAGAAGCTCGAGGTCCAACTGGATATCGCGCCGAATTCATTAAAACATCAGCCGGGTGGAAATTAAAATATTTCATAGCTGGTGACTGAGCTGCTAAAAGACAGCCGTGTTCAAGAATCTTATTTAAGCTAATTCTCGGTTTAGTACGATGTTTTTTGAGACCTGACCGGCGCAATTTACGCAGGCGTTTCGTTTTTTAACTGGATTTACTCGACCCCAAGCAGATCAGTATTACGGGGCTTTCGTCGTTTGTTGATGCTAATATCGAATCTAGTATATGGCCAAATTCAGCTATACTAGTAATAAACTATGGTTACTTGTTGTCAGTATACAGTGCTTATGGCAATATACTAGTAACAAGAATGAGGTTGGTCATGAAAAGTGAGTTGTCTTATTTAAGGCAGTTAAAAACACCTGAAATCACTACGGCGATGCTTATGGGGGCCTTTTCGGACTACGAAGACGTCCGTGGCAAGATCAGTTCCTTAAGCAAAAAAGGCTTAATTTTACCAATCAAACAGGGTGTTTATTTACTAAGTAGTGATCTCGGTTTGCGACCTTACTCGAAAGAAATTCTTGCGAATCTAATATATGGCCCTTCGTATATTTCTCTTGAAACGGCTCTTTCAAATTATGGATTTATCCCAGAAAAAGTAACCGCGATAACTTCAATTTCCATGGGCCGAGGTAAATCTTTTTCCACACCCGCTGGCAGTTTCGATTATCATCACATTAAAGAATCACTGTACGCAGTGGGTGTGCAGCTAAAAGAAGTATTTAACGGATCTTTTTGTCAATATGCCTCGCCAGAGAAAGCGCTGCTTGATTTTATTCATATCAAAGAAACTAAGGGAGAATTTAGAAATCAAAAAGATTATTTTAATTACATTCAAGCTTCCTATCGTTTAGATTTGAAAAGCATTGAAAGCAAAGTGTCGCTTAAAAAACTGCAGTCCTATGCAGAAAAATATCCGTTTCAGCATGTAAATTGGTTTGCCAACGAACTTACAAGGAATTTAGTCAAATGAATGAAGCCGTACAGCAAATGCTTGAAAAATATAATCCGAAATCGACAGATGATTATGAAAATGCATTAAAAGAAATACTTCAAGAAATCATCTTGCTTGGCCTTGATCGTAGCGGTTTTTTTGAGATAGCAGCGTTCTACGGAGGTACCGCCTTAAGAATTATGCACGGTCTGGATCGTTTCTCTGAGGATTTGGATTTCACCCTTCTACAGCCAGATCCAAAGTTTAAACTGGATAAATATTTTAAAGGATTGGAGCGGGAACTTAAAGCATTCGGTTTTGAATGCTCACTAGAAAGAATTGATAAAAGCGAAGAGCGCACAATCGAGTCAGCCTTCTTAAAAGCAAACACGCAAATGCTTTTCCTAAACATTCGGGGTGCCAAAGGATTTGTCGATACTATTCAGAAAAACCAAAATTTGAAAATTAAATTCGAAGTTGATGTCGATCCTGCCACATCATTTGATACGGAAATAAAAACTTTACTTTTACCATCGCCTTACACTGTTAAGACACTTACACTACCTTCTTTATTTGGCGGTAAAATGCACGCAGCTCTTTTTCGTAAATGGAAGACGCGCACCAAAGGTCGTGATTTCTACGACGTGCAGTGGTATATGGCTCGTGAAATTCCCGTTAAGCGTAGTTATCTTGAGGAAAAAATGAAAGCTTCCGGAGCACTTGTGGAAACTTTAACGGAAAAACATCTGATTGAGCTTTTTGAAAAACGTGTGGCTGCTGTTAACTGGAGTCAGGCAAAGGCTGATGTGCTTGGATTCTTGCAAGATAAAAATCAGATTAATCTATGGTCTGCAGTTTTTTTCAAAAACATAATCCAAAAAGTAAAACTGGAATAAACAAGATGTGATCCAGGGCACAGAAGCTAAGCTTCTAAAAGAC
>JAYTMU010000091.1:0-2035 GCA_043728195.1 Bdellovibrionales bacterium
ACTTCGCGTTTTTTTGCGAACTCGATTAATGTTTGCACGTCAGTATATGAATCACGCAAATAAGCTTGCACCACGCACCCAAAAAATTTATAGCCGCGAAATTCAGGTTCGCTGATAAGTTCTTGAAAGACTTCAACAGTCATGTGTTTTACCGCGTAGTGTTCCATGTCTAAATTAATAAAAACGCCAAGCTCCATACCTTTTTTAAAAACAGGTCGTAGTCGATCTTTAACTTTTGCTTTTGATTCGTCCCACGCCTTATCGCTAATTTGTGAATACAGTGCCGTCATTTTTACGGAAACATTTACTTTCGGAATAGAGCCTTCGGCATCGCGGTCAAGTAACGCGTTTTCATCCCATTTTTTTGCGTCGTTTGCTAACCATTCGATAAGTTCAATGTAACGTCGCTGGTAATCTAGAGCTTCTTTTTCAGAAAGCGTGGCTTCACCTAAAATGTCGACTGTAAAAGTTAAGTTATTTTTTCTAGCTTTTTTTAAGACGGTGATAGCTTCTTGCGCATCTTCGCCAGTGATAAACATTTTGGCCATACCCATGACATTTTTCTTAATCGCACCAGCCATTAAGCCTGGCGCTAGTGATCCCAAACCAAGCCCCACATTAAACACACTTGGTAATTCGGATTTGCCGCCTTCAGAAAAATATTCTTTCAAATGTGTCGCCACATCGTCACCCGAATTCAAAGAGGGTAGCACGTCTACAAAGCGAAACATGTTGGTCTTAAACTTTTCGTTCTTCATGCTCCAGTCCATGATCGAGCCATACCAAAAATCTTTTGAAAATAAAGATGCTTTACTTTGCGATTCCATTTTTTTTAGAATCTCTTCACCTTTAGAAATAATCTTTGCCTGCTGATCGGGATTGGTCATATTTACCTCTTGAATTTCGTGCTGAAGTTTCGCCAAATAGAGGGTTTTTGGCAAGCCAAAATTACAATACGTCCCACTGGCAACTGAGTAAACTTTTTCTATCTTGAATCAGCTCGGCCTGCAGCAGATCGCCCGCCTGAAGGCGCCCGATACCCTCTGGCGTGCCAGTCAGCACCACGTCGTGGTTACTAACCGGAAAGCGGCTGCTGATGAACTGCAATAGCTGCGCTGGTTTAAAAATCATATCTTTTGCAAAACCTGTCTGCACGGGTTTTTTATTCTTGTATAGCGCAAATTGTAACGAATCGATGTCGCCGGCATCTAATAGAGATACCCATGATCCAACTGGACAGGATTCAGAAAATGACTTCGCTAAAGTCCATGGCTGCCCTGATTTTTTTGCCGTGTCCTGGGCATCTCGTGCGGTTAAATCAAGTGCAAGGGATACATGCGAGAAATTTAAATTGTCGTCTAATAAAAATGCAAGTTCTAGCTCGTAGTGAACATCGTTTGACCACGTTGGCAACCGAATCACCGAGCCCGGATTTAAACAGTTTCCCGACTTAAGGAAAATAATTGGCTGCGTAGGAATTGGAGCGTTCATTTCTTTTGCATGGGCTGCGTAGTTTCTGCCCACAGCCCAAATGTTTTGCGTCAGGTGGATACTATGTGTTGGGGTCACGGACAGACCCCTTTTTTTATAAATTTCCAGATGGTGCTAGCGGGCGATTTCGTGATTTTAAAATGCACAAACTGCGCCGGCGCCCAGCTGTTAAATTCAAAAGTTAACAGATTTTTATCGCTAGGGATCAAGGCCATGGCCTCTTCAATCCAGTCGTAGTGGGTGCAAATATAAATACAACTTTGTAAGTCATTGCATGAACTTAGCGTTAACTCATCAATTAGGATTTTAACTCGCTGGTGAAACATATTTTGCGATTCAGATTCACTTCGTAAATTAAGTTCCGCTTTAGTTTCGGTGTTTAGCTTAAAGGTTGAAGCTAATCCCTGAAATGTTTGATGAGTGCGAATTTTTTCTGAAGCCCATAGTGCCGCCGCCGCCGGCAAGTTATACTTGCTTACGACATCAGGCAAGCGCTCACTTTGCATTAGCCCCTCGGGTGTTAGACCCGGGTCTTCGAATGGCA
>JAYTMU010000092.1:0-1848 GCA_043728195.1 Bdellovibrionales bacterium
GATATTCGTCCCCTTAAAAAATCGCACAACATTGATGTGACTGACATTGCAAAACGCCTAATGGATTACGGGTTTCACGCGCCAACGATGTCGTGGCCAGTTGCTGGAACGCTGATGATCGAACCTACGGAATCTGAAAGCAAAAAAGAATTAGACCGCTTCTGTGATGCTATGATTGAGATTCGTAAAGAGGCCGATGCAACACCTGACATTGTTAGAAATGCGCCCCATACAGCAGATGTATTACTAGCGACAGAGTGGAAACAAAACTATTCGCGTGAAAAAGCCGCCTACCCGCTAAAGTGGGTCCAAGCTAATAAGTACTGGCCGCCAGTAAGCCGTGTTGATAATGCCTTCGGTGATAAAAACATAGTTTGTGCGTGCCCTCCGGTTGAAGATTACAAGTAGGCCATGGGTAAAAAAAAAGTATTACTTATTCGGTTAGATAAAATTGGAGATTTGATCTGCACGTTGCCAGTAGATCAGATCTTAGATGAGGCTGAATTTGACGTCACCTGGATCATTCAAAAAGGTTTAAGTGCAGTTGTCGATCTTGGAATAAAAAAAAGAAAATATCTAGAGCTTGATAAAACTGATCCGAAAGCCTCAGCTTTAAGATTACGAAATTTTATTAACCAGCTTAAACCTGATGCTGCTATAAGCTTTCAAGGTCCGTGGTGGGTTAATTTTGAACTTTTTAAAGCGCGCGTTCCAGTACGCAGCGGTGTTTATAGTCAGTGGCATAGCTTTTTGTTTTTAAATTCAGGCCTTCGTCAGAAAAGATCACAAGCGCAGCAACATGAATTTGATTACAACAAGGATTTAATTCTAAAAACTTTTAGCCTTAAAGATGATAGACGTTTTCATTATTTTGAAATTGAAAAATCTGACGCAACTTCAATATTAAGGAATTATAAGCTATCTGTCGGAAACTATATCGTCGTACATCCTGGAATGATGGGATCTGCATTAAATTGGCAACAAAGTCAGTACATTAACTTCATCCATGAAAAAATTGGTCAACACAAAGTGGTATGTATCACTGGAACCGTGGCAGACGATCTTTGTCTTACTGAAATTAAGAAGGAGTTTCAGAATAATCCTGCTGTTCGTTGGTTGCAAAATTGCTTAAGCTTACAGGAACTAATTCAGATTCTTTCTGCGTCAACTTATGTTGTAGCTCCATCTACCGGCGTTGCACACCTAGCAGCAAGCGTAGGTGCAATTACTCATGGAATTTATTCTCCGGTTAGCGTGCATCATCCAAAACGATGGGCGCCACGCGGGCCAAATGTGATCGTTCACGTGCCTGAAAATGTTCAAGCCGGACAAGAGGAAAATAGTATGTTAAATCTGCGGATAAATATTTAAGCCATGTTTGCGCACGATGCTCCCGCAAATCTTGCACAGCTAGCAGCAGACATTTTGCAATTGTCTGATTATTTTATTCAAAACCCAAATGGCCAAACTCCTTGGAATGAAAGCTATTGTCAGAATGCGTACCGAAACTATTTTTTACCACTTAACTATATTCGTGTAACAGGTGTCATACAGCGTGGTTTGCAAGTTGGATTCTTTGATGAATTCGAAACCACCATTGATTGGGGCGCTGGACCTGGCACGGCTAGTTTTGCAGTAGCCAACGTGCTTAGATCACAAATTCAGAAACAGATTTTAATTGAAAAATCGACGACCGCGATAAATAAGTTTTCTGATCTACACACAAAACTAGTTCATGCTGAAGTGACAACGGCGTTAGCTTTAAAAAACTTAAATGTTTCACCTGAAAAATCTTTATTGATACTTTCGTATTCACTGACTGAAATGACTGGGCTACCACCTAACTGG
>JAYTMU010000093.1:0-33801 GCA_043728195.1 Bdellovibrionales bacterium
GTCGCTTTGTTTTTTTACGATAATTTAAGTATTCGCGTTCCCGCGAATTTAATCAAATAACGAACTGACCGAGTCATGATCGTGTATTCGCTTGATCGCCTCAGACAGAACAGGGGCCACGGTGACGACCTGAATTTTGCCGGAGCGAACAGCTGCTTCACTTAAAGGAATTGTGTCAGCCACAAAAACTTTTTCAATCGGGCTTTCTAAAATGCGACTGATCGCGGGTCCAGAAAGCACGGGGTGTGTTGCAATTGCGAACACTCGTTTTGCCCCATTTTTCAATAGGCTGTCAACAGCTTGTGTCAGAGTCCCAGCCGTATCTATCATGTCGTCAACAATCACGGCCGTTTTACCTTCGACATCACCAATTAGGTGCATGGCTTTGGCTTCGTTAGGACCGGACCTGCGCTTATCAATAATGGCCAATGATGAATCGATGCGTTTAGCAAAGGCCCGGGCTCGCTCCACTCCGCCGGCATCTGGACTCACTGTGACATAATCAGCGCCTTTGCCAAAATTTTGGATCCACGATCTGGCTAAGGTGGGTATGGCGAATAAGTGATCAAACGGACAATTAAAAAATCCTTGAATTTGCGCTGCATGCAGGTCGACGGAAACGACGCGGTCGGCACCAGCTGTAGTTAATAAATCGGCCATACACTTTGCTGAAATAGGTGCCCGAGGAGCCACTTTTCGGTCCTGTCGTGCATAGCCATAGTAGGGAATGACCGCAGTTACGTCAGCGGAAGACGCTCTTTTTAGCGCATCCAACATGATAAATAATTCCATGTAATTTTGATTCACGGGCGGGCATGTGCTGTGAATCACAAACACGTGTTTACCACGAACACTTTCTTTTATTTCAACATTTATTTCCCCGTCGGCAAATGTACTAACGCTGCTTCGTCCAAGTTCGACACCTAACAATTTACAAACGTCGGTAGCTAAAACTTGATTTGAGTTGCTGGCAAATATTTTAAGTTTTGATAACGACACTAGATTTGTCCTTTTTCTTGAAGTTTATTTATAAATTGAAGTAAAGCCATCGCGCGATGAGATTTTTGAATTTTATAACCAGGGCCCAGTTCAGCTAATGTTTTTATTTCACCGTCAGGAACAAACACTGGATCATAGCCAAATCCCATAAGGCCCGTGGCTTTGCTGCTGATTGTTCCTTTCATCACGCCTTCGAATGTCCACTCTTCATTTTCCGGAGTGATAACAGAAGTCACACATTTAAATTGTGCTGCACGCGTCGGTACATTTCGAATTTGCATCATCTTTAAAAGTTTAGCGATATTTTCAGAATCTCGGGCATGGGGTCCAGCGTATCGTGCAGAATGTATTCCTGGCAGTTGATTTAAACCTTCGACTTCAAGGCCAGAATCTTCGCCTAAAACAAAAGCTGCTGACTTCATGGCTTTCACGGATTTGGCTTTAATGCGCGCGTTTTCTAAAAAAGTTGTGCCTGTTTCTGGCTTTGAAGTAAACGATGGTAAATCAGCTTGAGAAAATAAATTTACGGCAGGGAATTTTCCAAGTGCTAACTTATACTCTTCAAGTTTGCCTTTGTTTCCAGTAGCAATCCAAATTTCCATGCGTGAAACCTAACCTATCTTTTTAACGGAAAAAAAGACCCAACCCACTTTGCCTGCTCTTGAAATAATTGCTCGCAGCCTTTTTCAGCTAACGTCATCATGTCGGATAACTGCTGTCTTGAAAATGTGCCCTCTTCAGCCGTACCCTGAATTTCAATAAATTCATTTTTATCCGTCATTACAAAATTCATATCGGTGCCGATTTCGCTGTCCTCTTCGTAATTTAAATCCAAAAGCGGAAATTTATTTCCGTTCAACTCCTGCAAGCCGACTGATACTGCTGATACATAATGTTTCAAAGGAATAGTTTTAATTTCAGATAGTGCGTTTAATTTTTTTAATGCTAAAGCTAAAGCAACAAAACCGCCGGTTACGGCAGCTGTGCGTGTTCCGCCGTCGGCGTTGATGACATCACAATCAATTAATAATTGTTTTTCACCCATCGCTTTTAGATCGACACACGAACGTAGCGCGCGGCCAATAAGCCTAGAAATTTCTTGTGTGCGTCCACCAGTCTGCGTTTTTTCACGCTTCATGCGGGTGTGGGTTGAGCGTGGCAACATGCCATATTCCGCAGTGACCCAGCCGGCGCCAGTATTTTGCAACCACGGCGGAGTTTTGGCCTCGTAACTTGCAGAACACATCACGCGTGTCTTGCCGAATTCGACTAAAACGGAACCTTCGGCATAATCTAAAACGTGCGGTGTAATTTTAATGGGACGTAATTCGTGAACTTCGCGCTGGTCTAGTCGTTTCATGGACTTCATCTTTGTTAAGACAGCTTAATTTGTCACTGTTTTATTTGAAAACTGCATCTTATAATTCTGTATGGCTGCGCTCAATGCGCGGGCCAATTCGACTTGGTATTCCGGTGTGACCAGTTTTCGAGCTTCGCGTTGGTTAGAAATGAAGCCGACTTCAACTAAGACCGCAGGCATTTCAGTATTTTCAATCACGTAGAACGGCGCGCGGCGAATTTTGCTGGTGGCAGAACGATGACTGCCAAAGCTTTCAAGGTTTAAGAAGGTTTTTGCTGCTGCCTGAATTTTTTTGCTAAAATCTAGGCTTTGTTTGGTTTTTCCAAAATCGATAAGGTCTTTTTTAATAACTTCAACTATTGGTAATGTATCATCTGATAGTTGCTGCTTTAAAAGCACTGTTGCAGGCTGTTTAGCACTAAAATAATATTCCATCCCACTAACCTTAGCGGATGTCGACGAGTTCGCATGTAGGCTTAAAAATAAATCAGCATTTTTTTGCTTAGCAACGCGTACACGATCTTCTAATGATAGGCCACGGGCAGCACCGCGAGTTAAGAAAACTTCAATGTCTGCATCTTCAGAAAGTTTTTTTTTTATTTTTTCGGCAATTTCAAAGACAATGGTAGATTCTTTGAACGTTCCGCGACTGGTGCCGCCGTCGACTCCGCCGTGACCAGGGTCGATCACCACCACAAATGCAAAAGCCGTAGCTGGTACAAACAGCAAAGTTAAAAAAGATAGGCTTCGTTGATTCATAAAAACTAGAGTAGTTGATTTTGGCGAAATAAAGAAAAAAAAAGACGGCCAGGTATGGGGGGAGAGTCCCTAGCCGCCATGGGGGGTACCATTTACTAAAGCAAAGACTTCGCCAAGTTTAAACGCGCTAAAATAGATCTGAGCTGTCAACGAACACGACAGTGCCGTTTGCCGGCGTCGCTGTTTGGGTGTTTCGGGGTTTTTTCGCCCGTTTTCTTCCGAATCTCAAATTAAAACTCGACTGAAGTTTAGAGTCTTGCAGGGATGGTTTCTCTTATTAAGATTACCGTATTAAACTTTAAGGCTTACAGGAGATCATTGTGCTTAAAAACTTATTACTGTGTTTTGTTCTATGTGGTTGTTTTACAAGTGTTAACTTACAAGCTGCAGAAGCGGAAAATGCAGAGATCGAGGCTGAAGAAGCATTAGCCGATTCAGAAGCGGCCAGGGCCGAGGCTAATGATTCAAAAAAGCGTGCCGAAGCGGATCGTAAACGATCGGACACTGCCAAAAACGAAGCTAAGTCAGCAGCAGCAAAAGCAAAATTAGCTGAAGAGACTGCCAAAAAAGAAATGGCGCAGGCTGAAAAAGAAATCGCGCAAGTGCGGCTAGAAATTGCCGAAGCCGAGAAAAATCAAAAAACCGCTCAGAAAGCCGCTTTAGATTATGAAACTAAAGCCAAGTCTATTCGCGAAAAGGTTCAGAAAAGTGAAGCCTCGCGCCTTGAATCACAGGAAAAATTAAAAAAGGCAATGCAAGCTACGGCTGAATCAGCAGGTAAGTTTTCAGAAGCGGAAAAAGCAGCGGAAAAAGCAGCTGCCGATGCGGCCCAGTTTCAAAAGGAAATGGTCACTGCGCAAAATCAACAAAAACAGTCACAGCTAAATTTGGCTAAAGCCGCTGCGCAAAATCAAAAAGCCATCGCAGAAGCCAAATCTGCTGAAGCAAAGATGAATCAAGAAAAAGCGCGCGCTGAGTCCGAAATGAAACGCACCGAAGCCGAAGTGGCCCGTATCAAAGCACAAGCCGAAGTGACGGCAAAAAGTACCGCAAAAATTGCGGAAGACAACTTAAAAACAGTTGAACAAAACAAGCAATTACGTGCGTCGTTAGATGAAGAACAGAAAAAACTAGCCGCTTTAAAAAAAGATGACGAGCGTGTTCGTGATCAAGCCGCGAAAGCAAAAAGCGAATACGAAAAGATTCGCGTGCAGTTTCAAAAAGAAACATCAGGGATGAATTTAGAAGTTGTACAACTTAAAAGGTCTCAGGCTTTCGCAGAAGCCGAGTTAAAAAAATACGAAACCGATTCGACGCGGATGAAAACTGAAGCCGAGCGTTTAAAGCAAGAGCGCGAGCAGCTGATGGGATCAACGGATAAATTAAAATCCTCAACTGAAGAAGCAAAGATTCGTATGGAAACTTCGCGTGCCGAGCAAGAGACTGAAAAAATTAGACTGGATTCAGAAAAAATTCGTGCAGAAACTGCCGGTATGCGCCGAGATACGCCAGCGGTAGCCGCATCCGATCAAGCCCGGGCTGTGACTATGAAACGGGACTGCGTTATAAAAGACCGTGCTACGCTTTCTGGTAAAGAACTTTTTAAAATTAAGCGCGGTGGCCGAATTGCGGTAATGGACAAAGGTGGAACATGGGCCAATGTTGTAAAAGGAAAAGTAGTACCTGAAGGATTTATCGAAAAAACGTGTTATCAATAGTATAACCTTAAAAAGAACGCGGAATCACCGACATGCCATTATGGGGAATACATAACGCACTTAAAGGTTGGACTTTGTACGGCTTAACTGCCGCGGAAGTTCAATTGTTAGTGCAGGTGATGTCTGCCAATGAAATGCGACTTTGCAAAGTTTGCATTGAAGGGGCTAGCACCTGGAGCGCGCTTTCCAATCAGGAACAACCGCAGTTATTTCAAGCTAAGCAAACTTCGGCACAGAATTTCCCACCCCTACATCAAACTGAAAAAACTATGGCTGGCGAAACGGATACCGAATATTTCGTTGTACGTCCCAGAAAACAACTGCCACGATTGCACAAACGGCACGATATTAGCGTTCCGTGCACACTCAGTTCGACAACCAAATCAATTGGAACAACCACCGTAAATCTTTCCGAGGGTGGCCTGCAATTTAAAGATACCCTGCCGGATTGGATCGCTGGCTACTTTATAGTCGCATTGACCTTGCCAATTGGAGTGGTGCAGTTGATGTGCTCGATCGTGGAAGATCAAAAAGAAAAAAGACGGGTGCAGGTGGTTTCTGAAGATACCGACCCACAGTTTATCGTTTTTCGCGATTGGCTAAGCCAGCTTAATTAACTTTTGTTAACTTACGCTGGCGTCAGCTGTTAAGATAGTTTTAACAGCCAAAATTTACAGCCGCCTGTGTTCAAGCTTGAAATGTGCTTGTAATCTGTTAGACCTTTGTTTCTAAAAAAATAGGGGCTTATATGAATAACGTGTTGTGGATTGCTTTACTCTGCGCCGGAGTAGCGCACGCAAATGAAACTGAATTTGTTGCGCAGCTTTTGCAACAGCGGACAATGGCCGTAGACCCAACATACGCGCGCATTGTAGCGCCAGCCCTCGGCTTACATGAATCGGAAAAGTTCCGCGCCATCGATTCAGTTAACGGCCGCATTGTACAAGAGTTATTTCTGATGGGACAGGCCTGGGATAAAGGTGATAACGGTGATTTCGTAAGAAAAATTCGCGAAACTGCACATGATATCGATCCCGCGCTTTCGGCTGAGTTCGGAAATATTATTTTTGAAGGCAAAGCGCCAAGCTCTTTGCAAACGCGGACTTTGTTTATTATCTCGAAGGCCAACATACATGTACAACAACCCCTGCAAGCTTTACGTGATGCTATAACCTCTTACAAGCGCTCTGGAAAACCTGATGACTTCGTTTTTGAATATAATGATGTGTTAGATTTAACTAAGGGCGATATTCACGAGCGCGTTGGCTCTGAAACATCTTGGTTAAAGCCAGAAGCTGCTCCGGCTATGACTTTTGGCAACGACCTTGCGCTGAAAAAGTGTCGCCAAATTTTAGGTTGGAGATGCACGACCGCTTTGTATCACACGACAGAGTACGCCTTAAATTCCACCGATAAAACTCAGTTTTTAGTTTCGTTCACTTATGATTTAACTAAAAATGCAGATCACCCGAAATTTTCGTCATCACAATCGAAAAATCAGATCGATGGAACCACATCGGTACTGATAATTAAAGAATCTGCGAACTGGCTGTTGGTTTACGGAACCGACCACCGCTATAAAATCGATAAGCAGTCGTTCACTAGCATCGTGCAGAAAGAATTTCGTGAAGACACGGAACGCCTAAAGGAACGCATTGCTGCGGATCTAGGAATACTATTAACAGATATTCAGTAATTAATTTTGGTTTTGCATGATTAGTGTCCGCGTTGGGTAAGCGAAGTCCATTTGCATTTGTGAAACCATCTGGTGAATCAAATGCAAATATTTTTGCGCAGCGATGGTGTCATCTTCAAGCTCTTCGACGTGAAAATGGAAACTGACAACAATATTTAAACTAGATTCTCCGAAACCGCTAAAGGTTATTGATATGCGTTCGCGCTCCACTTTTGGGTCTTGCAGTAATACACCTTTTAAATTTTCACACAGTTGTTGAAGTTGCAGTGGCTGGGCTGCGTACGTTAGGCCTATAATGTGGCGAAAGCGAATCCAACCATTTCGACTGGTCAAATTATCAATTTTTTCTTTAGCTACGATCTGGTTTGGCATAATTATCAACGAGTTGTACAGCGTGCGAATACGGGTTGAACGAAAACCAAGTTCTTCGACGAAGCCTTCAGTGTCACCAAGTTTTATACGGTCACCGATTTTAAAAGGACTATCTAATAAAATAGTGATCGTACCGAAGACATTGGCTACGGTGTCCTGTGCTGCAAACGCAAGGGCTATACCGCCAATACCAAGTCCCGCAAGAAGTGCCGTTACGTTGACCCCGAAATTTTGCAGCGCAATCAAACAGCCAATAATAACAACGAAAACTTTTATGGTGCGACTAGCAAAGTAGGCCAACTGGTCGTCGATCATGGTTTTAGCGCTTTTTCCCCACTGATGCAGCAGTTCCCCAAAAGCTTCGGCCGCTAGGTAGCAAATGCGAATTAAATAAAATGCCAAAATTACTTTGAAGAACAATGTTAAGTACTTTTCTAGATTCAACGTAAGACTTAGCATTTCGATAAGTACGTTTCCTAGTAACAAAGTTAAAATCCAACTGATGCTTTTTTCAATTTCTAGTCGCAGAAAAAACTGCATAAAGGTTTTATCTAGTTTGTAATCTCGGTTTAGTTTTAGTTTGGCTATGCACCAATTAAGACTGACCTGGAAAAAGTAAAGTCCAATGAATATGCAGACGATGGCAATCCATTTCCAGTTAGGTATTAAGAACGAAACTTCTTCAAATAGACTTTCCATGATTATCCTTTTCCGTGGACGTATAAGACAATGGCACCTATAATAATGCGGTAGATGCCAAAACATTTAAGACCATATTTATTTAAAATAGTTATAAAAAATCGAATGGCGATTATGGCGAATACGAATGACAGCAGCACACCCAGCACAAGGTCAAAAGACTGACTGACGTCCAACTGTGCCCGAATTTTCCAAAGCTTGTAAAATGTGGCTGCACTTAAAGTTGGAATGGCTAGTATGAAAGAAAATTCAGCCGCCTTCTCTCGGGTAAGACCTGCTAGCTGCGCTCCGATAATAGTTGCGGCTGAACGTGAAACGCCAGGTATCAGTGCAAGGCATTGCAGAAAACCCACAAATACAGATTTTTTTGCTGAAAGCTCTGAGTCAGCATTACGTTTAAAAAATGAATCCACAAAAAGCAAAACAACGCCGCCGGCTATGAGTGCCCAGGCGACAACAACAGTACTGTCTAATAGTGCAGTTAAATAATCTTTCAGTAAAAATCCCAGTACGGCCGCTGGTAAAAATGCGAAGAACACTTTTTTGTAATATTCAAAATTCCATTTTAACCGCGCTCTGTATAAAACGATGACGGCCAAGATGGCGCCGAACTGAATTATAATTTCAAATGCTTTTAAATATTCTGAAGGTGGAATTTCTAGGATAGCCGAGGTCAATATAAGATGGCCGGTGGAAGAAATTGGTAAAAATTCAGTAAGGCCTTCGATGATAGACAGAATAAGGATATGGAGAAATGGCATAGTGTCATAAGGATTTGTCTAAAAAGGACGCTACTCAACCCAAGTCCGTGTGCGTAAAATAAATTATTTTGTTTTTATTCATTATTTAATCAGGTTAGGCTTTTTTAAGTAAAAAAGTTCCAAGTTGGAACTACTCAAAAGCACCAAACAGTTTTTCACGGAGGAAAACTTATGAAAAGAACAGCGCCAGGATTTTTAGGACTTTTAGCGTCGCTTGTATTTGTGGCATTTACAGCGAATGCATCTCAAAAAGAATACTTAGTAAAGTATAAAAACAATTCATCAATTAATATGTTAGCAGCTATGCAAACAGAATCATTTGGATTGCAAATGAAAGGCATTCACCGACCAGGACGTTTGGTAAATGTAGCTATCGAGAAAAAAAATGAAGCAAAAACTTTAGCTGCACTTTATGCAGATAAAAATATTGAATACGTAGTTCCAAATTTTAAAATTTACGCATTCAATGCACCTGTAAACACAACAGGATTAAAAGAGCAGTACGCATTAACAAAGGTAAACGCAGAGCAAGCATGGACACGTGCTGGTAACAAAGGAAGCCGCAAGGTCTTATTGGCAGTGATCGACACTGGTGTTGACTATACTCACAAAAGTTTAGCAGCTAATATGGTGGCTGGTTATGACTTTCGCGATAACGATTCAGATCCTATGGATTTAACGTCGGCGCAAAATCCTGGACATGGAACACACTGCTCGGGAATTGTTGGAGCTACCGGTGTTGTTGAAGGTGGAATTTCTGGTATGAGCCCTGAAGTTTCAATCATGCCACTTCGCTTTTTAGGAGCTGACGGTTCGGGTGATTTGAACAATGCAATCAAAGCTATCGATTATGCGATCGAGAAAAAAGTATCTGTTATCTCGGCCTCATGGGGTGCAACTGTTCCTAAAGCAACAGCACAGCCATTGATCGAAGCCATTGAACGTGCAGAAGCTGCAGGAATTATTTTCGTAACAGCAGCTGCAAATGACGGTAAGAATAATGATAATACAGATGTCTATCCGGCGAACTCTGGAACTCCGAACATGATGACAGTAGCTGCTTCAGGCGCTTCAGATGCTAAACCTAGTTGGTCAAATTACGGAAAAGCTAAAGTATCTTTAGCAGCTCCGGGTGAAGCCATTATGTCGACACTTCCAGGAAATAAATACGAAAATTTATCTGGAACATCTATGGCAACTCCGTTAGTTGCTGGCCTTGTTGCATTCTTAAAAGCGCAAGATCCCACTTTAACAGGTGCTGAAGTTCGTTCATTAATGCAAACCACGGGTGCTAAAGTCGAAATTGAAACAGCATGTAATTGTCGTGTTGACGCTTTTGCAGCCGTCGATCATTTGTTAGCAAAAAAAGTATGGATGGTTCCAGCTGCAGCAACAATCGAAGAAAAAGCAACCCAACAGGTGGCTTTAAAGAATGCTTCAGGCGCTGTTAAATTTGAATCATCTAACCCCGCAGTTGCATCAGTTTCTGAAACTGGTTTAGTTACTGGATTAACTAAGGGAACTGTAACGATTAAGGCGATTGATGCTGCTGGAAATTCGGCGACATCATTAGACTTTAATGTTGGTGCTGTAGCATCTACACCTGGTCCAGGAAATCCTGGCGAATGCCCATTGGGTGATCCAGCTTTATGTCAAATTATGTGTACGATCATGCCGACTGCACCATGGTGCACGCGCTAGTCACTGTACTAAAATAATCCGTTTTAAAGGAAAGGCCTCAGGATGAGGCCTTTTACATTTTAAAGAACGCCTAAGTCGTGAAAAGTGTCTTACTTAGGTACCGAATTCCCGAGTTTTCACAATTATTTAACAGTTTTTTGATCTCGTGCTATTATTTAGTTCGAGGTACGTAATCTGATGAAGTTAAATAAAAGGTTCTTACTTATTCCTATGTGCGCGATCATTGTAGGCTGTAAAAAAGCTACAGATGGCGTTGCTCCAGGCGCACCGGTTAGTCCACCAAGCGTCGTTCTTGATTCATCAAATGCCAATATGAAATACGGATCTATCGTGACGACATCGTCAGGATGGGTCATTAATTTTGATTCTGCAGATCCTGTAAAAGCAACAACTACAGCTAGTGGCTGGCAAGTGGAGATTAAGTATGAATAATATACGGATGTATTCGTTCGTTGCAGTAATATTTGCGGTTGCGGTTGCGCAAGCAGCGGAAATGGGAATTCCGATTCAACTTCGATTGAAATCTCCGGCCGGGGTTTATCCGTCGGAAGCTGGTGTAATGATGAAGTTACAAATTCTATCGCCCGCGGGTTGTGTGCTACGCGAAGAATCTTTCGCATCGCAGACTATTACAAACGGCTCGGTGTCACTGACTATTGGTGCAGGGACCGCAGCGGGATTTGATCCCGCAATTTCAATAAACCAAGTTTTAAATAACTCGTCGGTGAAAAATGGATTAACATGCGTCGATGCATTTGGTGTCGTTACTGGCACAAGCCAAGCTTATAATCCGGGTCCGAGTGACTCTAGATTAGTTCGCTACACAGCAACTGTGCTGGGCGAACTTATTCGTGTCGATTTTCCATTAAAAACTGTAGCCTACGCCGTGCAGTCCGAATCCGTTGGTGGAAAAGCTGGTGCTGATGTATTGGTGCAAAATAGTGTGACACAATTGAATCAAGCAAATTTGGAATCTGTTTTTGCTAGCAGCGGAAATGTTTCAAACTTAGTTTCGATTGCCTCAACAGGCGTTGCGGCATCGGCAGTAAATTTTTCGGGTACTTTAAGCGGTGATGTTAGCGGATTGCAGTCAGCTGTTAGCGTAAATAAGATTAAGGGAATTGCCGTCGGTAATATTGCTCCAACGGTTGGCCAAGTTTTACGATTTGATGGTTTACAGTATGCTCCGGCATCGTTAAGCGGCGGCGCCGTATCAAGCGTTGCTGGAAAAACTGGAGTGGTCGTTTTAAACACCGGCGACATCACGGGCTTATCCCCCGTCGTTGCGGATGTTACGGCGGCAACAAATTTAAATACGGCTTCAGCAATCATGAAACGGGATGCATCAGGAAATGTAAGTTTGAATTCACTTTCTTCTAACAACATTTCAACTCAGAATGTTTATATCTATGAAGGTTCAAACACAAATAGCGTTCAATTAAAAGCTCCGACAACGTTTTCGAATTACGCATTAACTTTGCCTACGGGTCTGGGTACAAACGGTCAGTTGTTAGCTACCGATGCTGCAGGAAAATTAAGTTGGACAAGTCCTGCCGGTCTTAGCAATACCACTGTCGTAGCGGGTTCTTATGGTAATGCATCGCAAGTGGGTTCATTCACCGTCGATGCACAGGGTCGCTTAAGCGCAGCAGCCGCAGTGCCCATTGCTATTAATCCGTCACAGATAAACGCAAGCGGTGCGCTTGTCGGCCAAGCTTTGAAATGGAATGGTTCCGCATGGACTGCATCACCAGATTCAAATTCGGGTGGAACAGTTACGAATGTCAGTTCGGCAAATGCATTTTTAAGTGTGGCCTCTGGTGCTGCAGCCCCAGTGCTTACTTTAAATGTGGGAACAGCAGCGAACACTGTTGCCGCAGGTAATGATGCGCGAATTAATGGTGCCCTTCAGCAGGCGGCCTTTAACGGGTACGTCGTTTCAGCAAACTGCACAGCGCTTGAATCAATGTACTGGAATAGTGTGAGTTCGATGTTTGCGTGTCAGGCCATCGGAACTATTCCGAATGCTACAACTGCAGTTAATTTTTCCGGTGCTGTTGCTGGTGATGTTAGCGGAACGCAGGCCGCGACAAGTGTTGATAGAATTAAAGGAGTTCCAGTTAGCGCGGTAGCCCCAGTGGCGGGTCAAGCGTTGGTGCATGATGGAACGCAGTGGATTGCGACGACTGGATTTCCTACATTCGCTCGCTCGACAGTGGATGAAACATTTTCAGTTATAGCTTTAGCAAATGCAACAGGGTTATCATTTCCTGTGGTTGCGGGGAAAATCTATAAATACAAATTCAATGTTTTATCAACGTCGGGTTCAGTTACTAATGGCGCGCGCTTTGGGATTACATATCCAGCTGCAACAGTAGCATCAGCAACCGCAAATATTGCAAGCGGCGCAGACGGAACCGCCGCTGTATTTTCAGGTGTAATTAACTCTTCTGGTGATTCAGTAATGGCTACAAATACGCCAGCTATTGCACCGGCAGTCATGTTTAACACGGTAGAAGGAATTATCGCTCCTTCGGTAGCTGGCAATGTGCAATTGCAGGCTGCCACTGAATTAGCATCATCAAACATAGTCATCAAAGCAGGGTCATTTGTGGAAGTTACTGTGCTTCCATAAGTGGTGTTTGATAAATATTTAAGCTAACCAAATTATTCTGCTAAATAATTAACCAAAATCATCACTTACAGTGTCCTTTTGTCTCCAAACTTATTGGCAACCCCTTTGCTTTGTACGTTGTGCAAGAGTGACCTTTTAGGTCACAAATTATAAACAACGAAAACGAATTTCCAAGGGGGATTTCATGAAGGCATTAGTAACGCTAGCAACATTAGTTTTAGCATTATCGGCTGAAGCTCAAATCAGATTAGGTCAGCCATCTTATGGTGGTAACGGATGCCCAGCTGGATCAGCTTCGGTATCGTTAACAGAAGACGGTAAGACAATGTCTGTATTGTTTGACCAATTTAAAGCTGAAGCAGGAAACACAACAGGTCGTCGTATTGATCGTACGTCTTGTAACTTACGTGTTCCTATCCAAGTTCCACAAGGTTACTCAGTAGCTTTAATCGGCGTTGATTACCGCGGCTTTAACGCAGTTCCTGGTAACGGCGCATACACCGAATTCAACGCTGAGTATTTCTACGCAGGAGCTCGTGGACCACGTTTTTCACGCCGTTTCCGCGGACCAGTTAGCGATGAATATCTAATCAATAACAAATTGATAGCGACAAGCCTTGTTTGGTCACCATGTGGTCAAGAAGTGATTTTCGGAATTAATGCCGGAGCTACTGCGATGGCGAATTCACAAATGGATCAAACGATGATGATCGTCGATTCTGCTGATATCACGGCTGGATTGTTGTACCAATTTTCTTGGAGACGTTGCCAGTAATTTTCAAGTTGAAAATTATATTCTAAAATTCAAATTAAAAAAGAAGGCTTGGTAAAAACTAAGCCTTCTTTTTTTGCAAAGCTAGGCGTATTCATAAAATTTGGCTAACTTCTTGCTACTTAAGTAAATAACGACCAAGTGGTGTCAACTATCCAAGGGGGGATATATGAAATCAGTTTTATTTTTCGGAACTCTGGTACTAGCTTTCTCTGCATCTGCGCATTTTCAATTAGGTCAGCCATCTTATGGCGGCAATGGGTGTCCCGCAGGCACGGCTTCAGTTGTTGTGTCAGAAGATCGTCAGACAATGTCTGTATTGTTTGATCGCTTTCTAGCAGAAGCAGGGAACACGACAGGACGACGAATTGATCGGGCTTCGTGTAATTTAAGAATTCCGATGCGCTTAGAGGCGGGTTACTCGGTAGCTTTAATCGCTGTCGATTATCGCGGATTTAATGCCGTACCAACGGGCGGTTCAACAACTTTTAATGCTGAATATTTTTATGCTGGATCACGTGGGCCAAAGCAAACCAAGAAATTTCGTGGACCAACAGTTGATAATTTTACTATTGGTAACCAAGTTGTTGCACAGACGTGGTCACCATGTGGCAAAGACGTCATTTTTGGAATCAACGCTTCAGCAACTGCCATGGCTAATTCAAGCATGCAGCAGACGATGATGATCGTCGATTCTGCAGACCTTGCCGTGCAAAATGCTGGTCTTCGATATTCATTTAGCTTTAGACGTTGCAACTAATTCTTTGATTAAAAAGATATAGCGCTCTGCGGTTTCTTCAAAGCGCGCATATCTTCCTGACGAGCCTCCATGGCCAGCTCCCATATTTACTTTTAAAATCACCGGATGCTTCGATAAATTATTTTCACGAATTTTCAGAATCCATTTCGCGGGTTCCCAGTAACTGACTTGCTGGTCGTTAATGCCAGTTTGCGAATAAATGGCCGGGTAGTTTGTCTTTCGCACATTATCATAGGGCGAATAACTGCGGATATAATCATACGCTGCTTTTTCATTTGGATTTCCCCACTGCAGATACTCTTGAGTGGTTAACGGTAAAGTGGGATCTAACATTGTAGTTAGTGCATCGACAAAAGGAACAGATGCAAGGGCTGCACGAAAAATTTCAGGTTTTTGATTAATTACGGCACCTACAAGTAAGCCACCTGCGCTACCGCCACCAATTCCAAGCTGGGAAGCTGATGTGTAGTTTTCTTTAATTAAAAAATCTGCTACATCAATGAAATCGTTGAAGGTATTTTTCTTGTTCATCAATTTTCCGTCATCATACCACGCTTCGCCTTCGGCATCACTGCCGCGCACATGGGCGCTAACAAAAATAAATCCGCGGTCTAATAGACTGAAAAGTGTTTCGCTGAAATCGGAAATATCGGTAATTCCGTAAGAGCCATAAGCATAAAGAAATGTCGGTTGTGATTTGCCTTGTCGCAAATCTTTTCGATAAACCATGTGGACGGGAACTTCTTTTCCATCTCTGGCTTTAACCATCTTTAATTCGGTCTGGTAAAACTCTGCATTCAAGGTCGGAGATTTTTTAATTTTAAGTGCTGTTAGTTTGCCGGCCGTTGGACTGTATTCGAACGTAGTGGGCGGGGCAATAGGTGAGCTGTAATCAATAAAAAACTTTTGTGGTTCGCCTGCGATACTGAAACTGCTTGAATACACTTGGTCTTTAAATTCTATGACGCTATCTTTTTTTGTGCTGATTTGGAAATGGTGGATTTCATCATTCCCTTTAGAGCGCGCTGTGAATAGCACGTCTTTATCTAAAATAGCGACTTGGGTAATTTTCGCTTTAGGCAAAGCAGCAACGACTTCACTCCACTCAGAAATTTCAGTCCCAGGTTTTGCAAAGTGATAAATTCCAAAATTTTTATTTTTGTGATTGCTACGCGCAACAAATCCAAATTCAGAATGATCGACGTCAGCAAGCGCTTTGGGTTGCGTCGTGTAAAGGGGTTTAAATCCATTATTTTCCCAAAAGTAATATTTGGTTTGGTCAAACGAAGAAGATACTGCGAAGGTGTATTTTTCATCAGTAGCTAGCATCGAACTGACATTAAATAATTCGTCTACTTCTGTAAAAACATTTTTTGTTTGGCCCTTTAGATTAGCCATCCACAACGTGTTGGGCCGCCACATTTCATTAGGCAAAGTGTAAAATATATTTTTACTGTCAGCTGACCAGGAAATGTCACCCCAGTATACCCCGCTAATTTTAATCTTAGTAAATTTTTTTGTCGCTAGGTTCTGTAGCTCGATTTCACACTTGCCGCTGCCGTCGTAGTCGAAACACCAGGCAATATATTTTAAATCAGGACTAAATGCTTTTGCCAATGACATAAAAAATTTCTTATCTTTGGCCTTTACGTTTTCATTAAAAAGAATTTCTTCCTTTTTAGTTTTTAAACTGCGCCGCATGTGTATTCTGTAATTTTTATCTTTTACCATCCTTGAGTAATATTCAAACTGACCGTAGGTAACTGCGGCAGTGACTTCGTCTTCTTCGATTTTAGATCTGATTTCAGTTACAATTTTTTTCTTTAGCTTTAAATCGGCGGCACTGAAGTAACTATTGTAATGGGCATTTTCGGCTTTTAGATGTTTTATTACCTTTAAATTTTTTTTATCACGCAGCCAATAATAATTATCAATACGTGTTTCGAAGGGGGAAACAAGCTTGTGCGGTATTTTTTCCGCCAGCGGTGGCTGGTTTGCACCGCTGGCTACCAGCGGCAGAGCGATTAATCCAACAGATATTTTTTTCATCACAGACCTCAGTGCTTTAATTGATTTTTTAATCGTGTTCGCATCCATAATATTTCGGCCCCCATGTATAGAATCATTGTAATGGTAATGCCTAAGCCTTTAAGTAAGGCCCAGTTTTCTGTAGACCACTTTAAAGCAGCCCATGTCGCCACCACCGCATGAATTAAGAAAAATAATGATAGGCGTAATGTCATGCCACTCATGCGGTCTTTTAAAAACTGCGGAGCAGTCGGATTTTGTTTTTCCAGCATCAGTTTCATGAAAGGTTTTTTTAAGATCCAGCTTCCCATTAAAAAAATAAAAAAACCAAACTCTAATAGCGCGGGTTGCAGTTTGAACCAATAACCATCACTTGATAAAAGTGAAATTCCGCCAAGACCTAGCAGTAAGCCATTACCGACCCAAGTGATTGTGTTTACTTTTTTATAGCGAATAAGCTCGTAAATTATTTCTGCAGAACCAAAGATCATTCCGGCGATAAGACCGGCTAAAGTTCCATATTTTTCTTCAATAACTGTAAAGGCAATAACGGGCAGTAAACCGCCAAAAAATAAAGCTAGAAATGCAGTTTTCGAATTGGGTTTGCCGTTTGGACTAGAGGCTAAATTCAACAGGCTCACCGGAATTTGGACGCAGAATGTGATCGTCTTGCATTGCAAGCATTCCTTTTAGATACACGCTAGTCGGCCAGCCCGTAACCTTCATCCCGTCGTAAGGTGTCCAACGACATTTGGATGCGATCCATTCATTTTTTATGGTCACATTTTTTTTCAAATCAACGACCGTTAAATCTGCATCATAACCCACTTGAATGCGGCCCTTATTTTTAACGCTTAGAAGTCTGCGCGGATTTTCAGTTACCATAGTTACAAAACGCTCAAGTGAAAAATTTCCGCGGTGGACATGATCTAGCATTAAAGGTACCAAAGTTTGTACTCCGGGTACGCCAGACGGGGACTGTGGGTACGGTTTACTTTTTTCTTCCAACGAATGGGGTGCATGATCTGAACCAATAATATCAACAATTCCAGAACGTACAGCATTCCATAGATGTTCGAAATGTCGTTTGTCACGAATCGGAGGGTTTTGCTGCGCCAATGTGCCAAGGCGCTCGTAACATTCTGGCGACGACAGGGTCAAATATTGCGGAAGAATTTCGACCGAAGCGATATCTTTGCAATCTTTTAGAAATGCCATTTCTTCAGATGATGACACGTGCAAAATGTGCAGCGGTCGCTTGTGCTTTCTTGCATAGTGCACGACCCGCTTGGTTGAAAGCAGGGCGGTTTCTTCATCCCGCCAAATGGGATGGGCCTTTGGATTTGCAGCTTCAACGGCAATGTGTTTTCGTGCATTTAATCTGGCTTCGTCCTCCGAGTGAATGATGACGCGCCTGCGGCCATTTTTCAGAATGTTTTCCAGCAGCACGTCATTGTCCACTAACAATGTACCGAACGAGCTACCCAAAAATATTTTTACTCCTGAACAATGCGGAAGCCTTTCAAGGTCGCTTAGTTTTTCAAAATTATCACTGCTGCCGCCAATAAAAAAAGCGTAGTGGCAATGGGCACGGTTTTTTGCACGATTTAATTTATCTTGAAATGTTTCAACTGTCGTCGTTACCGGATTTGTATTTGGCATTTCAAAAATGCTGGTGACTCCACCAAGAAGTGCGGCCCTGGTACCACTTTCTAAATCTTCTTTGTGAGTAAATCCAGGTTCACGGAAATGAACCTGTGAATCGATAACCCCAGGAAGAATTGTTAGACCGTGTAAATTTTTAACTTCTTTTCCAGCCATGATGGCAGTCGAAATTTCTGCTATCTTGCCATGACGTATACCCAAGTTAGTTTCGACTTTGACGACGGCATTAGTTATTTCATCAAAAACCAGAACGCTGGCATTACTTAAAACAAGATCGTGCATTTCCATAGGAAAACTGTACTGGTTTTCTAGCTTTAAGTCTAGCTTGCTGCAGCTGTCTAGCTTGCCAGTGTGAAGCTAACTTTGAGACACTAATTATCAATGGAAAAAGTTCTTTATTTCTTGTCCAATTACAATGCGCAAATTATTCAAGCTGGTTTCGCGGTTGTATTCTTATTGATCATTATTTATGTCTACCGTGCTTTCTTTATGGCGGGGTCTTTAAGTGGTGAAACCGCCGACGTGGCGCATTCTCCGGCGATCGAACAAAAGTTGAATCAAATTCTTGAAATTCAAAGGTCAAAATCCGGTGCGGTTGCACCTTCTGGGGTGGGCTCTGCCCCTGGCGCAAGTTCACCCCGTGGACAGAATGCCGAAGAAGAAATTGATAAGCTAAAAGCCGAAATTTATAATTTGCGCCAACAGTTGAATGATGTGGAAAAAGGTTCGGCGGTAAGTGGCGGTCAAAATTTAGCACCAATTTCAGCTGTAAGTTCAAATGAGGATGCCGTACAAAACGATGCCACAAGTTCAAAAGCTACTGAACAGATGGTAATTAAAGTCAAAGAACTTGAATCGCGCTTATCTGAATATGAAATAATTGCGGATGATATAGCTGAGCTTAGTCAGCTACGTGCTGATAACGCAAAGCTAAAAGAGCAACTAAGTAAAGTGCAAGGATCCGCACCAATGGCAGCGGAAATTCTTGATCCTGATACTGTCGGCACAGAAATAGTTGCAGCTAAAACAGCAGAAGAAACTAAGACCGAAGTCATTGAACCTAAGCCGGTAGCGGCCGCTGCAGAAGAGCTATCAGGACAAGCTGCAATTGATGCTTTGTTTGCTTCGGCAACTGCCGATCTGCCAAGTGATCCAGTTGCTGCCAACGAGCAAGATTTAATAAATGAATTTGAAAAAAAAACGCAAAAAAAGGATGACGAATGAAACTAGTCACTATATTTGGATTAATAATTGTTACAGTTTCATTGCAAGCTGCCATTCCAAAACTTGAGGAAAAAAGTTTTCTAAGCCTACTGCAGGCTGCTAGTAATCGCCAGTTGTCCATGACCGATCGGTGGCAATCTTTAGTGCGCGCTGGACAAATTGCAAAATCCGATGAGATTTCAAAAATTCAAGAATTTGCTAAAAGCAGTGATTGGTACATGCGTAATGCCTCGCTGGTCGCTCTAGAATCCATCAATGTGTCGTATGGAATGGATCAAGCAAAAGCATTGATACAGGATAAGGCGTTGGTCGTCAGATCAGCTGCGGTGACGATGCTAAGTAAAAAAAACACTTTAGAAATTCGCCAGCTTTTAGCAGCAGAGCTTTCAAAACCGTATAATTTTAGTGGCAAACAAAGTCTTTGGATCCGTTCACAAATAATGCAGCAAATGGCAAAGACTGCCACCCAAGACGATCGTCGTTTTTTAGCGCGGCACTTATTTGATACCGATTCCGCTGTTGCAAAGCAATCTGCCGATGCATTAGAAAAAATCAGCTCCGTGCAGTTTTCTGGATTAGATCAAGTGAGGCTTTGGCAAAATCACGTTAAGAAAAACGGCTGGCTTTAGAAAAAAACATTACTTTTGCAGGATTGCATTCCCCTGCTCGGCCGCTTTTTTCAATGCTTGGTCGATGATTATTTCTCTTTCAATGCGGTAAAACAAAGATAGCTCTTCCAAGCCGTCGCTTGAAAGTATTTGTTTCTCTGATATAAAATCGCGAAAGACTTCAATTTTTTTGTCGATGGTTACGCGGGTTGAATCGCGCCCTTCGGTGCGGCCACGCGCAAACGTCATGAGCAACTTGTAACGAGCACTTTTAAATTCAGGTTTAGTTCTATCGGGCGACAACCAACCATCAACAGCCTTAACATAGTCGGTTTCAATAACGCCGAAATCCTGATTTTCAGAAGCTATGGTGTACTTTATGGAAAGATGCGCAGCTTTCCATACCAAATCATACGGGGCAAAAAAAATCTTTTGCTTTGAAGCTTTTTGAATAATTTTATCGGCAGATTCGCCCTGTTTTTCAAAAAGACTGCAGCCCGATTGGCTTATTAGAAAAATACAAATTACAAATTTAGAAATCAGTCGAGGCATGTGTCACATGGGTAGCAGCTTCAATAAGATTATCATCTAATTTCGCACCCTTGTGAGTGGTACTGCCAATAAAGTTAATTTCGATTCGGCGTTCGGCGGCACTGTCACCTAATGGCCAATTTGGCAGTTCCATACTTTGATCCCAGCCCAGTCCAATAATTTCCCAGCGGCGATTGACGTTAATAACTGTTTCCGTACCGCTAACAAATGGAACCAAATCAGATATAGAGGCTGATACAGCCAACGCATTAATTCCAACCTGATTGGGTTTGCTAGGTAAACCAATAACAAACCCAGAGGTTTCAGTTACCGTTGGACTTTCAACTAAAGGTAAAAATAACGGTTTAATAGCTTCATTATGAATAGCCAGTGCTGCACTGATGCGGTTCGATTTTGCAGCCGCAGTCGCTGCTGGGTCAACTTCGGTCTGACGCTTCAAAATATTAACAATATAGGTTTTTTTATTTGGTAATGTAGCTAACTGCAGGTGCGATTCACCAGTGAATTTTTTAATATCCGTCGGCGCTAGTGTTCCAGCAACGTCGCTTATAGCCACAACCATTTGCACTTCATCGGTGGCAATTGCTGCAGACTGAGTTCTGACTTTAGAGCTAAAAATAAGTTCGTTTCCGGGAATATCTAAGTTTGTCATCGGCTGAGATAAAGTAATGTCCCGCATGCCACCGCCTTGGATCGAGAAATTATTAATCATATCGTAGAAGGGTTTTCCAGCGCGCATTTCATCTATCGTCTTTTTAAACGGAAACTGACCACGAATCGCAAAAAATCGTTTAGCACCTAATGTTGTCGAAGTTAAGCGGTACACCGGCTTAGCAATTGTGATGGGAAAAAGGTAACTTTCTTTTTGCGAAGGTAATGAAACGTTACCCGGAATTTTTGCTTCCTGACCTACCACGCTTATTGTGTCTGAGTAGGGACTAATCACGGCATTTAAGTCAAAGTTCAGTAAATCACCACGGGTCATTGCAGGAATGACTAATGCGAAATCGGTCATCTTGTCGCCATTAACAACGGGTAGGCCAGTCACCTTACCATTAATTTCTGGACGTGCAGGCGCCGACCGACGCAATAGTTTTAAACTGATGTCTCCCGGATTCTGACTTAATAAAGTTTGTCGAATGTATCCAGCTGCTTCAACCGTAACATGGGCTTTAGCATTCCAGTCCGTTGGTATTCGCGCCACACCATTTTTGTCGGTATTTAAAAAATTACCTTTAAACGGAGTTCCCTGTGCGTAGCCGATTAGAACTTGCGCTGATTCTAGGGGTTCTCCGAATTCATTCAGAACTTTAACTGTCGCATTTGCTTCTGCTTGTTCATTCCATAAAAATCGGGCGACTTCTGATTTTGGAGTGTCCGATTTTTTTGAACAACCAAATGTTATTAATGAAAGCGCAGTTACCAGTAATAAAACCAAAGATTTAGCAGTAAGTTCCATAGACCATCCTTTGTAGAAAATCTTAGGACTATTGCATCGACTCTGTGAGGATTGGTCAACAACTGCATGGCCTTAGCAGCTGCGTAGATTTGTATGTGTTACAGATATCTTACAGAAGCATTAAAAATCAGCGTAAACCGACAGGGTTCGGCGATTATACCCAGTTAAAAGCGTGCTAACTGTTGTTTGATCTTTACGGGCGGTATATTTGTTAAGACTTGCTTGATAAATTATAAGTTTTTCGCTAACGCGCTCAACGATAGCAAGGTGGCCGGTTTCTCCGGGACGGCTCCACTGCATGATGAACGGCGTCCGCTCAGGATAAGACCACAGGTGTCGTTTTAACCGCGCAACTTCAGAGCCATTTCTGTCGTTAGCAAAATGCACGACTTTGGCGTAAGAAAGATTTTTTTTAGCATAAAGATCAAAGTCATTGGCAAGGTAACTTCCTAGCGGGTAGCTAGAATATTGCATTACGCGTTGCAAATAGCGATTGCACGGAGTTCCGATTTTTTTACCCTCAGTTAACATGATAAATTCGGCATTTTGCACAAACCTTGAGGCCTGCGGAAAACGTGGCCTTATAGCCGGCCCGCTGGTTAAATCCGGCACAGACGGCTCAGGCACAAGATTACTATTTGTGCCCGGAACCGGCTCTGGCTGGGGTCCTTGCAGCTCAAGCGGATTTTCAAAAGTCTGCGGAATTTGCTGGGTCGATTTTAAGATATGTGAAGGGCTAACGTAGGCTTGGCAACCTGTTAAATGGAAACTTATAAATCCAATGTAAATTAAGTATTTGATCTTCGCCCCCATGCGCTAGATTTAGCATAGGAATTAATTATGACGGGGAAAAATTTTTTTGTTTGGAAAAAGTTCCAGAACTGTACTAACTTTTGTCACTGGTAACCTGGGGGGGCGTTTTATGAGATTAGCAGTATCATATTTGGCAGCGTTGTTTTGTTTTTGGGGCGCTGTCACCGCAAGTTCAGTGGCACAGGCTAAACCAGCGGTTGCACTGAAACCCATTAAAAAGCCGCGTGTGGTGAAATTACAGTTTACTGCAGACTTTATTCTTGAACAGGTTTTATTGAAAAAAAATCTAAGTTATCGTCCTGAAATTGCAGTGCCTAAACTATTTTTGGAAAGTAAAACAAAGTTAAGTTATTTTCAGGAAGCGATGTTACCGCAATGGGGATTTAAACCTGATGTATTTACAAACGCATTTGCGGTAATGAAGAACGAAGTTTTTCTGTTAGATCAAGCCGCTTATTATAAAAAACATAAGCGCTGTATGGATGATTCAATGGCCCACGAACTTACGCACTATGTGCAAACGAAATATCAAAACTACGACCTAGCTGATGAATCTCTTGAAACCGAAGCTGTAGAAATTCAGTCTTGGTTTCGAGAAATTCACTGTAAACTTTAGTCGATCGTTGCTTTAAATATTGAACTACAGTTTTATCTTTTCATTTAAAATATTCCACCGCGCGAAATAATTTTCTAATGTGGTTTCTGACAATGCTACAGCCGTTGTCAGTTCGCCTAATCTTGTATAGTTGCTCTGCATTTTTGGATCGGCAAGTTCACGTTGCAAAATGGCCAACTTTTTTTCTTCGTCTGCAATATTTTTTTCCATGTTATCGAGTTCAAATTTTTCTTTGTTAGATAATTTTATTTTACCCGTATTTTTTCCGCTGCCATCAGCCTTAGGGGCTTGTTTCAAGTTTAATTTGTCGTTTATTTTTTTTGCCTGGTGCCATTCTTCCCACTGAAACGTATCTGCAAATTTTTGAATGTGCCCTTCCGCATCGCCAAAAGCCCAAATGACGTTGCAGTTTTGATCCATAAAGAAGCGGTCATGGCTAACTATAATAATCGCGCCACGAAACTCTTGCAGGCATTCTGTTAATGCATCCAAAGTTTCCACATCTAAATCATTAGTGGGCTCATCTAGTATAAGGACATGTGAAGACTGTAACATTAATTTTGCTAAAATAAGCCGACTTTGTTCACCACCAGATAACTGGGCCACTGGCATATCAAATTGTTCCGAGCGAAAATAAAATCGACTTAAGTAAGATTTTGCGTAAACAGGGTTTCCGTGCAAGTGCACATAGTCACCTTCAGGACAAATTGTTTTCATGACGGAAACTTCAGGCTTTAAACTGTCTTTACCCTGTTCAAAGTAGCAAACTTCAATGTCTTCGTTTAAAAATGCGATGCCTGAATCAACCGGTATTTTTCCGATCAGTGCTTTTAGCAACGTGGATTTTCCACAGCCGTTGGTGCCAATTAATCCGTAGCGGTGGCCAGGACTGATCATGGCATTAAAGCTTTGAAATAAAATCCGATTTCCATAGGACTTTTTGATATTTTCGGCGGCTATTAATTTTTTTGGTGAACTATCTGTTCGACCAAAATCTAGACTGATTTTATTTTGCCTATTTTTAGTTTCAAGGCCTGAAACCTCTTCGATAATATCGTGCGCGCGCTCAATACGAGCTTTTTGCTTAGTTAAGCGTGCTTGCGGACCGCGTGAAAGCCAATCCTTTTCAACCAGCATCGTATTTCGTCTTTTTTCTTCAAGGCGTTTTTGGCCTTGAAGCAACTGCATTTTACTTTCGATGTGGTCGGCGTAATTTCCATTGGTGCGCAACAAGCCGTTAGGCAGTCGGGGATCAAGATCAAAAATTATTTTCGACGTGTTTTGTAAAAAGCGCCTATCATGCGTTACAGTTAAAAATGATATTTGTTTTTCTTTATTTAAATACTCTTCTAGCCAAAGAATGCTTTCTAAATCTAAATGATTGGTAGGCTCGTCTAATAATAGCAGATTTGGCCGCTTCATCAGTTCGCGGGCTAAAGCCAATTTTTTTTGCCAGCCGCCTGAAAGCTCAGAAGCTAACTTATGTTCGGCATCGGGAAATTGATCCAATTCAAAGCGGGCGATCAGTTCATAGGCTAAGGCAATATTTTCGGAATCATATGGATCTTCGCATACCGCTAATAATGCTAAGTAAATAGTTTCATCTAATTCAAAGGTGGGTTTTTGCTTTAAGTACCCCAGGCGCAAATGGTTAGCGAACGAGATTTTTCCGCTGTCGGATTTTTGTTCTTTCGCGATTAATGAAAGTAATGTCGATTTTCCGGCGCCGTTTGGTCCAATTAGGCCGATATGATCACCTTCGTCGGCAGCAAAGGAAATATTTTGAAAAAGCGTTTTTGTTGCATAACTTTTCGTCAGTAAATGAGCTGAAACCAGTGTCGCCATAGTTTTGTAGTATTGTCGTCTAGACCTAGGTCGTCAAGGTCGCGCACGTGTGAAGGCTTGTTAAATGATGATCAAGACCGAATAGCATGTTTTGGGAAACAAACAAAATTTTGTAATTTTCACTCAAGGTGCTTACATTAAATTCCGACTGATCTGCATGCATCCAGATATCTCAGTACAAGTAGTAACGTCAATTATTGAAGCGCTATGCAAAGTACAGTCAATTTCAAAAAGCGATTTATTGGCAGCAGTTCCAAGCAACTGTCATGGGCAATTTGCACTGGACGATGAGGTTGATTGGCACTCCGTTATCGAATTAATGGAATGGGCCGACGTCACTTACAACGTGGACTGGAAAAAAGTAGGCGCTGAATTTAATATCTTGTCGAAAATGCCACGTGTTAAAAAGATGTTACAGCACTGTGCAACCATGAAATTTGCGTATTGTCTGGCAGTGAAATGGATCGAGCAATCCTGCCATCAAGTTTTAAAAACCGTAAAGTTTGAGACCTCGTCAAACAACGTTATCTACTACAGCATGGATATCGTCGAAGGATTTAAGCACTGTAAGCCGCTTATTCAATTTACTGCCGGTTTACTTGAATCCTTACCGGTCAAACTTTTCTCAATTGCTCCGGCTGCGATCGAGCTTAATTACACCAAGCATGGCGTAAATTTCATAATTACGATGGCAGAAAATTTAAGCCCATGGGCCTGGCTTAGTCTGCGGTTTAAAGCTGTTTTCACGATTCAAAGTTTGTTCCAGGAGCTTGAAATTAGCCAGACAGAAATAAATGAAAAAAACCGTCTGCTTTTGGCAAAAAGTGACGAATTAAAATCACTTATCGAAAATTCGCCTGACGGAGTTTTAATCGTTCAGCAAAACGTAATTGTTTATGTGAATCAGCGAATGCTTCAGTACTTAAAATATAATTCGCGTGCTGACTTAATTGGTCGGACTATTTTTGAAAAAATAATTCCGCCTGAATCGGTCGAGTTTGCTAAAGCGCAAATGGAGAAACTGAACTCGAACGAAAGGTTAATTAGCCCGTTGATGGAATTTGAAACGTTAACGCGAATTCCTGGTGAAAGGTTTTCGTGTGAAACCACAGCAGTGCCCGTCACATATAACGGAGTTAAGTCTATGGCCGTTACGTTTCGCGATTTATCAGATCGTAAAAAGTTGCAAGCACATATGATGACAACGGACCGCATGGTGGCTTTAGGTCAGCTTGCGGCAGGTGTGGGGCATGAAATTAATAATCCGCTTTGCTTCGTGATGATGAATGTCGAGCTGTTAATTGACCAGCTAAAAGAAAACAAAGTAGCAATTTACGATAAGCAAGTCTCAACGATACAAAAGGGGCTTGAGCGAATTAAAACCGTGGTCGGTGATCTTAAGACGGTATCTAGGGGAACGACCGACGAAGCCGTCACGCACGTTGATATCAACAGTGTGATAGAATCCGTTCTTAGCATGGCACAAAATGAAATACAGCACCGTGCAATCCTAAAGTATTCTCCGACTATCACTGAACCAATTTGGATAGATGAAACACGCCTGGCACAAGTGCTGCTTAATATTATTATAAATGCAGCGCACTCCATACCTGTGGGGCACGCCGATTTAAATGTGATCGAAGTTAAAACATACACGAATGAGTCCGATCATGTGGTAGCTGAAATCAAAGATTCAGGCTGCGGCATGAGTGAAGACGTGCGAAAGCGAATTTTTGAACCATTCTACACAACAAAGCCAATGGGTAGTGGAACAGGTCTAGGGCTTGCTATTTGCCAAAGTATTGTCAATCAATTTCATGGTGCTATGACAGTTGAAAGTTCTGAGGGAAAAGGCACAGTCTTTCGAGTTTCTTTTCCAGCAGCAACTGAAAAAATTTCCGAACTGTTTACAGATGCTCCTAGCGAAATTATTCCTGAATCTTTAGGACAAGTGATGTTGATTGATGATGACGAAGAGCTTTTAGAAGTTTTGCAAGAAGTGGTTTCAATTAGGCATGACTGCGTTGGCTTCACCAATGCCCGTGCAGCCCTGGACGTTCTAAAAGATAACAAAACGTTCGACTGTATAATTTGTGATTTGATGATGCCAAAAATGAGTGGTCTGCAGTTTCATAAGGCCATTGCAGAACATGCACCCTATTATTTAAACCGAATCATCTTTTTAACCGGCGGAAGTTTTACAGCGGAAACTGATATTTTTATTAAATCGCCCGACATTGTCTACTGTGAAAAACCAGTTGATACCCGGGCCTTGTTGGGTGCTATCCAAAAGCGCGTTGCTGCGGCAAAAATGGACTTAATATCTTCATTAAAAAAAGCCGGCTAGACTTCATTTTGAATTCTACGTAAACTTTTATATATGAAGACTGTTTCCACAACGCCTGAGCTTATTTATTTTCTGGAACAGCCTGTAACAATCACTCGAAAAACAAATCGAAAAACAATGACTGTTAAAATGTTAGCCGACCAGCCCTTGTTGGTATTAACACACACGCGAATGGCCACTGCAGAAATTCTTGCATTTTTGAATTCCAAAAAAACGTGGATCGAAAAGAATTTACTTAAGATGCAAGAACAACATGCTATAAACCCAAAACCTGAGTTCAAGAATGGCTCGTATTTTCCCTTTCTTGGCGAGCTTAAATATTTTCAATTTGTTGATTCGACATTAAAAAAAGTAAAATTTAATATTGAAGACGGTTTTTTAATTTGTAATACCACTGAATCAAATCGTGATGATCAGCAAAAGTTGCATTTAAGCCTGCAGCATTTTTATAAAGACGAAGCTTCTAAGTATTTGACCGAGCGTGTGCAGTTATGGTCAGAACGCACGGGACTGATGCCGAAAAAAATCTCGTTTCGATCACCAAAAACACGCTGGGGCAGCTGTTCTTCGCAGAAACACATCACTTTAAATTGGAAGCTTATCTGTCAAGCGCCGCAACTAGTTGATTATGTAATTGTTCACGAGCTTTGCCACCTGCAGTTTTTAAATCATTCTGTCCATTTTTGGAATTTGCTGGAATCAGTGATGCCTGCATATCATGAAATTGAAAAGGTCTTACAGCAGCAGGTGCATTTAGGAAATTTTTTAAAGTGAATTTTCTATCACTGCCAATTTTAATGATTCTGCTTGCGATGCTTTCAATTCAGCTGGGGGCTTCTTTTGCCAAAGAGCTTTTTCCAGTTGTTGGGCCTGTAGCGCTAAGCGGCTTTCGCTTAACTTTTGCAGCCCTTATTTTACTTGTGATCTGGCGCCCGTGGCGACAGGTGCTGCCATTGGCATCGTATAAAAAGATTGCACTGTACGGTGCTGCTTTAGGCTTGATGAATTTAACCTTTTACTTAGCCTTAGAGCGCATTCCGTTAGGATTAGTAGTTGCTTTAGAATTTACAGGTCCGTTAGCAATTTCGCTTATTAAATCGCGCAAGGCCGTTGATTTTTTATGGGTGCTACTAGCAGCTGTTGGAATTTATTTAATACTGCCGCTTATAGCAAGTTCAAACCCGTTAGATCCTGTAGGCATTGCGCTGGCGCTTGCAGCTGGATTTTTCTGGGCATTTTATATTCTTTTCGGACAAGCCGCCGGTACGTGCGCAGGCACCGGAACTGTGACCTCGCTAGGAATGTTTTTCGCTGCCGTGGTGGTGCTTCCATTTGTTTTTTTCTGGCGTAGTACGGGTGAAATTTCAGTCAGTGTTTTACCAGTGGCGTTTCTAGTGGCTATCTTATCCAGCGCATTACCGTATTCGATTGAAATGATAGCGCTTAAGCAAATTCCGCTAAAGACTTTTGGAATACTTATGAGTTTAGAACCGGCCACTGCAGCGCTGATGGGTTATTTTAATTTAAAAGAAGTTTTGACGACCACGCAAATAATAGCTATCGCATGCATTATTTTAGCTTCACTGGGCACGACGCTTTCGATTTCTCAAAAAAATAATAGCCAACCAGTAGGTTAAGTTACATATAATTTATATATCCGTTGAAATCAGAAAGCAACCTGCATAATGTATGGGAATGCTTTCGTTAACTAAGGCTGGCCTTTACTGTAAGGCAGGAGATTTTTATATTGATCCAAGCAAGGGCGTTGATAATGCCTTGATCACGCATGCGCACAGTGATCATGCTAGGCGCGGCAGCAAACGGTACTTCTGCGTTGATTCTGGCGAAGCCTTGCTGCGGCAGCGTATCGAAAAGAACATTTCTGTAACAACAGCTGCATTTAGACAATTTTTTATTTTGAATGGAGTGAAAATTTCGTTTCACTCGGCGGGGCACATTTTAGGTTCATCGCAAGTGCGCATGGAATTTAATAATCAAATTTGGGTGGCGTCGGGCGATTACAAACGGGAAGCAGATCCAACCTGTGATCCGTTTGAAGTGGTTCCCTGTGACGTTTTTGTAACCGAGGCTACATTCGGAACGCCGCGCTTTAAATGGGAAAAAAATAAAGATTTAGGTAAAGATGTTTTTGAATGGTGGCAACAAAACCGCAAGTTAGGAATTAACAGCGTGCTTTTTGCTTACAGTCTAGGAAAAGCACAACGGCTTTTAGGGGTATTGCAGCACTATGCAAAGGTGCCGATTATTTGTCACCCGGCTGTGACGGCTATAAACGAATGCTATCGTCAGCAAGGTGTTCGACTTGCCGATACCAAATGCTTAAGTGAAATCGGCGCAAATGAAAAGTTAGTTGGTGAACTTTTATTAGTACCAAAGTCTTTTTTAAAAACCGACCAGGCGCACATTATTGGTGACAATTACCGAACCGCATTTGCTTCAGGGTGGATGTTGGGATCAGCTGCTGCGCATTCACGTTTTTATGACGCCGGCTTCGTTATGTCTGATCATGCAGATTGGGATGACCTGGTGCAAACAGCGCTAGATTCAAAAGCAAAAAAAATCTACGTGCAGCACCGAAACGGCAAACTGATAAGGCATTTGAAATCTTTGGGCATTGCCGCTTTTCCAGAAAGCGATCTTGTAGCATCGGAAACCGATCAGCAGTTTGAACAGATGACTTTTTTCTGATGTCAGGGGATTCGATTAAAAAAAACGTGGGCTTAAGTGTAACTGATTTTGCTGTGCCAGCACCACGACGTGGCAGCATCGATGCCCACTCGGGGTTTTCGCGCGGGGCGCAGACGGGGACAGAAATACATCAGGTTACTCAAGCCAAACGCATGAAATCGGATCCCTGCTATAGGTCCGAGGTTTCCATCAGCCACACATTCGTAACCGATAATTATAAATTTCAAGTTAGCGGTAGGATGGATGGGTTTTATGATAGGGAATTCGCTAAAGTCGAAGAAATAAAATCTAGTTTTAACATTCAAGAACTAGCAAAAAAAATTAAAGCCGATCGTGTGTTTCATCCTTACAGCTTGCAGCTGCAAACCTACGGATATTTCAATTTCTTAAAAACAGGAAAAATTCCAGAATTAAATTTGCACTTGGTATCCAGCCGAAACTTTCAAACAGAAGGTATCACGATAAAATTAGATATCGAAATTTATAAAAAATGGCTACAGCTACGCTTAGCAGAACTTGATGACGAAGCAAAGCTTGCCGAGAAACGGTCGAAGCGCCGCAAAAAAGCCGCCTTGAACTTACAATTTCCATTTCCAAAGCCACGCATGGGTCAGATCGAACTTATTGAAACGATTCAAAATACCATGCGTGATAATAGGCCCATGATGATTCAAGCACCGACGGGTTTGGGGAAAACCATTGGAGTCATGTATCCTACATTGCAAGAGGCTCTTTCACGAGGACAAAGGCTACTGTATGTGACTCCGAAAAATTCGCAGCACCTAGTCGCCGAAGAAGCGATGGAAAAATTGATGGATAAATTAGAAGTTTCAGATAGCACCATCAAACCAATGGTACTAACAGCGAAAAGCAAAATGTGTTTCAAAAATGAACCCATTTGCAACCCCGATTTTTGCGAATTCGCAAAAGATCACTACACTAAAGTAGCTGAAAATAAATTAGTCGAGCAACTAGCCAAAAAGAAAACGTTAACGGCAAAAGTATTCAAAAAAATGGCCGAAGCTAACCAAGTTTGTCCGTTCGAACTGCAACTAGCCGCAGTCCCCGAGGCCGACACTTTAATTTGTGATTACAACTATGTTTTTGCACCCCGTGCCGCACTTAGCGGTTTAACCGGAATGCAGATAGAGCAACAGGGTAAACCAAATCTTGTTATTGACGAAGCCCACAACTTGCCAGCGCGCGCGATGGATTATTATTCACCATCACTATCAACATTTACCTTAGAAAAAATGATGTCGGACCTTAACGCCTTACCAAAAAAAGTTCGTGCCGAGTTTACTGATTTATTGCGGCAATCTATTTTGGTCGTAAAAAAGTGTGGTCCAGTGGGTTGTGAAAAACCGTGTGGAATAAAACCCCCAGTTGGTGAATTTTTAGAGCAAGATCAGCAGCTACGAAATTTTTTATCAACGTATTTAAGTTCGGACGTTGAAATACAAGCAAATGATGTGGTGTTAAGATTATCATTTTACTGGTCTGAATTTACCAATGCATTAGAATTTGTGACCTCAGGTAGAAAAGAATTTTTCACCACCTATAGCCCTAATCCAGCGACAATTAAAATTACGTGCTGTGATGCTTCAGAAATGCTAACAGATACGTACAGTGAATTTAATCAGGTTGTAGGATTTTCGGCTACACTTAAGCCATTCCACTATTATTCTCAGTTATCCGGCTTATCGACAAAGAATTTGCACACCGCTGAATTTGTTTCTCCGTTTCCGAAGCAGAATCGAAAAATTCTGATTATACCTCAAATCTCCAGTAAATATTACGAACGAGAAAAAAATTATCCACGCATTGCCGAAACAATAACGCGAATTACAGAAAAAAAGCGGGGAAATTATTTCGTATTTCTGCCAAGCTTTGATTTTCTTGAAAAGGTCGCGGCCGTGTTGAAGCCTGCTAAAAATTTCTTGGTGCTAAAGCAATCACGTTATATGAAGCGGGATGATGTCGAGTACGTCATAGAGCAGTTAAAAGATCCATCGACGGCCCACATCATTTTTGCTGTGCAGGGCGGAGTTTTCAGCGAAGGGGTCGATTACCCAGGGGACATGATAATCGGAGCTTTCGTTGTTGGGCCGCCACTTCCCAATTTTGATTTAGAACGCGAAATGATGAAATTATATTATCAAGATAACTACGCTGCTGGTTTTGATTACGCTTACACATTTCCAGCGATGGCCAAAGCGGTGCAAGCAGCCGGGCGAGTCATACGGTCAGAGACTGATAAGGGAATTATAGTGTTAATCGATGACCGTTTTATTCAAAAAAGTTATGCGAAGTCGTTGCCACAAGATTGGTTTTTACATAATGCATCTGAATTAGTCTCGCAAAGTATTTTACAAGACATAGAAAATTTTTGGGGCAGTTTTGGAAACGAATAATATCAGTAGGGCGTGATTTCATTCTGAGTGTTGGTCTTTAGGTTGCTATATAAGAAAGTTGAATTAGTTGTATAAAACTAAGTTAACTAAAAATACAGCATACTGCTGATTAACAAGGAGACGAAAAAATGAAAAAAACCATACTAGCCTATTTGTGCGCAACACTTTTGGTTTCTGTAAATGCATTGGCCATGTCAAGTTCGAAGAATAAAGTGGATCGCACTGGATCTGCTAGCGGAACTACAACTTCTACTGGTTCAACTATGATGCCAACCACGCCGTCAAACACTGGTTCAACATCGGGAATATTTAGCGGTGATTCCACGACCGGTTCGACCATGGACTTCAACCGAGGAGTTACTTCTGATACTTCGTATGATTCTACCACACGATCAAACCCGCCCACTACAGGCATAGAAAGTTCACCTCCATTTGAGTCAAATACGAATCGTGCGCAGACAGATCGTGAATGCGACGCCAATGATACTCAGTGTATTGAAAATAAGCGAGCAGCTGAAGGTTCTTCAACTCGTTAATTCACTGCTTCTTAAAAGGTCTGTATGTAGTACAGGCCTTTTAAATTTGTGCAGACCCTGAGATATTTTGCCTCGTCACAAGAAAGTTAAATTAAAAAAAAATAACAATTGCATGTCAGATTGAAAATTTCAATATCTGAGCTTTGGCAGGGAATATGCAAAGTGTAAAAACAGAATCACAAAATAAAAAAACTACATTATGGAGGTAGTAATGAATAATTCATCGTCAACAGGTTCAGGTTCGTCTAAGTCAGCATCACAAGGTTCATCAACAGGAACTACGTCTGGAACAACTTCTGGAATGTCATCTGGATCAGTATCTAGCGGATCTGGATTGTCATCTGGCGTATCCTCTAGCGGCTCAGGATCAATGTCTGGAATGTCGTCAGGTAAAAGCCTAAGCACAAGTCTCTCAGCTGCAGGACTACCATCACTTGAGTCTTTTATGACTCCAACGGTAAAAAACTTAGCAGTTGGAATTTTAGTGCCAGCAGTTCTTGCGCGAATCAAATTGCGTTGGGTCGCATTTGGTATTGTAGCTTACTACGGTTTACGATTGTTAAATCAACAAGGTGTTTTGCCAAAGCAAGCTCATCAAGCTTTCGACTCAATCGATCGCGGTATTGATGCAGCAAAAGAAAAAATTGGTTTCAACAAGCCAACAACTAGCGCATCTTCAATTCACTAGTTACTAGAAGTAGCATATGAGTTTGCTACTTAAATCTGTTATCTCAGGTCAAAATAATTTTTGAC
>JAYTMU010000094.1:0-16882 GCA_043728195.1 Bdellovibrionales bacterium
AACGCTGTTTGGCTAAGCGGCTACGGAGGCTTCGAAGTTTCTCGATTACCAAGTTACCTCGGGGCCATGGGTAAGATTTGGCTTGCAGAAGGCGGTGTTTACGTCGTCGCTAACATTCGTGGCGGTGGCGAATTCGGACCTGCATGGCATCAAGCTGCCATTTTAGAAAATAAGCAAAAGTCTTACGATGATTTTATTGCTATCGCCGAAGATCTTATAAAAAGAAAAATTTCTTCGCCTAAAAAAATTGGTATCGAAGGCGGCAGCAATGGGGGCTTATTAGTTGGTGCGGTCGCTATGCAGCGTCCTGATTTATTTAAAGCAGTTCTTTGCCATGTTCCACTGCTTGACATGCTTCGCTATCATAAACTTTTAGCAGGGGCCAGTTGGATGGCCGAATTCGGAAATCCGGATATTCCAGAACAGCGTCAGTTTATCGAAAAATATTCGCCTTATCAGAACGTGAAGGAAGGTGTGTCGTATCCTGAATTTTTCTTCTATACATCAACCAAGGATGATCGTGTTCACCCCGGGCACGCGCGAAAGATGGCTGCTAAGCTTCAAGAATTAGGTCAGCCAGTGCTATTTTTTGAAAAGCAAATTGGTGGGCACAGTCGCGGGACGGCGTTGTTAGAATCTGCAGAGCTGTATGCAAAATTTTCTTCGTTTTTTAAAGTGGCGCTGGCGTTAGAAAACTAACGCGAGCTTTCTTTGATAAACATCGTCATGTAATGACGAACTAGATATTCAGGTTTAAAGCTTAAACCTTTAAATGACCAAAGCACTTCTTCGAAAGCGCCCCATTTAGCTTCGATTAATTCTTCATCGGTAACAATAGTTACTTGTTCTTTTTGTGTCGGCTGAGGAATTGCTAAATTTCCAACGTAATGAAAGCGCATGCTAATAAGACCTGCGTTCTTAACTGAAAAAATCATTTTGTAGCCGTTTCGAAACAACATAAAATCGGCATGGGTTTTTGCAATGCCGTAAACTTTTATGCGACCCAACGCGGTAGGCTTTAATTCGTTAAATACCGCGGCCGTTTCTGCAAAGTCTGTTTTTAAGCGTAGTAAAAATTGAATCGTTTCATTTACTAAAATTCGCTGAGTATCTAAACCCAAATTCATGTCGATCATCACAGATTTTTCAATTTGCTCATCTGCTGAAACCAGTTCGCGAATCCACGTTTTGCTCTCGGTTCGATTCATATCCATTTTTAAGCCCCACATGTTAAGTGCTTACTTTTTTATAGCAGCCGCACGCCCTAATTTTCAAGACCCAGCGAATTATTGTCAATACCTAAAGCTTGAAGATGTATTAAAATCCGCCTAGCTGTAGCGCCAAAGCGAAGGCAGGGCCATCTGAGAACAATGGTGAAAACGGGTAGTAGGCACCCACAATTAAATTAAGCGGCAAAATGTAGCCGACTGTGGTTTCAAGTTTAGCTTCCACGCCAGCGCTCCAGTAGCTTTCATTCAAGCGGCTTCTTGGTCTTTCTTTGTAAAAAGCAAGTCCATCGGCAACGATAGCACCAGATAATCGCTTTAAGAAAAATGCTGGGCTAACAGCGCCGCGTTCAATTGTCATAACTGGAAATCGATATTCAGTATTCACAGTCCAAAGGCTTCGACCAAAAAATTGGTTCGGCTGGTAACCACGTAAAACAAACTGGGGGGTTAACGTATCAGCAGCTTGGAACGTCGATGAATTGCTTGAACCAAAACGTGCTGGCAACGGTTCAAAAGTTATCAATCCGTTTAAGCGCAGCATAAGCGCATGATGCTTCGGTAGGCCGTACGAATGAAATTTTAAAAACGTTGCATACACGCGGTTGTAATCAATGCTTCCTTGTAAATTCTGTTGGCGCTCATACCGTAGCGCTGCGCCGACACCTTCTTCAGGAGAAATTTGAAAAATATTTTGATCGTAATTTAAAAATGCAAGTTGCGTGAATGGTCCCGCATGTTTCGTTGTGGTAACAAAGTTTGTGGATTGCTGCTGATAGCCGACCTGCAACGACAAATACTTATTCACACGAAACATATCAGGATTTAAACTTACAAACTGCGTTTGCGTTTCAACAATTTGATCGACAGTGCCAAAGGTTACATTGGTCTGCAATGCGCCCAACTGGATCGGAACTGAAAACGATGAGTTTGTGTATGAACCCGCAAAGCCAGCTTTTTTCGTGTCCGATTGATAGTTCCCTAGCAAAGAATATTGATGAATTTTTATTGGGTCATACCCCGAAGTCTGCGCTTGCACGTAGACACCTTCCGAAGAACTTGTCGATGCAATATAAGGTATCCAGTACTGTGGCCACAAGTAACCACCCGGTTTGTAGTCGCCAACTTCAAGCACGGCAGTCGCCGCAGCTTCTGTAAAGGGCTCATAGTGCTCGACCAGTTTATTAGAAATCACTGGCAATTTTTCCTTGATCGTAGCCAGTGGCATTTTAGTAATGCGAAAGCCTTCGCCAGTCATTGTCGTAGCCCAAATTTTTCGACTGTCCTCGTCGACTGTGAAGCTCCAGATACCAGTTTTTACATGCGTGACGGGTGCGGCCGTTTTTAAGTCAGTTGAAACGTAAATGTTAAAAACTCCATTTTCAGACGACGTAAAATAAAGTTTTCCATTTGTTTTTCTTAAGAAACCAATATTTTTTAAAGATAATGGTACGGCACTGACGGCTTTAGTTTTTAAATCGATTTTTTGTAAAACTACGTTTCCGTTGCTGTCTTTATCTGTGAACAATACAGTAGTTTCGTCCCAAAACAGCGGGGAATAAAAACGCTGATTAAAATTGGACTCTAATAAAGTCGTCACCGTTTTAGTGGCTAGGTCTAAAGTTTTAATCTGTGTTTTTCCATTAAACGTCGCAATGAAAATAAGACTTTTTTCGTCACCTGAAAAGCGCAAGTCGCGGGCACGTTGACCTGCGGTAACACGAACCACTGCATCGGTTGCGATGTCATAAACAAAAATATCAGAAAACGATTCTTTTGAATTTAGGCGATCAATTTTAGTGTAATAAATTTGCGGCAAGCTTGGATGAAAAATAATCGAGCTCAGTTGCCCGGTGGGTTTTTTTTTAAGATTCTCAACAAAAGTGTCGTCCATTCTTTGAATAGTCAGTTCAGGATCGCCGTCTTTACTTTCTACAAAGGCTAACAGCTGCTGACTTTTAGAATAAATTGGTTGGATTGCTGTTTGTCCGTTGATCGCAACAGGTGTCAGTTCAGTTGTGGCCGATTTTTCTAAAAGCTGAATTTGTTGCTCAGCATTGTCCTGAACCGCAAGCAGACTTTGGTTGTAAACATCGGTGTAGGAGTCTTCGTTCAGTTCCTGCATGGGAGCGTTTATTAAATAAGGAATGCTACGTCCATGTTGCTGGGTTAAAAAATCAACAGATGATTTTTTCTTCATCTTTCCTAAGTAATTCCAGAAGACAGAGCCAAAAAGATAGGGCCGATTTCCGTAGGGCCAACTCGGAAGAATTTCATTCACAGATTCTAATGTGTAAGAAAATAATTTTTTGTCTAAATGCAAAGCTCTTAGGGCTGAATCTTGATGCACCGATCGTAGGCGACCGCGGTTTGAAAACTGCGTTTCCATCTCGACGGCCATACCCTCTTTCCACCAAAGTGGTAAAAGCAAATTCGGTGCGACTATGGTTCCAAACACTGGGCGCAAAAACTTGTAAAAGCCAAGTGCAGGTTCCATTTGCAAAATGTGAGTCATTTCATGAGTTATTAATTCCCGAGCCCACTCTCCGGATTCAGAAAGGCTTTCGTGGTCATTAATTTGCACTGCATAAGCCATTATAAATGGGTAAGGTATTCGGGTTGCATAGCCATTCGACGCATCTGTTTTATCGTTTACCACAAGCACGGTGCGTGAAGGCTTCTCTGTAAAAATTGTTTGCAGATTTTGAAATGCTTTTTCAGCAACGTCCGCATAATACAGGCCTAAATCCTGCTGCTCAGCGCTAAAAATGATATCAAAATGCTCGGTTTTTATAGTTTTCCAGTTTTCGTCGGCGAAGCCAACTCGTTGGGCTTGCGCATTCATGGCAAAAAAACTGATTGCTGTAGCTAGAAGTAACTTTGTTTTAATCATAAGTATTTAGTGTGAGTCTCCAATGAAGGTTTGACAAGACCGCATGATCATCTAGATTAAAGACTTGGGATAATCTAGATATTAAATCAGGAGATTTTATGAAAAAGTTAGTGTTATTATTTTGTGTGTTCAATTTAGCTGTAGGTTGCTCTAGCTGGAGAAAAAAATCAGGGGCAGAAGCTGGCGATTCTGGAATTGTTTCAGAAACTACTGGTGGCGGCGGATCTGAAAAAATTGATGCATCACCAATGAATTATGGCAGCACAGGTAGTGACAGTGGATCGATTGCTGGCTTAAGCAGTATTTCTTTTGATTATGACAAAGCCACTTTGCCAGCCGGAGAAAAAGCAAAGTTAGAAGCCAACGTTGCGTGGTTGAAAAAAAATGGTGGGAAAATGCAAATTGAAGGTCACTGCGATCAGCGCGGTTCGACTGAGTACAATTTATCTTTAGGTGAACGTCGCGCGATTTCTGTAAAGAAAATGATGGTATCTATGGGAATTTCTGCAGACCAACTAACTACTGTTAGCTTCGGTAAAGAAAAACTATTATCTACAGGTGAATCTGAAGCTGACTTAGCAAAAAATCGTCGTGCTAATTTTGTTCCTTCAGGAAATTAAGGATAATTAGGTGTTAAAAAAAGGGCTCGTGTTTTTTCTGTTGATATGGCTTACAAGCTGCATTTCAGCGACACCGCCCCTTGATGACTACACTTTAGCAGATATTGCGATCAAAGCCGCACGTGCAGTTCAAGCCGTGCGCTATTCTCCGGGACACTGGCATCAAGCCGAAGAAAGTTACCGCCAAGCACGAATTTTGTATAACGAGCGTGAATACGAACAAGCTAAAGAGCTTTTTTTAAAAGCGCGGCTTTCGGCTGAAAAAGCAGAAAACTCGGCACGCTTGATACGACAACAAAATGGAGATGTTCTATGATATCTAAACTAATTTTTTTATTTATAATTTCCGCTTTGCTAACTTCGTGTTTAAAGACTCGAGGTGATTTATCTGAGCAAGAACAATCACGCTTATACGGTAAAAAAAGTGCTGACAATCAAGCTACAGCCCAGTCGCCATCGCAGTCACAGCTAAATACCAAAGCTGCAGCTGCTGTTGACGAAAAAGACGATCTGATTCGTGGATTTAATGGACGCATCGAAAGTTTAGAAAATCAAATAACTACGTTACAAAAAGAAAAAGCGGCAATGGCGAATTCGGCCGACACCCAGAAATTACAACTCATGCAAGATGCCCTAGTAAAAATGGAAGCCCAAATTCAACGGCTTGAAGCTGAAGCCGCAGCGGCAGCAGCTAGCCCTGTAGTACCAAGCAAGTCGCAAGTGCAGCCCCCAACTCCAAATAGCTCGGATACGAATGCAAAAAATAATTCTGAAGCATCTCCGAAGAAATCAGCGACTGCAAAGTCTGAAAGTCCTAAGAAAGAAAGTGCTGCCGCGCCTGCTAGTGGAACGGCCTATGATAGCGCGCAAGATTTCTTTGGAAAAAAAGAGTGGAAGAAAGCTATTTTAAGTTATCAAAAGTACGTTGACGAAAACTCTAAAGGTAAAAATGTTGCTGATGCCAAATATAAAATTGGCGTCTGTTTCCAGGAACTTGGCATGAAAGAAGAGGCCATGGCCTTTTATGAAGAAGTTATCGCTAACTATGCGAAAGCTGAAGCAGGAAAAAAAGCTAAGATTCGCTTAGCAAAGCTTAAGAAATAAAATACCAGTGACAGAAATTAGAACTGTCCTTTCCATCGAATCTAGCTGCGATGACACATCGGTAGCAATCGTAAAAGATAATGGTTTTGTCGTCGATCAAGTATCTGCAAATCAAGACTTGGCCCATGCTCCGTTCGGTGGAGTCGTTCCCGAAATAGCAAGCAGAAATCATTCCGTTTCGTTACTTCCGTTGATTGACCACGTATTAATAAAAAATAAATTAACGTGGAAAAATATTGATGGATTGGTTGTTACAAATCGACCGGGTTTAATTGGTTCACTTATCGTTGGTATCATGACGATAAAGGCCATTTCGCAATCGTTTCAAATTCCGATGATAGGCATTAATCATCTTGAAGGTCATCTGCTGGCACCATTTCTGAAAGATGATACCTATCAGCCGCCAGATAATTTTTCGTATCCCTTCATAGCATTAGCCGTCAGCGGCGGCCACACCAGTCTGTATTGGGTAGAAGATTTTGGTAAGTACACTGTTATAGGAACCACAAAAGATGATGCTGCAGGCGAAGCCTTTGATAAATTTGCAAAAATGCTTAGTCTTGGCTTTCCTGGTGGTGCCCTTGTTGATCGCTGCGCTGTAGGGGGCGATCCGCAGAAATACAGTTTCCCACGAAGTTTAATCACTGAGGACAGTTTAATGATGAGCTTCAGCGGACTTAAATCTTCCGCTGCACGCGCCGTGGAAAAATTATCTATGGCAGAAATCGAAATACAAAAAGCAGATTTGTGCGCTTCGTTTCAAGAGGCCATTGTCGATGTTCTGCTGCACAAATTATACAAAGCGGCCACACTTTATAAATGTAATAAAGTTATAATCACAGGTGGGGTCAGTGCCAATTCAAGGTTACGTGAGCGTGCCGAGCAATTAGCAAAAAAACATAACTTAATATTAGTAATACCGCCGCAGCGATACTGCACAGATAACGCTGCCATGATTGGCTATACGGGATTATTACGTTTACAAAAAGGCGAAAAAGATGGGCTTGAAATGGGCCCATTTGCTCAGTCCAGTGAAAGTGATTTTAAATACGATCTAAAACTGGAAAAAGTTATAACGGGTAAAACATGACTGCATACGCCAGGTTAGAAAAACGTCAGAATGAATTGAATATTGATGCGAAAAAATCACTGGGTCAAAATTTTCTAATTTCAGATGCAGTAATTGATAAAATAATTACTGCAGCTACGTTGTTTCAAAGTGAAAAAGTCTTAGAAATTGGGCCGGGTTGTGGTGCGCTGACCGATATATTATTAGAGCGACATAAAAATTTAAAATTGATCGAACTGGACCGAAATCTTTTTGCATACTGGAAGCAGCAGGGTTGCGATATCATCAATGCAGATGCACTGCAGATAGATTGGCAGCCCTACGCAGGCCATCTGTTGGTTAGTAATTTGCCGTATCAGATTTCATCGTCTTTGGTCATTGATCGAAGCCTAGATGCCAATCCGCTTCACGGTATGGTGCTGATGTTCCAAAAAGAAGTGGCGCAGCGAATTCGCGCAGTTCACCAGACCGAGCACTACGGAATGTTAAGCATCATCGCCCAAGAATTTTGGACCATTCAAACCGTGTGTGATGCTGGTCCGCGCGATTTTAAACCGGCGCCAAAGGTTGCCAGTCGCGTCTTATCGTTTCGTCCTAAAACTTCAAATGTTAAGGTTCCAGAAGAATACTTAAGATTCGTCAAGTTGGCGTTTAAGCAGCGCCGTCGCATACTTAAAACCAATTTGTTAGCTTTGGGTGAAGCCTACGATCAAACTCGCCTACCCGAGTGGCTAAATGAAAATCGCAAAACGGAAAAGGTGCGGGCTGAAGAATTATCTGTTATAGAAATCAATTCGTTGTTTCATTACTTAAAACGCTGAGGGCTAGTTGGAAAAATCTATTCTATTAATACAAGACAACAAGCAAGCTCGTTTTAATTATCAGATCATAGAAACGTTTGAAGCTGGATTAGTTCTAACTGGCAGTGAAGTTAAATCAATTCGGGCAAAGAATATTCAATTGAAAGATGCCTACATTTCCTTTCAGAAACACGAAGCATTTTTGCAGAATGCACACATCAGCGAATATAAAGCCAGTAGTTACAATAACCATCAACCTGAAAGACTACGTAAATTACTTTTACATCAGCACGAGTTAGAAGAAATCTACGCAGCACTACGCGAGCGGGGTCTTACCTGTGTGCCATTAAAAATGTATTTTAAAAATGGCCGTGTTAAAGTCGAAATAGGATTGGCTAAGGGTAAAAAATCCCATGACAAGCGGGAATCGATCAAGAAGCAAGATGCTGATCGACAGCTTCGGCGTGCGACTCAACGAGATCGCGAATAATACCATAAGATTTAGAATTAATTTTGTAAACATACAGCCACAAGTAAGCGTTTACTAAACTGGTAGCAACAGTTGAAACCAGGGCTAGAAAAACAATCCATTTTTTTTCAAACTCAATATTTTCGTTCAAGTTAAATGACGTCGGCATCAATGTTTGAATTATGCTGTAATTCTGAAATATCCAATAAAGTGCAGGCAAAAGAAATACAATTTGCACAACCACAGAAACTGCAAAAATTTTTAATATAAGACCTGATGAACTATCAACAAGTGATTGATATTGATCCGTAAAAAAATTCCAGCGAGGCTTACGCTTCCCGAAGTGATGCCCTATTTTCATATGTATCATTTCGGTATAATCTGTTTGTCATTCAAGTCTAATTTGTTACCATAAAGCCATGAAACACATAATCCGGTCTTTAGCTGTAGTTACCGTGCTGCTGTCATCATGTCAGATCGAAACCAAGCGGACGCAGCCCGGTCAGGCTAATCCTGCAGACCAGACCTTGGTAGACCCAAAATACAGTTTAAGCCAAGACCGTTCCGAGCTGGATAAGCTGCGGGAATCAGTTCCCGAAAAGACCCGTAAATTGAATGATGAAAAGGCCTTACTGGCCGAGTGGATGCATGATTTCAGATTGGAACCGTCTGAAGTCCGTGAAAAGTACGACAATCTAGCCCGTAAAAAGCGCGAATCGTTTAACAGTGATCTAGCTAAAGTTCGCGATAAGTTTTCAAAAACCGAGAAAAAAAAACAAGAGCAGTTTTTAAAGGATCTTGAGCAAGAGCGGACTGATTTTTCAAGACTAAAAAAAGACCGTGATAAAAGGGCTGATTTTTTTTCTGAGTTAGATGGTAAGCGAAAAACTTTTTTTTCAGAGCAGCGCGACAAACGAGATGAATTTGAATCAGACATGCGCGATCAGCGAAAAAACTTTGAAGATTACTTAAAAGAACGCCAGTTAAATTTCAATAGCGAATTAAAAATTTATAACCAGCGTTGGTTGGAAAAGAAAAAGAATTAGTGCTTGCGCTTTGTAAATACTTTTTAACTTTAGGAGCGACTGGCTATGGCGGGCCATTAGCGCTAATTCAACAAATGCGTTACCACTTCGTCACCGAGACCAAGCAAATTACAGCTTACCAATTTGATCATGCGTTTACCTTAATAAAGGCAATGCCAGGCCCGATTGCATTTCAAATGGCAGTGTTCTGCAGCCAACATCTAGCAGGTCGCTTAGCTGGAATATTCGCAGGAATTTCCTTACTGCTTCCCGCTTTCTGCCTCATGATAGCAGCCGGCGTTGGGTATAAGTATTTATCTGATAAATTTTACGTTAGCATTATTTTGAACGGATTTCAATTTGCGGTGGCAGCGGTTATCTTTCTTGGATTAAAAACTTTCTTTTTGCAGTATTACCAACAAAAAACATTTTGGATTATCGTCACGCTAGCTGCCGTTTTGTATTTCCGGCAGTCTATACCAGAGCCCGCAATAATTATTGGGTTTGGTCTTATTTGCGCGGTTGTTTTTGGGTGGATAAATAGGAAGCCAAAGCCCATGCTGTCGTTGGGATTGCTGGCGATCGACTGGGAACTGCTGTGGAAAATATTTAAGGTCTGTGCTTACGCCGGAGCCTTTGTTTTCGGAACGGGATTAGCATTATTACCCGTATTGCAGCAGCAGTTTGTGGTGCAGTACCACTGGCTAAGTCTGCAAGTATTCAACGATGGCGTAACCTTTGGTCAGATGACCCCGGGGCCAGTAACGATTACGGCAACATTTTTAGGTTACAAAGTTGCGGGGCTTCCAGGCGCTGTAGCCGCAACAGCAGGAATATTTTTATTGCCATTATTTCACATGATAACGTGGTTTCCGAAAGTACTTAACTGGCTGGGACAGCAGCACTGGATACAAGATTTTTTATTAGGTGCTACGTCAGCAGTGGTAGGTGTTTTACTAATCACCGTTTACAAGATGAATGAAAACTATATATTGTCCGGGCCATTTTGGATTATATTTATTATGTCATTTGGAATACTAGCGGTGAAGCCTAAATTACCGGTTTACCGTGTTATCGTTTTAGGCGGTCTAATTAACTTATTCATAACTTTTGCCACGATGTATACGATCTAGCTGCACCAACAGGCTTTGCAAATCGGTTGCGAAAGCAGCACTAGTCTCTAAAAACTTAACACCAACACTCAATTTCGAATCCGAATCTTTGCTAACCACTCGCTTACTACTGCAATGAATTTTGTCCCAATCGAATGAATTTAGCTTGAGTTTTAAATAAAGCTCATCGCCATCATGAAACGTAGTTCCGGTTATTTTAACAGCCAATTGACAACCACCTAAGCTAAGGTCGCGTATTTCGGCCTTAAGTTTAACTGGAGAGCTGTTAACGCCAATAATTTCACACGTGTATGGAATCGACGCCGGCACCGCGACCCGAAAGTCATTACGACGTTGCAATTTAAAGATTTCAGCAGGGATAGCCAATAATAATTCAGATGTCACAGTGGATACATGAGATTTAAAAAAATATTTCTCAGCACTAATTTCAAAAGAGCAGGTTACTGCTTCGTCAAAGTACTGTTCAAAATTAAACTTATACACAGAGAACTGCAGTGTATTTTTTTTTGATAAAATTTTTGTTTTTAAGTGCTGTGAATTAATTTTAAACGTAACTTCACTTTGGCTATGAATTAAAAAATCGATGGTTTCTTTTGTATTTAACTGATCCAGAAGGGTATAAAAATTTAATTCGTCTTTCATAGTGCTAACCACATCCAAGTAACTTCATTTTTATTTTGGTAAAGATGCAAAACGGTAGAGTTTTCAATCTTTAAGAACTTTTCTAGAATTTCAAAGTCACAATTTCCTTTAAATTTGATGGTGCAGACATAATTTTTGACGCGTGAGTTTTTCATCCAGTATTCAATTAGATCATATGCCTTCTGTGGAGTGCAAATAATATCTGAAAACAACCAGGAACAGTCTTTGAACTGGTCGCAGTCGACTTGAAATGCATCACCGATATGATGTTCTATATTTGAAATTTTTTGAATTTTTTTATCCAGGTCAGCGCGGTCTACAGAATAAACTTTCTTAAAACGCTGACTTAAAACCCATGTCCAACCCCCGGGGCTTGCTCCAAGTTCGATGACCGAAGCCGATTTGTCCAACGGAAGGTTGTGCACCGTAAATAACTCCCAAAGTTTCAAGTACGCTCGATTCGGGGGAAATGTTTTATCTTCATTAAATTCATGCCAGCCACTGGGAAATCGGCTGTAGGGTTTTTCGCAAAAGATAAGGCTGTCGCCAATGACGGTCCAGGAAAAATAGGAAAACTTAAAAAGCGAGCCCAGTTCAATTCGCTTCTTTTCCAAGTTTTTAATTTCCTTAAGAAGGCTTTTGCCAATTTTTGAATCTTCGGCCGTGGCGTAGTGGCCAAAGTTCGCGTGAGATTTTAAGAATCTTACAGCCTGAGTTTTTCCCTCTAGCAGAATGCGGGTGCTGTTTGGCCACCAATCCTGGGCCCAAATAGGTTTAGTCACAACAGCTTCGACCAGAAATATTTTTTCATTTTGAAATAGTATTTTAATTTTTAGGCGAGCTAATTCCGTCACCAGTTCGCTAGCGAACTGGTGAAACGGTATCAAAACATCAAAACTAGGCGGCAGATTTTTGGGCAGGAGATAATAGGCCATGAACATTTAAAGCAGCAATACAGCTGTCCCAAAATTTTTCTTTCAAGTTGATTTCATTCGCGTTGTATTTTGCCTTTGGATACGTCGAGTTGTAAAAATGATCACAGAATTTATTTTCGTCCGAGTTTCTAACGACCTTCATAAGCAAGTTGAAGTGCACTTCGGTAAAGGCTTTGTCGACAAGCATTTTCTTGAGGGCCGACTCGGGTGTATTAATTAGAAACTGGTAAACCAGATTCGCATCGTAATTTGAATTCATGTTGAATCCTCCTAATAAACGTTTCGGCCCAGACTAGACCCAACATGAATAAATTTTTCGTGATTTCATTTAAATGTGTCTCATTACAAGACTTTTTTAGTTAAAGACATGTAATGTTACCATCCGATACTTGAAAGTGGAATATAAGCTTGCTGCAATAAATTTCTTGAAATTCGTCTTACGGTCGCTTGGCATGTCGCTGGTTGTTTCGGTTGCGGCCTACTGTTATTTAACGCGAACTTTTCCACCAGATTTATCGCGATTGAAAAATATCTACAGTAGCTACAAAAAACTGACCAAGCTGACAACCGAAATTCAAGCCAGACAAATTCTAAAATCGTCGCCCGATGCGCCAGTACAAACACCTGATGACGAAGACAAGGACGTAGCGCAGCTGATTGAACACCGTAGACAAATTATTGATCTGCTTTCGCAGTTTAACTTTACCCAACCGGTTGCGAAAAAGCCTGTACCAGGGTCAGCGGACGTAAGAAGCCAGCATTCTAATGAACCCGACGAGGTCATTTTATCAGCTCAGTCTTACAATAATTTACGACTGCAAATAAATGAGTTAACCCAAGAGAATTATTTGCTGCGACAGCAAATTGTTGAGATTCAGAAACAAATCCCCTCAAGACAGGCGACTCAATAGCCACTTACCGTGTGAATATTTCCCGACCGTAACGGAAATTGACAATGGGCCTGAAGAATCTTCAGTGCCTAAAAGCTATCTGTGCCTGCAGCTGGCAGTCTGTCATTATATGAGGTAAAATACAGTTTCGAAAACCAGCTAGAAGCAATACCGTTTTAAGCACGTTTTGGGGGCTATTCCTAATGGATAAAATTGACTCAAAAAATACACCGCAAGTGGAATCTAAAAACAGCGTCGAAATTGCAGATTCTGCAGATGGCATTTCGACTCGTTATGAATCTAGAAGAAAAACTGTAGCTGAAGATTTGTCACTGAAAGAGATTGCAAAAATATTTACTGGAAACTGGGTTTTGTTTTTAATTCTTTTTACTGCAACGTCCATGTCAGCTTTAGGAATTTATGCTTACCGCACCCCATTCGTTTCCACGGGATCAATTGTCGTCAACGATGCACAAAATAGTTCACTTCAGTCTTTTGCTACCCAGTTCTTCGGACTTACCAAGTCGGTCGCAGACGGCAAAAAAAATAATTCACCGCTACAGAAGCATTTGGAATACTTAAAAACCGAAGAATTTTTTAATCAGTTACTAGCTGACATTCAGCTGCAAGAAAAGGTCGAAAGCCTAACTATCGCAGAAAAGAAAGGTTTTGAAATTTTTAAAGAAAACTACTTAACGATGCCTTTGACTGCTGAAAGTCGAGGTCAAGCCATCCAAAAGTTAGATGCTATGACGAAAATAAAATTACAGTCAGACTTTGAAATTGGTATCAGCTTCCAAGCCGCAGAAAAAGAAGTGGCTTTATTTCTGACTAACATTGCGTTAAACACAGTTGCGCAAACGTTAAAAGAACGCGAGCTTTTAGAAATTCAAAAAGTCGATTCGTTTATCAAAGGACAAATCGAAACTACCGAAAAGAATATGAAAACTTTGAACGCTCAACTGGCAGAGTTTCAAAATAAACCTGAGAATTTAATGTCTTTAAGCTCGAAAGAAAAGGTCTCTGAGTATTTGTCAGAGCTACTTGTCCGAAAAAATGAAATTCGCATGAAGATTGCCGAAAACCAGAAAGCTATTCGCCTTTTAGCGCCAGGTCCATCAAAGCGCCGCGAAAGTCAGCTTTACGGGAATGGCGGACGTGTCCAAGCGCTGACTCTTGAAATTGAAATGCACCAATCGAAAATTGCCGATATTCAGAAAGCTATTGATCAAGTAGCCTATCAGGCTAAGGCAATTCCGGTGGCGACGCAAGTTTACGATGATTTAAAGAAAAAGTCTGAAATGGAATTTACTAAGTATAAAGAGTTAACAGATGCAACTTCAAAGGTTGAAGCGCAAATGTTATCTGTACAAAGTCGTTTTGAAATTTTAGACAAGGGCCGTATTGATAAAGTAGTTCCGCAAATTAGCTTGTTGATCTTGCTGATGCTAGCGTTACTAATTTCACAGGTAGTGGGAAGTCTAATAATTTATGTAATGTATATTTGGGATCACAATTCAGTAACGGCGCATTCGTCCCGCGACATTGTTATTTTAGACAGTCATAGCCTTGATCCACGCGTGATTATTGAAAACACCAAGATCAAGTTTCGCATGAAAGATTCAGGTTTTTCTGATGAAGCTGATGGCGACGGAAATCCGAAAAAACTAAGCTTCAAAATTTTTAACCAAAAAAGTTCCGGTGGCGAAAACTTTGAAAGTTGATAAGGATCGTCCTTCGACTTGGAAGCCTTATGATAGCGTTTTTTGCGTTAGTTGCCAGGCCAACTGCTGTGCAATGCCGGTTGAAGTAAAAGGTTCTGATTTAGTTCGCTTAAAGCTTGTATTTGACGATGAGCTTATCAACTCAGTAAAAAAAGTTGCAAAAAAATTAAAAAAATCAGGTGTGATTTCTAGCTACCGTGATGGCACAGATTTTTTTATGCTAACGCAAAGACCCAACGGAGATTGTTATTTTCTAGATCCCAAAAGTAGGTTTTGTACTGTTTATGAAATCAGGCCCGATACGTGCCGCGAATTTCCTGCAAAGCTAGGCACACGTGTTGGTTTTTGTCCGGCAGAAAAAAAATTGGGGTCTTCGCGATCCCAATAACTAACTATGTACGTGCCGTTGTGACGTACCAGGAGTACTGTATTTTCCGATGTGTCTCGAAATGATACAGCTGTGCAAATGCTGTCCAATTACGATGACCAAATTTGTAAATTAAAAATACTGTCTCGTTCTGATTGCATTAAATCGCATACGATTGCTAGCGATTTAATAAGTTGGTCCATGCTGTGCTGTATGTATCTACAAGAGGTACACAATGGAATTATCACTTACTAGAAACGAGAAGATTTTTGCTTTGCTTGGCTTAGCGGTGATCGTCGCCTTCTTAGTGGCATTCACAAAGTTAACGAATAAGCCTCAGCCGGTTGCACAGTTTGAAACAAATGAAGCTATCAATTACCAGATGGAACGTCCTGAAGAATCGTACGCGGGATATTCACTAGATGGACGCGAAATTGACGAACGCTTTGAAGGTGCAAAGACAGTCGTGAACACAACCAAAAAGCCTGTGGCGACGAAGCCCGTAGCAAAAGATTTGAAAGCGAAGTCACCAGTTGTAGTTAAGAAAACAGCTCCCGTAGCAAAATCTAAAAAAGATGTGCAATCAAATAAAATTGCAAGCGCTACGCCAATCGTTGCTAAGGTTGAAGTAAAAAAACAAAATCCCGTTATTGCAGCTGTTGAAAACAACCGTATCCCGCAGCGCTACGAACAACAGAATGACGTAGCGATTGTTGATCCAGATCTAGCGGTGAAACCTGATGTTAAAAATAAGAAATCATATACCCAGTGGCGCGCCGACATTTTTGCAAAACAAAATAAAGAAATTCTAACAGCATTTATAAATGCCCACCGTGCCGGGGACGTATCTGCAGCTGAATTTCAGGCAATGGCGCAGGATCTGATTGATCAAGATGACGTAAAAATAAAAGGGTTGGGGCTAATGGCACTGCGTGCACAGCCATCAATGGCTAGTTTATCGCAGATGGTTCACGTGCAAGCTCAACTACCTACAGAGCTTCAAGCCTATGTAGAGCAAGCTTACTTAGCCTATTTGCAGCCACAGCATGTTGTAGTTTTTAATCAAGTATTTCAATCACAAGATAAAAAGTTAGTTTTAAAGTCGCTGGCAATTCTTGGAACGAACATGCAAAAAATTAAAAGCGGTGACGTTGCTTCTTACATCGACGCCCGCCAGCGCCGCGATGCAGATGCGCCACAAATATCATTGAATAACTTTAGATCACTATTGCCATCGCTACTGGCTATGAGCTCATCACAAGAGCCCGCTGTTTCTCAGATGGCAGCGCAAGTAGCAGGAATAATACAGTCGTCAGCACAAGTTGCAGGACTGTAATTACTTTTGAGATTTTTCAATTAATGAGGTGGTCGACTGACCGTTGACAAACTGCAATGACCGGACTAAGCCTCCGTAGCTAAGTACAAATTCACTGCCAACAATCTGTGGTATTTTCCAATCTCCGCCCTTAACTAAAAAATCAGGCTTAATTTTTTTTATTAACTCCAGTGGGGTTTCTTCTGCAAATAAAATTGTATGATCTACTGCATGTAATGAAGCAAGTATTTCGGCACGGTCATTTTCGTTTTGAATGGGTCGGGTGGGGCCCTTAATTTTTTGCACTGATTTGTCCGTATTTATTCCAACGATCAAGCAGTCGCCAAGGCTTTTTGCTTGCTGTAAATAGCGAACATGGCCAACGTGAAGAAGATCAAAGCAACCATTTGTAAATACTATTTTTTTATTCTGAGCTTTTAGGGACATAACAGTCGCCGATAAAGTTTTTTCATTTAAAACTGCAGGGTGGTCAGGCGGATGCATTTTAAAATCAACCGTAGGGCTTTTTAAATAAATGAACTCCAGCTAGATTGCCGGCAACGTCTTTGTTAAATAAATAAGACATTAACGGCAACGTAACAAAGCCTGTGGCCATAACCAAAATAGTTCGCAGTGCTACCTTAGGGATATAGACAAATGTATTTTGCTC
>JAYTMU010000095.1:0-8490 GCA_043728195.1 Bdellovibrionales bacterium
GTTCAGTTCGTGAACAAAAAAGTGACTGAAGCCATGTCCGCAACTAAAAACTCATCCTTTCAGAATGCAGCTGTATTAGCTGCTTTAAATATCGCTGAAGAGATGATTCTTCTAAAAAAACGAGCTGGGGCCGAATTAGACAAATTAGAAGCGAAAGCTTTAAAAATGGCCCAAGAGCTTGAAGCCTCCAAAACTAACAAAGTGAACTGGAACTAATTTAGTCACAGCTTACATTTTGGAGTTTTTTTGCAGTCCGTATCAAGTACCTATCTTAACAAATCAGATTTACGTCGTGCCGTCTTGGCCGAGCTTAAGCTTTTAACGGCAAAGCAAAAAGACGATTACTCGGCTGAGATTCAAACAAAGCTAACTGCAAAACTAAATAATCAAACAGGTAACTGGGCAGCGTTTCAACCCATGGGATCCGAGCCTAAAATTCAATGGGCTGCTATTTCACAAAAAATTCAGTGGTGTTTTCCGCTAGTTATTGGCAACAATTTATTATTTAAACATTCGGTTAAAGCATTCCAAAAAAATCACTGGGGATTTGACGAGCCCACTGATGGCGTTGTGGTTTCAACCCACGAACTAGCGGGATTAGTCATTCCAGGTTTGGCTTATGACATTGCCGGAACCAGGCTAGGTCGCGGGCAGGGGTACTTTGACCGGGCACTTAAAAATTACACAGGCTTCAAAATTGGAGTCTGTTTCAACTTGGCTTTACGGGATCAGGTCTTTGCCGAAGACCATGATCTACGATGCCACAGCATTTTAACAGAAATTAAGACAGTCGAAATTGAAGGAGTTAAGTCGTGGAATTAGTACTTTATGTGTTAGTCGGAATTTTAGTTGGCGCATTCGTGGTGTTTGCATACAAACGCATTCAAGATCAAAATACCAAAAAATCAGCGCACAACGAAGCCGAGAAAATTATCAACAAAGCAAAATCCGAGTCTTTGAAAATAAAAAAAGATTCTGAAACCAAAGCCAAAGATTTCGAATTAAAAGCGCGAAAAACAATTGAAACTGAAATCAATAAGCAAAAAGTAACTTTGAAAAATAAAGAAACGCAGCTTGAACGCCGCTTAAAAGAAATCGAAGATCAAAACAAAAGCAAACAAGATGAAAATGACCGCTTCGCAAACCAACTCAAAGACCGCGAAGAAAAAACTTCGATTTCAGAATCGCGTTTAAAAGAAGCTGAAAAAAGCACGCAAGAGCAAATTCATTTTTTACAAAAAAAATTAGAAAACATTGCACAAATGTCACAGGAACAAGCTAAGCGCGAACTTTTTCAAGTTCTAGAAGAAACAGCAAAAGTCGAAGCCAGTAAGCGCATTGCTGAAATTGAAGAAGAAGCCATTAAAGAATCTGAAAAAAAATCTAGAAACGTGCTTGCACGCGCGTTGGCCCGTTTTGCATCTGAATACACGTCTGAAAGAACTGTCTCTGTCATGAGCTTAACTTCCGACGAGATGAAAGGAAAAATCATTGGCCGTGAAGGTCGTAATATCCGCACATTAGAATCTATGTGCGGAGTCGATCTGATCGTGGATGATACGCCTGAAACAATTGTTATTTCAGGCTTTGATCCCATCAGGCGTGAACTAGCGCGCAGAACCATTGATAAATTAATGGAAGACGGGCGCGTGCATCCTGCCCGTATCGAAGAAGTGGTCGAAAAACAAAAAGCAGAGCTTACTAAATCAATGAAAGAAGAAGGCGATAAAGTTATCGCTGAATTAGGAATTGGTTCCTTACACGCAGAGCTTACCAAAATGGTTGGTAGCCTTAAGTACCGCAGCACGCACGCACAAAATGCGTTGAACCATTCCTTAGAAGTAGCGCACATTTCTGGATTGCTAGCAGCTGAAATTGGATCCAACGTGAAAATCGCGAAACGTGCAGGACTATTACATGATATCGGCCTTGCTGCTGACCATACGTTTGAAGGTAATCATGCTTTTGTCGGTGCTGATTTGGCAAAAAAATATGGTGAATCTGAAGAGGTTTGTAATGCCATCAGATCGCATCATGAGGACGAAAAACCGAATTCATCTATTGCATGGATTGTGCATGCTGCAAATGTTTTATCTAACGCGCGCCCAGGTGCTAGACGAAATCAGATGGATAATTTTATTAATCGTTTGAAAGATTTAGAAAGTATCGCGAACTCATTTGACGGCGTCATCAAAGCCGTGGCCTTACAAGCCGGCCGCGAAGTGCGCGTGCTGGTTGAAAGCGCGCGCGTGACAGACGATCAAAGCATGATGCTAGCGCGTGACATCGTGAAAAAAATTGAACGTGAAATGGCTTACGCTGGACAAGTCAAAGTGACTGTTGTGCGCGAAAGCCGCTCGGTCGAGATTGCACGCTAATATTGTATGAAAAGTTTTTTAGCTCCTGAAGCACAACTGGAACAAATTCAATTCGGCGCGGTGGATTTCATCAGCGAGAAAGACTTTGTCAAAAAACTTAAAAAAAGCTTCGAGCAAAAAAAACCTTTAAGAATAAAACTAGGCGCTGACCCCAATCGGCCAGATATCCATTTGGGTCACACCGTTGTGATTAACAAATTAAAGGTCTTACAAGATCTAGGGCATCACATTCAATTTCTTATTGGTGATTTCACAGCCCTAATAGGCGATCCGACGGGGAAAAATTCAACTAGGCCTATACTATCACGCGAAGAAATTGATGAAAACGCGAAGTCGTACAAAGAGCAAATTTTTAAAATTCTAGACCCTGAAAAAACAGAAATTGTTTACAATTCAGCCTGGTTATTAAAATTAACGGCGATTGATTTTGTAAAACTAACGGCACAATATACCGTTGCGCAAATGTTAGAGCGTGATGATTTCACGAAACGCTACAAATCAAATACACCAATTTCAATTCATGAGTTTTTGTATCCGCTTTGTCAGGGATACGACAGCGTGGCGATGAAAACCGATTTAGAACTGGGTGGCACGGATCAAAAATTTAATTTACTAGTCGGGCGCCAGTTGCAGTCATCCTACGGTCAAGAACCACAGTGCATATTAACCATGCCTATCTTAGAGGGCCTAGACGGTGTAAATAAAATGTCTAAATCGCTAGATAACTATATTGGTGTGAACGAATCACCAAAAGATATGTTTGGAAAAACCATGCGCGTATCTGACCAGCTGATGTTTAGGTACTACGAACTACTTACGGATATGAAGCCTACGGAAATTGTAAAGTTGAAAGCGGACATGGCGGCAGGAATTAAGCATCCACGGCAGGTCAAAGTTGATTTAGCAAAATTTTTAGTAAAACGTTTTCATTCGCAAACAGCCGCACAAGATGCCGAAGACGAATTCAATCGCATCTTTGTAGATAAAGGCATGCCAGATTCAGTTGAAGAATTTGAAACCACGCCGCAGGCAATTGGTTTGGTACAGCTGATGACACTTACGGGATTATCAGCCAGCAACGGCGAAGCGACGCGCTTGATTACAGGCGGCGCCGTACAAATTGATCAACAAAAAATTTCCGATTCGAAAATGAAATTAGAACTAAAAAGCGGTCAGGCTTTGGTTATCAAGGCAGGCAAGAAAAAATTTATGAAAGTGATCGTCAAATGACAACTCCAATAATGAAAATTAAATTTATGCCGCAAAATGTAGAATGCGACGTCGACCCATCAAAGTCGCTACTGCAACTTGCAACAGCAAATGGGCTAAAAATAAAATCAATTTGTAACGGTGTGGCCTCGTGTGCGGAATGCCGCGTACGCATTACTGCTGGTGAAAATTCCATTCCGGAACCTGGAAAAGCAGAGCTTAGCTTGATCGGTTCAAGCTATTATCTAGACGGGCGCAGGTTAAGTTGCCAGGTTCGCTGCTTTGGACCTGTCACGGTGGATCTAACCGAGCAAGTGAATAAGGTCGATACGCAGAAAAAAGTGCGCGGTTTTAAACAGAAAGATCAGAAAGAACTTTCTGCTGTGCAAGACACTATGATATTAAGTAAGCCTGATGCAGGGGCGCCGAAGAAATAGTTATAATTCAGCATCCAGTACATCAGAATAATTTTTTTGAGTAGACTTAAATGACATTTCCAATCTCGACCAAGGCAGCGAAACTTGTTTTGCAAATAGCTCGCTAAAAATTTTTATCTCGGTGGCACCTTTTAAGTATGGTGGCTGTCGATATTTTAGAAATGAAACAGAATCATTAAACAATTCTGAGAAGCGATCTGGCATATTTTCGACTGTTTCGAAATCTGAATGCCGCTTCAAATATGAAGCCTGACTAGCACAATTGCCCGCACTACAAATAATTAAAAATCTTTCACGATCCCATATATTCTCGATCACTCCGACTGCTGCGTACAGAAGCATTTTGCCTAAGTTGAGCTTTCTTGTGTCTGCCTTCACCATTAGCCGATTCATTTCGATCGTGTTTTTCAGATCGTAATTCAAACTTGCAACGAATGCTTTGTAATCTTCAAAACCAAGTACGCTACTTGTTACATTTGCAATTTCAGGGGGTGTGATTCGGATCGTTCCAAGGATTATATTATTTTGGCTTGCTACAACGTGGTAACTATCAAAATCTGCATAATGGGTGTCACCAAAGTTTCGACCGTGTCCACCAAAATTTTCACGAAGACCAGAGTCAAAAAGTACGGCACTACGGAAAAGGCAAACATCTTGAAGCAGCCGTCCGGTAACTTCATTTCCTTTAAACCAATGCCAGCTTACAATGTCGCTGATGCTGTGCTCCAACTGCCTCTTGAAGATATTGTAGTGCTTTGAATAATACACTCATTTAAATAACCTGCATAAATTTTCAGGGCTGAAGCTCCCGTTATAACAAGAGCATCAAGACTTGCATCCGCATTAAAACACTTTTCTAACAGGTCGATATTGAACTTCGTATGACCTTGATCTATTAGTACGTGATCAGCTAAAAATGAAATACCTTCTTCAAAATCTTGGCCTAATGTGTTGATCACATTTTCGATCATTTTTGGTCCAAAATTCACTGATATTCTTTCTATTTCATATTCGATTGCCACTTGTGCATACGGATGTTGCCCGTTTATTGTCGCTTCATGCAAATCAATATATGCATTCGCATTGGTTGGCAGTGTAAATGAATAGATATCTTGTTCAGTTAAACTGTCCTTATATATTGTGTTCCATTTTGCCACTAAAACTTTTAAGTCATCTATCAACATTAGGTCGTGGTTGGCTTCTTGTGCTGCATGATATTTCAGCTTTGCGCCTACTTCAGAAAGTTGTTTCTTTTCACAGCTTTGTCCTGCGCGTAATATCCACTGCTCAACATTCTCTGTCATCTTGACGCTAAATGCAGTCCAAACCATCAAAAACGCATGAAGCTCGCGTGGATTTAAATTTGAAATAAAACAATTAATTCCAGCTGATTTTAATAGGTGGACGCGTGATGGATGAACCAATTTATTATATTTTTTGAAACTTTCTGAAAATGCTTTCATAATTCTCCTTGTTAAGTGTTATGAAAACACAACAAATGAGAAGTTTTCAACTATTTAATTTGAATGTCTAACTTGCATCTATGCCGCTATTATAGAGTGCACACTTTTAACCAGTGGAAAGGTCATAATGATTTCAGTACCATGGCCTTCATATTTGTAATGACTTTTGACGCATATGGTACCTTTCATTTCATCCAAGAACTTTTTAGCAAGTGGCAGCCCTAAACCAGTTCCTTTCTCACCCTGTGTTCCGGCTGTCGAAGTCCTATCACTCCAAGAGAATAATTTGGACATTTTATCTGCAGGGATTCCAACCCCGCTATCCTTTATTTTGATTCGAACATGGTCGCTATCAGCTAGCTCAACTATAAGATTTATTTTTTGCCCAGGATCTGAAAACTTGATGGCATTAGTTATAAAGTTTGTAATAATCTGGAAGATAAATATTTCTCTGTCGACTAAAATGTGAACTGCGTCGACGGTCTCTAGCGGCGTTATTACAAGCTCTAGATTCTTATTCTTAGCCTGTTCGTTCGAAAAAATAAGTGCCTCAGTAATAAGTTCCTTAATCGAGCATTTTTCTAAATTCAAAGAAATTTTCCCTGCAGAAGAAGTTTGTGCAACGGCTTGAAGGTTCTTAAAGATGCGAACCATTTGTTCAGAGCTTGCGTGCATTCGCTTTAATTTTTCTTGAGTAAGGGCGCCATGGTCATTTCCGAATTGCGACAATATGGAAACGGTCTGCATAGGTGACGCAAGGTCATGTGATAGGGCATAGAAAATTGTTTCAATAACCTTTTTCGATTCCGCAAGGGTTTGGTTTTTTTTATTAATTTCGGAGACCGCAGAAAAGCAGTTTCCGGCTATTCCTACCAACGGAAAGATAAAGAAAATTATGCGAAGAAGTAGGATTGATCTTGCGCCTAGTTCGCCTACTTGTGGCCCAAAACTATAATCTGTGCCGATGAGCAATGCGTAGCCAAAAATTGGAAAACTCATACTAAGAAATAACATTTTTTTTTCATTTAGTGAAAAGTAAACAAACGGAAATATAGCGCCAAGCAGAAGCGTAGCAGGAGCCAAAGTTTTAATTCCTAGATAAAAAGCTGTGTAGGTTATGAGAACCGATCCAATTAGTACAGTACTCATTCTAGAGACATTAATCCAGCCCTTGTAGTTGAATCCCAAAGAACAAATAAGAAAAATTATTGCGGAACAAATATGCGCAGTAGAAACGTGCATATCCCCAATAATAAAATAAAATGCAACGGCCAGTATTAAGTCCATTACAAAATAAATAATTCCATTTAAATTTGTAAGGGTAACAAAGCTTCGCAGTTCAGGCGAAGCTTTTTCAGTTCCAAGTTTCAAAAGTCGATTTATTAAAACGGTAATTGTGTTCATGATATAAAATCATCGGACAAAGTACCTTCTAAAAATAGTGTTTTTCGATAATTTCAATAGATTTTCATTTTGAGACACGACTTAAAAGCTGCTATCAGCGCCAAACTAAACATTAAAGCTAGAACCACAACCGCAATTCTTAGTTGCATTGGGATTATTAAATACAAATCCTTTTCCGTTTAGACCACCTGAATAATCTAACGTCATTCCAATTAAATAAAGAAAGCTTTGGCCATCAACTACAATTTTTTCGCCGTGGGCTTCGAATGCTTTATCGCCTTCGCGCATGCTGGTGTCGAAATCCATTTTATAGGATAGGCCTGAGCAGCCGCCTTTTTTGACTTCGACGCGCAAAAAAGATTCGGCCGGTTTGCTGTCTTCGGTTTTTAACATTGAGATCTTTTTTGATGCGTTCTCTGAAATTTGAATCATGTCGTTATGGTACCAGATTGTAGGGGAGTTTTAAATACCTTTGTTAATATTTCGGCTGCGCGCTGAATTTCGGCTGGCGTGGTCCAGCGCCCCACTGACAAGCGGATTGTATTTTGCGTCTGAGCCCGCGTTAGGCCAATTGCTTTTAGCACATGGCTGCTGGTCACGCCTGCAGTGCTGCAAGCTGAGCCTTGGCTAAATGCTAGCTCTGAAAGCTGATTTAAGACCAAATCAACAGGCCTATCAAAAGTTAGGCTTAAATTTATCGGCGAGCGATTTGAAAACCCAGGCCCGTTTAAGGTGACCGTAGGAACCATCTCTTTCAATCTGCAGAATAAGTCCTTGCACAGCGCTTCAGTTCGAGACGCTTCATTGGATAGGTTATCAAAGGCAATTTCGGCGGCCTTTCCAGCGCCAACAATTGCGGGAACATTCATGGTGCCTGAACGGTGATTGTTTTGCTGGCCGCCGCCAAAAAGTAAGGGTTCGATTTGAATATGTTGCCCGCTTGATTTTGTAATTAAGCAGCCGACCCCCTTGGGACCATAAAACTTGTGTGCTGAGAACGTTAAAAAGTGCACCGGAGTTTTTTGCAGATCAATTTCAATTTTGCCAACAGCCTGAGTAGCGTCAGTATGGAAAAAAATTTGTTGCTCATGACAATATGTCGCTAGCTCATGAATTGGGTTTACCGAGCCAATTTCGTTGTTAACCCACATTAGGCTTACCAGTTTTGTACTTGGCCGAATGAATTTTTTCAGCGTTGTCATATCAACACAGCCAAACGTATCAACTGGTATAAATTCTATATCAATGTTTTCTATTCGCTGCGCGGCTAAATAGGAATTGATCACGCTAAGATGTTCTGCATTCGAAGTTAAAAAATGTATTTTATCAATTGGATTTTTTTTCTTAAGTGTTCGAATCAATCCAAAGACGACGGAATTATTGCCTTCTGTTGCTCCGGCGTTCCAGATAATTTCAGAGGGTTTGCAGTGAATTAATTTGGCCACGTGCTCGGCCGATTTCTTAATCGCGTTTTCTGCAGCCCAACCATACGAATTTAAGGTGTTGGCCGGGTTACCGAAGGTCTCGGTAAAAAAAGGAAGCATGGCAGAAACAACGCTAGGGTCGGTAGGCGTGGTAGCGTTATAGTCTAGGTAGATC
>JAYTMU010000096.1:0-1905 GCA_043728195.1 Bdellovibrionales bacterium
GAACCTTGCGGTTTAGCTTTTACTATTTCAGGTAAATTAAATTTTATTTCTTGTAATTGGCGATGTTTGTTCAGCACATCGGATGCTTTTACTGTAGCAATGGCGTCATCTACTTTTTCGCCGGCTTTTTTAAGGGCCTGGGATAATTTCTTCTGTTTTTCATTTTCAAATTCATTTAGCTTCAATTCGTATTCGGTTTGTGTTTTTTCAGCAATTTTAATTTGCTTTTTTAATTGGTCTTGCAGTTGATGAATATCTTTTTTTAAGTTCTCGAATTCGCTCATCTGGTTTTGTCGGGATTTAGCTGCAGGACTTAAATTTTCAACCGCTGAATCTAAAATATCTTTTGATATTCCAACACGTCTAGCCGTTTGCAGTGCCAGCGAATCGCCAGCAATGCCAGATAGAAATTGATATGTGGGCCTGCCGCTTTTAGAGTCGTATTCAAGGCTTCCGTTTAAAACTACGTCTTGATCGCGCCAACCCATTTTTAGCGGACTTAAATGCGAGGTGATAATTGCAAATACTTTATTTGATCCGTAGCGTTCAATAAATGCGCGGGCTAATGCGCTACCTTCTTCCGGATCCGTCGAGCCACAAATTTCGTCGATAAGAATTAAATTTTGATAGCCCTGAAGCTTTGATGCTTGATCTAAAATTTTTAAGTGGGCGGCAAAGGTACTTAAATCTTCATCTACACTTTGTGCGTCCCCGATGCCGGTCACGATATGAGTGAAGAATGGCATCGTCGAACTCGCGTCAGCGCAAATTAATAATCCACAACGCGCCATTTGTGAAGCTAAACCAATCGATTTAAGCAGTACGGTTTTTCCACCGGCATTTGGACCCGATAAAATTAAAATACTTTTTTCAGGAGTTAACTGCACCGAATTGCTGACTAAGTTTTTACCCGAAATTTTCAAAAGCGGGTGAACTAAGTCCTTTAGAAATAAGTTGGCTTCATCAAAACGGCAGGGGTGCGCATCAAGCATAGTGGCCAGCTGGGCTTTAGCTAGTAAGACGTCACATTTAAGTAATGCCGTTCTGGTTTTTTCAAAATCGTTCACGGCGCGGGCCATGTATTCGGAAATATCTAAAAGCAGGCGATCAATTTCAATTTCGATGTCGCCTTCTAGTTGGCGCACCCGATTGTTCATGGGAATAACAGCTTCGGGCTCCATGAATACGGTTTGTTTTGTATGGGAACTTCCGTGAATAACTCCGGGAACAAAATGTTGCATGCCACCTTTAACTGGAATAACCCAGCGGCCTTCACGGGTGGTCACATACTTTTCCTGCAACATGTGATCGATTTTATGATCATGCACTAATTTATCCATATGCGAATGAATTTGACGTGCTAGATTTTCTTTTTCTTTGGACAAGCTATAAAGCTTTTCTGAGGCATCCATGCGTATATCACCTGCCGGCGTCATTAACTGATCGATCGCAGATAAGGGTTCGTCGGCATTCATTAAGTGTTCATTGCAACTTGCGGCCCATTCAGAATTTTGATCTTTCAATGATTCATGCAGCGCTAAGGTCTCAAGACAAAAATGCCGTATATCTTTAAGTTCTAATGTTTTAAGCACGGCTTTTTTCTTTAGTCGCGAGTGCCAAATTTCAAATAGGTCTAAGCTTTCCATGTGGGGGCGAACGCCGCCAAGAATTATTGCGGACGCACTTTCAATTTCATAAAAACTGACTTGGGCCTCATCTGGTGTGGAAAATGGCTTAGTTTCGGCTACTAATAGCCTGGCAGCTTCACTGGTTGCAAAAAGTTTAATTTTTTCTAAAATTTCAAACCAATCTAAATTTTTAATTTCGAACATATTTTCCCTTGGCGATAAGAATACCAAACAGTGCAAGCCACATGATCCAGTCTAAATAACCAAAGCGCGTGTA
>JAYTMU010000097.1:0-34559 GCA_043728195.1 Bdellovibrionales bacterium
TTAAAGTTTCAGCCGTTAGCTGTGTTTGCATCGCGCGTTCGAAATTATCGACAACATCTAAAATGTCGCGCGCCATGCGCTCGGTACCAAACTTTAATAGGTCAGAGCGCTCTTTAATTGCATTCCGCTTGTGGTTCTCAAATTCGGCTTTCAGGTAAAGAAAATCACTTTTCCACTTTGCAGCCTCTTCGATCGCAATCTCATGTTCGCTTTTGGCCGCTGTGGCTTCGTTTAAGTCCTCAACTGGCGACGCTTTTTCGACATCCGTAGCTAATTTATCAGTCTTATTTTCGTTTGACATAGTACAACTCCCGAATTTTCTAAATCTTTATAAACATTGAGTTTTCTATTCAGATTGTCAATGCGTTGAGACAAATATTTGATTACAAAAGATCGTTTTTTAGGAAGGTGAACTTTTCAAAAACCTGGTTGCTAACTAGAATGCCGTTATCTGTTAACTTGTACGCATTTTCAGCCTGTACAATGACTTTATGAGCTATAAGTGGCTGTGCAATTTTATCTACAAGTTCTTTTGCATGCGATCCGAATTTGTTTTGCACATCTGCGCCAGAAAGCCCTTGGCTTAACCGAAGTGCCGTGTGGCAAAAATCTGTTAGCGATTGATTCTTAAGTAGCAATTCCGTGTTGCTACTGGGCAAATCTGTAACTTTAAGCGCCGACGTCGCGCTTTCAATTTCCTGGGTATAAATATCAAAATTGTTTGGATTCCAAAACCTTGAACCCCAATTAGAACCTGTAAGCGTATCTTTCATGTACGAGTGCGCGCTAAGACCAAGCCCCCAGTAGTTTCGATCTGTCCAGTACAACAGGTTGTGTTCAGATTCAAAACCAGGCAGTGCGTAATTTGAAATTTCGTAACGTGAAAAATTTTGATCGGTCAGCTTACGATATATGACATCAAACATCTCGACCTGTTCAGTTTCAACAGGTCGGTTTTTCGAAAGTGGATGACCCTCAGGAACTGTTAGACAGTAGGGGGAAATGTGTTTTGAACCTAAATCCACAGCAATATCCACATCGTTCTGAAGCTCGGCCAATGTTTGGCTAGGAAGCGCAAATAACAAATCGAAAGAGAAGTTTAATTTATACTTTCTTAAAAGCGCTAAAGTTTCTTTTGTTTGTCGCGAATTGTGCTCACGGTGCACCATTTTAAGTAGGCGGTCTGAAAAGGTTTGCGCACCTACGCTAAAGCGATTGACGCCAGCGCTCAGGTAAATTTCTAGTTTACGCTCATCAATTGTCGCCGGATTGATTTCAATAGTAATCTCAGTATTAGGTCCAGTTTGATAACCAAACTTGGAAAGCTCGGCAATCAGATTTACAATGGATTCAGCAGGAATAAGACTCGGAGTTCCACCACCGAAATAAATTGTCTTCAGTGGTGTATTTTTGAAGGCCTCAAACAAGTGATGTCGTAATGAAATTTCTTTTTTGACAACTTCAACATAGAACTCGGGTGGTTTTATTTCAGTGTGAACATAGGTTGCAAAGTCGCAGTATGTGCAGCGCTGCAAGCAATATGGAATGTGAAAGTAAACGCCTAAACCCATAAAGGATTTATAGATGAAGCAAGTAAAATTTCAACTTAAAAACAAACTAAATGTTCTTTTGATCCAAAGTCAGAAATCGCCAGTTGTCAGCGTACAGATGTGGGTGAAAACTGGCAGCGCCGATGAAAAAAAAGGTGAAGAAGGCATCAGTCACTTTATCGAACACTTAGTGTTTAAAGGCTCTGAAAAATTTAAAGTCGGTGAAATCGCTAATGTGGTCGAAGCCTCTGGCGGAGAGTTAAATGCGTTCACCTCATTTGATCAAACTGTTTTTTATGTCACAATTTCGAAAAATTACAGTGATGTCGCTTTAGACGTTGTCAGTCAAATGATGGGCTACCCAATCTTTGATCCAAAAGAGATTGATAGCGAACGCGAAGTGGTATGTGAAGAAATCAAAATGGGTAAAGATTCTCCGCAGCGCCGATCTTCACAGCTTTTATTTTCTACCGCTTTTAAAAAGCACGCCTACGGAATTCCGGTGATTGGTTATGACAAGAACGTTCGTTCATGGTCCGCAAAAAAGATAAAAAGCTTCTATCAGTCCCGCTACGTTCCATCGAATATGTTTTTAGTCATATCAGGTGATTTTGAAACTGCTGAAATGAAGCAAAAAGTTCAAGAACATTTTTCAAGTTTTAAGCCGTACAAACTTGAAAAAAGAAAACGTGCTTCAGAGCCCGAGCAAAAAAGTTTTGTATCTAAATTTGAAAAATCAGAACTACAAGACCAACATCTACACTTTGCCTTCAAGGCCCCGTCGGTAAAACACAAGGATGTTCCTGCACTTGATGTATTGTCAATGATACTTGGCAGCGGGGATAGTTCGCGGCTAGTAAAAAAATTGCGATTAAACGAACCCATCGCCACGGCAATTTCTGCATTTAATTACAACCCCCAAGATAAAGGATTGTTTGTAATTTCGGCTCATTTCGAGCGCGGAAAGATGGACGCAGTTACCAAAGGAATTTTGCACGAAATAGATTATATACAAAACAATCTTCCGCTATGGACTGAAATTAAGCGTGCGCGCGTAGCTATATCTTCCGAGCAATTTTACTCGGTAGAAACTGTTGACGGAGTTGCCAACAAGGCGGGCTCGCTTGAATTCTATCTTGGGGACGCAAACGGGCATAAAAAATACATTGCAGCCATCAATAAGATTACGCCCGAAGATGTGCAAAAAGCTGCGCTTAAATATCTAAAATTGAATCAGCTAAGTGTTTCATATCTAGCAAATGAAGATAAAATATTTGCCGAGAAAAAATTGAAAGAAATTTCAGACAGCTGGAAAAAAACAGTTTTTGTCAGCAAGTCGAAAGCTGAGAAGTTCGAAAATAAAAAATTAAAAATTGAAAAATTACTTGCGGCTCCGCCAGCAAAAAAATCTAAACTAGAAGTCGAAAAAGTTACCTTGCCGTCCGGAGTTAAGATTTTCTTTTTGCCAATGACAGATATTCCAACAGTTTCCGCAAAGCTTGCTTTTAGGGGCGGAGCGCGAATGGAAACCACGGATAAAATGGGATTGTCAGAGCTGCTGTCGCGCACGTGGTTTAGCGGCACTAAAGAGCGCAGCGAAGAAAAATTTCTGGCCGAAACGGAAGATCTAGCACTAGGTATAGGAGCCTTCACTGGAAAAAACACCTTTGGTTTTTCTGTGGAATATTTATCAGGATTTGAAAAGAAATCATTAGCTTTAGCAATTGATGCTTTTACTCATCCCTTGCTAAGCGGCGAAGTTATTGCTCGTGAAAAAGAAATTTTATATCAACAAATTAAATCTAAAGAAGATCACCCGTCGTTTTTATGTTCACGGCAGTTTAATAAAGCCATGTTTGGTAATCATCCATTGTCTTACGAATCCCTTGGAACCGCCGAAACTTTAAAAAATATTACCCGGGCGGACATCGTTAATTTAAAAAACCAAATTATGGCGCCTAATAATTTAACTATGACCGTTGTTGGTCAATACGACAAAAATTATTGGTTGGATTTGGCACATCAAATGGCTGAAAACTATAAAGTGCACCATGTTGCAACCAATGGTATTGCTCCAATGGCATTGGATGAAAATAAAAAACTATTTTTACCGAAAGACAAAGAACAATCGCACGTGATCATCGGTTACCGCGGAATTTCGATTACGGATCCGGATCGGTTTGTCCTGCACGCGATCCAAGCTATATTAGCGGGGCAGGGCGGAAGGCTGTTTTATGAACTACGTGATAAAAGCTCATTGGCCTATTCCGTGTCGCCATTAAAAATGGAATCGATCGAAACAGGATACTTTGGCGGTTACATTGCTTGTTCCCCAGAAAAAGTTGAAAAAGCGATCGACATGTTCCAGATTGAATTTAAAAAAATGTGTGACACTCCGGTTGGCACTGAAGAGTTGTCCCGCGCAAAAAAATATTTAATCGGCCAACACGATATAGGCCTTCAACGAAAATCAGCACTGTGTAATCTGATTGTTTTTGATGAAGTCTATGGAAACGACTACCGCCAAAGCTTAAACGTAGCCGAAGAGTACGAAAAGGTTACTGCCGAACGAATACAACAGCTATCGGCAAAGTTATTTAGGAAACCAAATGTTATTAGTATAGTTGGAAAAGAAGTCGCTTAAAAAAACTGTTAAAATGCAAACCTCATTTGCAATAAATTAGGTTTTCAGAATTGTCATGTTTTGACTCAACGCAGTCTTGCCAGCTTATTTAAGTATATCAACCTTTGCAAATTGAATTTACCATCAACTGGTATGAGCAAAATAATAAAAATTATTGCAGGACCTAACGGAAGCGGCAAAACAACTTTTGCCGAGACATTTGTCGTTCACGCAAAATCCCCAATTCCGTTTTTAAATCCGGATTTAATCGCCGCTGGATTGGGCCCAGTTTTAACAAACAAAGCTTCTTTTCAAGCTGGTCGTGTTCTACTAACAGAAATAAAAAATAAAATCTCAAATGGCGAATCATTCGCGTTTGAATCTACTTTAAGTGGACTAACTTATGCCTCAATTTTAAAAGAGGCTAAAGAAAAAAATTACAAGGTAATCGTCTATTTTATTTTTCTAAATAAAGTTTCTTTAAACATCTCAAGAATAAAAAAACGAGTCTCGCTGGGTGGTCACCATATACCTACGAATATTGTTCGTCGCCGACATTTAAGATGTTTTCGTAATTTTTGGACTATTTATAAAGAGCTAAGCGATGAATGGACAATTTTAGACAACTCATTAAACAAGCCAAAATTCATTCAAAGCTTAAAAAGTTTTAATGAGTCTTCCGATATTGAAAAAAATAATTTCGCGAAAAAATTTATTAAAGGCGCTTTATGAAAAAAAAGAAAAGCTCGGTGGTTAAGTCCAGTAGTGGCCCTAGTGCAGAATTACAAAAAGCCATAGATGCATTTCCCCCGCAAGTAAAACTTAAAGAGAAAGCCGCTCGCGAGAAAAAAAGAATTATGAAAAACTTCCTTAGTGTGCGCGACAAAGTATATACTTAAGTTGCTGGAAAACCAATCATTTTTTATCAAATTATTACTTAGTTACCAGGTAATAGCGCCCTTTTGTTTGTTCACAAGCTTTCAAATTAGAGCAAAATTTCAAATCAAGCTCTGCAACGCGCTGACTGATTAAGTAGCCTTTCGATTTTATTTCTTGAAGATAGTCTTTGGTACGAATTCTGCCTTTGTTCTTAATAAAGTTCGACAAAATTTTTAGTCGCTGCGCCTTGCTTATGGAAGTTTTATTTTTTATCAAAAAATATTTATTTAATGGCAAGTCAACTTCTGCAAATCCCCATTTCTTAAAAATGTTATTCGAATTTAAAATAAGGTCTACCAAAACATCAGGTTTAAGAGGATGCAAGTTAACATAAAAAATTTGACTTGGTGATTTTTCAATTTGTACAAGAAGCATTTTTTTAAATGTTTTAAAGGGGGGTGTCGTATTTATCATAGAAGATAAATCTGCAAAGGCACCTAATAATGCAGGAGTTGACGACTGCTGAAAAAATAAATTAAGTTTTACAGGGTTAATATTTTCATAATCTTCAGAAAACTTTAAAATCGCAGCTTCAAAAAAACGCGGATCTAATCTAAAGTAACGGCTTAAATTAAACCAATCTTGTTCATTTAATTTAGCTGAATTTAACTTTAAATAGGCTTCTTCAATTGTCATTATGGAGCTCTTCAAGAATTTGGTCTAAAAAATCGAAAGCCTCAACTGATCCTGGAATATTTTTTTGCTTCAACAATTCAATCTGCTTCTCTACAATCGTTAAATCTAAATTATTTTTAATTAAAAACTTTGCATGACCTTTATCTTTAGATCGGTGAGCAAAACATTTCATAAGAAGCATATCTTCTTTGCCTAACGCAAAAACACTCAAATAATTTTCATCAATAACTTGCACCAGTCTATCTTCAAAATCACTGGGCAGAGTGTACATAAAGCTTGAAAAATGAGGATTCAGCCAGTCGGCAGGTAAATTTAGCTCTGCAGCCACTTGTCTTATTTCAGTTTCTATTTCTAACAAGGAAAAATTTTTTGCCACGGCATCAACATCGCTAGTAGATAGCGGAAATTGATGTGCCATGATCATAGCTGTGCCGCCACCCAAAATAAGCTTTACTGGCTTCTTTAGTAAATTATTAAGGCGTTGAAATGCTTGCGTTGCTAGTTGTTTATTTATAATTTTGACTGTCACACTACTATTATAGCGTAATTTAATCATTTTCGCAATAAGCTATAATACATATAAGTTTCGATTACTTAGTAAAGAATCATCTGTTTATCGAAAACTAGCCTGATATTCTACTGCAAAGTTGCAAACTTCAATCAATCTTTTAGAATTTATTGGCTTGTTTTCTAGTTCACGGCTGACAGTTTCGTCGACTAGATTTAACGGCATTAACGACAACAACAAGAAAGTTGGCAATAGCAAGTATCGATTTCTTGAGCAATAGGTCAGAATTTTTCGATCAAATTCAAATCTCAAAAATTGATCCAAGATTAATAGAACAGAAGCTGCAGTGACGGCGATAAATAGCAACCATCTAACTCCGAATGATTCACTTAAGCTGACAAGAAGTATGATGGGAAATGATACAAAAATAGTTTAAATCAAAGTATGCTTGTCGGTCGGCAATGATTTTTTCCAAAGAATGAAAAAATAAAATATCGAACACAAAGTAAATTGTATAAGCCCTGTTCCCGAATCAAGTCCAGAAATGAGAACGAAGATTCCTAAGAAAGACAAAACAATTTTAACAAAAAAACGAGCGATAACCCTTAAGACTTCCACAAACAGATTTTTCATACGCATCACCAAAGCATCTTTCTATAAGCTTGTTCAAGATTTATCTTTCAAAAAACTCGTCAAGGTTTCTAGTTATTCGCCCATTAATTCGGCCCATCGGCACTAAAATTGTTTTTGAACCATCGGCACCGGCTTGCACAGCGAAGTGGTTTTCTGGCACGACGGCTTGCTCAGTGCCCGCTACTGCGCGGCCATTTTTTTCAAAAGCTGTAATTGAGACCAAGTCTGCTGGTAGTCCAACCACCCGGCCCAAGCGTTCGCTATCGTAAAGTTGATAACTGATTTTTTCATTCCGCGTTATTGAAAACTGACCCGATGCACTGGTGAATCGCTTATCTATGAAAAGCCATTCGTTTTTGCTTACGTTAACGTGCGGGATGTCTAATCCCGCTTGTGTGACTGACAAAAAGTTTAAGTTAAATGCGTAGATGGCAAAGCTTGTAATGACAGAAAAAGAAAGAAATGCCTGAAACGAATACCTGATGGCACGCTGCTCTACATGCAAATCAGGTGACGCATTTTGCAAAAGTTTCGATCTGACCTTTTCTTTTCTTTCAAGACATTGTTCCGCTACAGTATAAATCAAGATAGCAGCTATAAGAAAGACGAATGAATACTGAAGAAATAAATCACCAAAGTAGTCAGCAGGATTTTTTATCCCTATTAAATCTAATTGTTTTAGTGTTAATGCCGCTGTTAAAGTCGCAGCAATCCCCAAAGCCGTTGCAAAACCACGCCAGTTAAAGCTTTCTGTGATTCTAGCATTGCGCTGATTTCTCCGACGCTGTCCAATAATAATTGAGCTTAGCTTTTCGTAGTCATCATTTTTGAAAAAAGACTCATTAAACAGATGTAGACTTGCGATGAGGTGCTCTATACCACTAATTCTGGCGGTAATTACAAATGATTTGCCCGAGTTTAAATTTACCATAAACAAATTCCACCATGAAATTCGGCATTTTTTAATACTAGCTATGTCACTAAAACTTATCTGCTCAGTGGCAGTTCTGCTTCTTATATAAAAATGAGTTTTAAAAAGTAATATGTCCCTGTAGGCTGAATGGCGAATAAGAAATATAGCAAAAGCGTAACAGGCAAAAGCCAAAAATCCCACAATTGCCGCTTCACGAACCCGGGCATCGAAAATTAAAAGGACAGATAATAAAATATGCATGTGTGCCACACAAAGCACTACCCAGTACTGGAACTGTCCGAACTTTCCATATTTTAGAATCTGCGGCTCTTCAATGTCATGTTCGGTTTTCACAGGCTCTCCTATTAAAGACTATAATTTCAAGAAGCTTTTTTCGCCGGAAACAAATATGCGCCCGTTGCAAAAAATGACGGGTGCAAAAGCATTTTATCAATATTCATTTTGTCCAAGCACCTCGGCACATATCCCGTTGCAGCCAACCGACCTTGTTTATCACGCTGAAAAATTGCCGAGCGCTGAATGACGTCTTCTGCTAAGCCACTGACTTCGATTATTTCAGTAACTTCCCTTTTGCCATTTGAATGCCTTCTTACTTGAATAACCAAATCGATTGCTTTCGACATTTGATTGCGAATTTGCTTTAGCGGAAGTTCTAATCCGGCGAAGCTAATTAGTGATTCCATTCGTGATAAGCAGTCATGGGTAGAATTCGCATGGATAGTTGTCATTGAACCATCGTGACCCGTATTCATGGCTTGCAGCATTTCAAAAGTTTCATCTTTTCGACATTCGCCGACAATAATTCGATTAGGGCGCATGCGAAGGGACGTAGCGAAACACTGCCTGACACTTACCGAATTTTTTGGATCATTCACAGCTTGTAGCGAAAGCCAATTAGGGTGTTCAAAGCGTAGCTCGGCGGTGTCCTCGATGGTGACCACGCGTTCGTTGCCAGGTATTAACGAAGCCAAACTATTTAAAAAAGAAGTTTTTCCAGAGCCCGTGCCACCAGAAATTACAATGTTCAATTTCCCGATTATTGAATTTTGCAAAAAATGCGCAGCAGCTTCTGATAAAAAATCATTAGCGGCTAAGTCATCTAGCGAGAAGTTTTTAACATTGAATTTTCGTATTGTAAGCGCAGGGCCTTTTGGTGATAGCGGTGGAAATGTTAGGTTGTACCGATAACCAGAGGGTAAGACCCCATCAAAACTAAGCGCTGTACCAAGTACTTTTTTGTCTTCAGAAAGTATAGAATAGATAAATTCTTGATATTGGCGGTCGTCGACGAAGCGGGCGCCTGTTTCCATTAGCTGACCCTTGTGTTCAACGAAAACTTTGTTCCAGGCGTTGACCATGATCTCGGAGATGTCATCAGATTCGAACAAACTGCGAAGGGGGCCATAATCAATTTTCATAGTATGAATATCGGTTGTTTATGTAGCCGTTCTTTAGTCGGTAAACAAAGATATTTTTTAGCAGGTCCGGCAAAGTACCGATAAGATAGTAGTGCGGGAAGAGGTGTCTCAAAATGAAATCGGTTGTGTTCATAACTCCAGAAGAGCACTTCTCAGAAGTGGTTCACGAAGCCTGTGCCCACCGGCAGGTGAAAACGCATCCGCAAATCGAGGCCTATTTAGTCCAAGTGCTAAAGCACTACGTTATTTCAAATAATTTTCATCACCCCATGCAAACTGAAACCGAATCGAAGGTTCCTGATACCTTTGCAGAGATGTATCTAGTAGCTCTTAATTCTGAGACCACGAAAAAAAAGGAATTGATGCGCACAGTGGCCGAAAAGTCTCTGTATCTTACTGGCTTTTTTGCAGATTCATTAAGTAAGAAAGTTGTCGATAAAGATTATTACACTCAGATCGGATCGGCAGCGTATTCTAATTTAGCTGCATGGACGAAGGAAGACGCGTTATCAACCGTGTTCACTGTTGTTTCGCGCCGATTTACAGACTTTGTATACGTGCTAAATTACGTCAGCGAAAAATCGCTCATTCAGTCTAACCCAGATGTATTAAAACTTTATGATCGATATTTGCGCACAGGTTCAGAATTGGCTCGAGAAAAGTTAACCGAACTTGGCGTTGTGACATTGCCAAAAGAACAATTGAAACTCTCAAAAGCCTAAGCTATTTTTAGTAGCATGAGTATGTCCCACATCATAATTTTAGCAATCATTGCGGTTATCGTAATACCACCGGATAAATTGCCCGAATTTGCTCGTCAAGCCGCAAGATTCTTTAACGACTTACGTAGAACCACATCCGGATTTTGGGATGACGTCAAAAAAGATGCGATGGTGACGCCAGATGATTTAGCACAACAACGTAAAATTATTCCGAAGCCAGATGTGGTTGCAGAAGATGCGAACGTTACCCCGCCAGTAGAAACTAAAAAGCATGACACATGATCACGATGAAAAAGATGCGTTCGACGAGCCCAAAGAAATGTCAATCATTGATCACATTGGAGAACTTCGTTACCGCATTACTCGCATAGCAATTGGTATTTTCATTGGGATGTGTTTTTGTTGGGGATTTAGCGAACAAATATTTAACATTATTCGCCAGCCAATTCAGCCATTTTTGCCACAGGGTGGTTTGGTCTTCACAGCACCCATTGATAAATTCATGGCACATATTAAAATCTCATTTATTTGCGGCTTATTAATTTCGGCGCCGTTTTGGCTTTATCACGTGTGGAAATTTATATCGCCAGCACTTTACCGGAATGAAAAACGTTTTGCCGTGGGATTTATATTCTTTGGTACATTTCAGTTTTTGATGGGATTGGTCTTTACTTTTTATGTCGTTTTTCCGATGGCATTTAAATTTTTAATGAACTTTGGTGGCGACATAGATAAACCCATGATAACAATTGATCACTATCTTGGATTTTTTATTCAAACGGCATTAGTTTTTGGTTTTGCATTCGAAATGCCAGTCATAATAACTTTTTTAGGTTTAGCAGGTGTCATTAGCCAACGGTTTCTGAAAAAAAATCGACGGTACGCAGTTATGGTAATCACAGCTATATCTGCAGTGGTTGCCCCGCCAGACGCCTTAAGTATGATATTACTTATGATACCCCTGTGGGTTTTGTACGAAATTTCTATCTTAGTCGTCGGATTTTTTGAACGAAAAAAAGCCGCGCAACTTGAGTAATTCATTAAAAAATATTTTAGTTGTCGAACATGGCACGGCCATGTCTGCACGCATCCTTCGTGATGCCTACACGCATGCCGTAGGCGCGAATTTTTCGCATATCATAATGGTTGATTCAACACAGCAGTACGCAGACGCTGAACTTTCTCAGTTGGCCGATATAGCTTTAGCAAATACAAGTGCCGTTATCATCGGGGTCCGTAAAAAGTATCATCAAAGCAAGATGAAAGTTAAAGATCCGCATTGTGCATTACGATGTTATCCGACCAAAAAGCTGAAAGATCTAAAATTTATATATGTCGAGCAAGGTTCTGAAATCGAAATTCTTATTCGACTTATTTTAAGAAAAACAGAAATTATAAATATGAATTTTCAAGGACAACCTGTGCGTGTTGGTGCGCCGGTGGTTCAAGTTCCGTTGATGAAACACGTTCGAAACAGCATGCTTAGCGTAGTTGTCGCGGTCGCATCACTTTTGGCAGGAAAAACGTCACCCAGTAAAGCTGCCTTCGAGGTTGCGCTGGGTGTATTTGTCGGAGCAACTCCACTTTTTGGTCTGCATACCGCAATTGTTGCGGGTATAGCCGTACTATTTAGATTGAATTTCATCCATCTTTTTATCGGAACACAAATTTCGTTTCCGCCCCTTCTACCATTTTTAATTTTAGGCGCGCAACAAATCGGCAAACTTATTGAAAGTGTCTTTAATTTAAAGCTAGCAACAGCGATTTCAATTTTGGTTGGATCAATAGTGTTAGCTTTCATTTTGGCCTTAATTACATTTGTGGCAGTTTACTTTTTAAAACGTCACTTAAATAAAAAATCGTACGACTAGTTTACGACCATTTTGTTTAGCTCATTTTTTAAACTTAGCATATTTGAATTTAAATTTTCTTTTTGTTTTGCAGAAACGGACTTCCAAATTTTCGCCATAACCTCGTGAAGATCGACCGAAAATAAATTTAGCCTTATTAGCTGCTCAGGTGTTCGAGTTGAAGCATCACCAGCGTAATATCGCATGACATAGTCCAAAAGATCGGGCTTGCGACTTGATAACGACTCAAATTTTTTGATAAATCCTTTTCTAAACTCAGCTTGAGCCAAAAAGAAATCGTAATTGTCAGTTACAAATTTTTCATAAATTGCAATTTGCTCTTTTGTCGCAGAATCAAATAAAAAGTCCATAACCTTTTCAAACGAATCAGCCTGCTTTTCCAGAAATTCTACTTTGTCAGAAAGTTTTTCATCTTGTTCTTTAAACTTTTTTGACGAAAATTGATCTAAGCTAGTAACTTCTTCGACTGTTAAATCAGCAATGACAACAGTGAATGACCCCTTAAATAATGAGATTAACGAGCCCCTGGTTTTTTGCATTGATTCCATCAGAACCTTAAAGTCCGCGGCGCTAAGCTCAGATTTTCGATTCAATATTAAAATTTCGTCCACATGGCCTGTAACCAACTGACCAACTTGGCTTCTGTTATTTTTAAAATCCTCATCAAGCTGACTGCGTATCTTTTTAAACCGCTCTGATTTAAAATCAAAAAAATCATCCAGCTTACTCATAGTCGAGCGTGGCGCTAAGCGATAACCTAATTCAACCTTCGTACAACCGAGTATTAGAAATAACAGAATGAAAATAGTCGGAAACTTCATACTCATAGTCTTTCATAAACCGAGGTTTTATAAAAGACTAGTTAGTATGTAATTCACCAATTATTTCGCTGAATAATTTATTTTTTAACGGGCTCAAATTTTATTAAGATAGCTCCAGATTCAATAGAATCGCCTTGCTTCACACAGATTTCTTTAATTGTTACATCACTTGAAGCACGCATCTCATTTTCCATTTTCATGGCTTCCATAATTAATAGCGACTTACCTGCTTTTACTACGTCGCCAGCTTTTACAAAAATTTCTATGACCTTACCGGGCATACCCGATTTCAGCTGATCATCACCGCCGAATGCGCCACCTTTTTTTAGTGATTCATGCAAAAGCATTTCATCATTAAAAATTTGGATTGTACGAAACGAATTTCGCGTGAAGACAGTATATTCAGTGTCTTGTCCTAAAACATCGATTAGGTATGACTTACCCATGAACAAAAAACTGATGTATTCTTCAGCTGACTTGAAATCACTTTTTGAAATGTCGTAATTTTTCCACTCTTGACCCTCAAGCTGTAGCGAAACTTTCCACGTGTGACGTCCTTCGGTGACATCAATTTTGTATTTTCGGTCTCTCATTTTTGCTTCAAAATACATAATTTATCCTAGCTACGTTCTAAGTTGAAGTTTTCGACCCACGCGACGCCAAGTGGAGGCCACATTTAAGCGACGAACATCTTTGGATTCACGGTCTCTGTAAGCTGTAATAGCAGCGCTAATTAAAAATACGGGATCATCAATCTCTTTGAAAAGTTCTGGCTCGATCACTTCAAAATTTTTCTCGATAAACTGGGTTGTGTAGGTTCCATCTAAAAATTTCGGGTGCTTCAAAATTGTTTTATGAAGCATTATATTAGTTTTAATTCCGGTTAATACAAATTCTGTTAATGCCCGCTGCATTCGATTAATAGCTTCTTCACGGGTTTCTCCCCAGGTAATAACTTTGGCTATCATCGGATCGTAGTAGATGGGCACTTCATAACCGGGGTACGCGTAAGAATCGATTCGTAAAAATGGCCCTTGAGGATGACGACAAGCCCTGATAACGCCAGGATTAGGTTTATAAGTCACTGGGTCTTCTGCGCAAATACGCGCTTCAATTGCATGGCCTTTTTGTTTTATTTCCTCTTGTTTAAAGCTTAAGGGCTTACCCTTAGCTACCCAAATTTGTTCTTTTACTAAATCATAACCGGTTACAAGTTCTGTTATCGGGTGTTCGACCTGCAGACGCGTGTTCATCTCCATGAAGAAAAATTCTTTGGTTTTATTATCAAAAATAAATTCAATGGTTCCGGCACCGATATAATTTATGGACTTAGCAGCTTTAACTGCGGTTTCACCCATTTTTATTCTGACATCCTGTGGTACCGACGGGGACGGGGATTCTTCGATAATTTTTTGGTGTCGGCGTTGCACAGAGCATTCCCGTTCAAATAAATGCACAACATTTCCGTGTGTATCACCAAAGACCTGAATTTCAATATGTTTTGGATCATTGATAAATTTTTCGATATACACCGTTGGATTTGCAAAATAATTTTGTCCTTCGGACCGACATGCGCGAAATGCACTTTCTAATTCTTCATCGGCACGAACAACGCGCATACCTTTACCACCACCGCCAGCTGTTGCCTTAATTATAATGGGGTAACCAATTTTAGCAGCAACCGCCTGGGCTTCTTCGACGGATTCAATCCCGCCCTCGCTACCAGGAACTAGCGGTACACCAGCTTTTTTCATTAGTGCTTTGGCCGAAAGTTTATCGCCCATGGCCTCCATATTTTCAGGAGTGGGTCCGATGAAAACTATTCCCGCCTCTTCACAGGCGCGGACAAACGTAGCGTTTTCCGATAAAAAACCGTACCCAGGATGAATGGCATCAACTTTTGCTAGCTTCGCAACTTCAATAATCTTGCGGTAATTTAAATAACTTTCTTTCGAAGGACTTGGGCCAATATGATAAGCTTCATCCGCTAAGAATACATGTAAGCTATCGCGGTCGGCATCGCTAAAGACAGCGACAGATTCGATATTTAATTCACGGCAAGCACGCGTAATCCGTATCGCGATTTCACCGCGATTTGCGATCAGAATTTTTTTAAATGGAACTTCGCTCATAAAGGAATATTCCCATGCTTTTTTGCTGGAATGATATCACGTTTATTTTTTAACATCTCAAGTGAATCAATAATGCGTTTACGTGTCAGTGCGGGTTCGATAACTTCATCTGTGTAACCGAGTTCGGCAGACACATAAGGATTACTAAACATCTGTTCGTATTCGGCAGTTAAGCGAGCGCGCTCGGCAACTGGGTCTTTAGCTTTTGCGATGGCTTCACGGTGAATAATATTAACAGCGCCATCAGCACCCATCACGGCAATTTCTGCTGACGGAAATGCTAAATTGACATCACTACGTAAAAGTTTTGATCCCATAACAATGTACGCCCCGCCGTATGCTTTTCGCGTGATGACAGTAATTTTTGGGACAGTCGCTTCCGCATAAGCATATAAAAGCTTTGCGCCATGAGTGATGATAGCATTCCACTCTTGATCTTTACCAGGAAGAAACCCTGGCACATCCACAAAAGAAACAACGGGAATGTTAAAGGCATCACAGAAACGAATGAAACGTGCCGCTTTTCTAGAGGCTTCAATATTTAAACAGCCAGCCAGAACCTGCGGCTGGTTCGCAACAATACCCACAGGTCGCCCGTTGAAACGTGCAAAGCCAACAATTATATTGGCCGCAAATCGCTTATGAATTTCTAAAAAATAACCCTCGTCGACAACTTCAGAAATCAGTTGAAGCATGTCATAAGGCTTTTTGGGGCTATCAGGAATTAAACTATTAAGTGATTCAACTATACGATCTGGCCGATCCTTTGTTGCTAATGAAACACTGTCATCTAAATTATTTGATGGCAGAAAGCTCATCAGTTCGCGAATTAACAACAGACAGTGCTTATCGTCTTTGGCTGCGAAATGCGCCACACCTGATTTTTGCGAATGTGTAACTGCGCCGCCTAAATCTTCTTTGGTGACCTCTTCGTGGGTCACAGCTTTAATAACATCAGGTCCGGTGACGAACATGTAACTTGTGTTTTCCACCATAAAAACAAAATCAGTTATCGACGGAGAATACACTGCGCCACCAGCGCACGGACCCATAATCGCCGTGATTTGTGGAATTACTCCTGAGGCTAAAACGTTTCTTGAAAAAATATCTGCGTAGCCGCCCAGTGATTCAATGCCCTCTTGAATTCGCGCACCACCAGAATCATTTATAGAAATAAATGGAGCTCCGTTTTTTAAAGCCAAATCCATAACCTTACAAATTTTATTAGCTTGGGTTCTGGACATTGATCCGCCGGTGACCGTAAAGTCTTGCGACGAGACATAAACTAATTTTCCATTAATGCGCCCGTAGCCGGTAATGATGCCGTCACCTAAGGGTTTACTCTTTTCCATTCCAAAATTAACGCAACGATGGGTTACAAAACGATCCATTTCGACAAAGCTTCCGGGATCTAATAAAACATCAACACGCTCACGCGCGGACAAGCGTCCGCCGGCTTTCTGTTTTGCTAGTTTTTCAGGGCCGCCACCGGCTAACGCTCGGTCATTTCGGCTTTCTAAATCGTCTAATTTTTTTTGCATCATCTCTGTCATGAAAACTCCTGTTTACGGATAAGCGCGGCCATACAATCGTGGAAAAGCACCAGCTTCGCGGACATGTGGCAAACCACAAATCCAAGTTACTGCGCGCTCAAGACCTAATCCAAAACCTGAACTGGGAACGCTTCCGTATCTGCGAATATCTAAATACCACTCGAAATCTTTTTGATCTAATTTGTGATCTTTAATTCGCTGAATTAATGTTTCTACGCTTTCCTCGCGCTGACCGCCGCCGATAACTTCGCCGTAGCCCTCAGTCGCTAACATATCGCAGCCCATGGCAAAGCCCGTATCGTTAGGATCTTCTTTCATGTAAAACGCTTTGATGGCTTGTGGGTAGTGATGTACAAAAACCGGCTTATCAAACTGTGAAGAAATAATTGTCTCGTCAGGCGCACCAAAATCATCACCCATGACAAATTCAGGATTTTGCTTTTTAATAATCTCGACGGCTTCTTTGTAATGAAGACGTGGAAATTTTCCCTTAATGACTTCTAACTTAGATATGTCGCGCTCTAATATTTTTAGCTCTTCAGGTCTATTTTTCAAAACCCGCTGCACGATATATTCAGTGTATTGTTCTGCTAAATCCATATTGTCGTACATATCATTAAAGGCAACTTCAGGTTCGATCATCCAAAATTCAATTAGATGCCTGCGCGTTTTTGATTTTTCCGCGCGGAATGTAGGGCCAAAGCAATAAACTTTTCCAAAGGCCCTTGCTGTAGCTTCCATATACAATTGGCCCGATTGGGATAAATACATTTTGTCGTCGAAAAATTTAGTTTCAAATAAATTCGAAGTGCCTTCGCACGCAGCTGGCGTAAGAATAGGGGCGTCGGTTAACGTAAAACCGCGGCCGTCAAAAAAATCGCGCGTTGCCGAAGTTATCTCGTGGCGGATTCGCAAAATAGCGTGCTGACGTTTAGAACGAATCCACAGGTGACGATTTTCCATTAAAAAATCAGTCCCATGTTCTTTTGGTGAAATCGGGTAATTCTCAGATTTGCCAATAATTTCAAAATTTTTCACACCCATTTCAAAAACATTCTGTTGTTTCGGATGCTGACGAATTGTTCCAGTTACTTTTAGCGAACATTCCTGTGTAATTTGATCAAAGTTGGCGAAAGTTTCAGGCCCACAGTCCGCCATAAAAAATACACATGAAATCATGCCGGTTCCATCGCGCAATTCAAGAAATTTTACTTTGCCGGATGAGCGGGTTTGGTAAGCCCAGCCTTTTAATTCAATTGTTTGACCCACATGCTCTTTAAGATCACTGATATAAATACGCATAGTTACGCTCCTGAATCGACATTTTCTAGAGCGTAAATTCTAGCGATGTCTAATCAAATCAACAAGTGATTAGTCTTTCGAGAGGGCGCGTTGAGTAAATTCCTTGTCAGTTAGACCCGAGTTGACTTTAACCTGCGACAGCAACAGATCAGTGCCTCTTTTATTTTCAAGATTCTTTATGATAATTTTCTGAGCCCTAAAAACACCATTAAAAGCCTTATAATTCTGAAAATCGATGCGTTTTAATGCAGCTCCGGTGGTGCCAAAATACTCAATACGCAGGGGAAGGGACTGCGCCAGGCCAATCCACAAAGTCGCCTTAGAATAAGCTGTTTTATTTGACTCTGATTTCACTTCAATCATGGCAACTTCAACCGCGCCCACTTTAGTTTTTTTAATAAGCTTGGCAGTCGAAGACTGAACCGTGGTTAAATCTAAATCTTGCGGGCTAAGCTCTGATCCCATGACACCCTCTTGCTTATTTTTTGATACAAAACGACGAACCTGTTTTGAGCTTGGCAAATAAAGCCACTGCTGTTCAGAACCATTTTCAATTATTGTCAGCAAACCAGCGCCTTTTTGGTCTGTTGGTTTTTGAATTTTCACCAGAACATGATTTTTTTTCACTGAAAATTTCCTTTTTATAAAAAGTTCGCGTTCCTTTTTCGAGCCATCAGCCTCAATGATTTTCATTGTCATTAAGGCCACGTCATCCTGTGACGTTAGCAAAGACTGCGACTTTTTTAAAATGGCAGTAGCGTCATCAACTGCTGCAAATGATTTGCTTGAAAAAAGTAGAAGTGACACCAGTGCAAAACTCATAAAATGTTTTCGAAACTGAAATAAAAAACTAGGAAGAAAAATCAGGTCTCCAAAAAGAGCTGCAATCACAGATAAAATCATATATTGTCCAAACATTCGATTCATTCCAAAATAAGAAAACAAAAACACGACAAAGCCAAGAACCACTAACGTGGTTGCTAACAAACACGGGTTTGATTCCTCGATCAATGCTTTTTTAAGTGGAAAGTAGCTGACATATTTATTTTGACGCTGAAGTTTCAAGACACGCCCAAGAACGTAAACCGTGTTGGTAAATGCCAATCCAATTGCGATCGAAAAAATAATTGCAACGCTTGGTTTCATTGCCACCTGGTTAAGATTTAAAAAAATGAACAAAACTAGCGGTGGTATCATATTTGGAAGGCACGCCAGCAAAGCCCAGCGCCACGATCTAAATACAAAGGCTAGAACAATTCCGATTGCCAATAAGGCATGCCAAAAATTAAAAACCAAAGCCTTCGATACTTCTTGATTAATAGTATGAAACTGAGTGCCAAAGCCAAAGAAAGCAATTTGTGATTGCGGAAAGGCAGTCTTTAAAATTGAAATTATTTTTGTTTTAGCTAAGTTAATTTTATCCGAGGGTTGATCTTTGTAGCGCACCTGAACTAAAACATTTTTTTGATCAGAAGAAACAAATTTTTCAATAGGATTAACAGCAGACATTGAAAACATAAAGTTTTTTTCGGCTAAATCACCATTTGAAGCGGGCAATCTGTTTTTACTACCGGTGGAAATTGATTTGTATATGTCAGTTACAGACACAACTGATCCAACAGGGGAAAGTGATTTTATTTTAAGTATGGCAACATCCAGCTTTTTTAACGCCTGCGGTTTTTGCCAACCAGCGGCAGTGGAAAGTACAAAGTTCGCCTCAAGTGTGCCGCCAAATTTTTGGTCAATATATTCTGTTGTCAGGCGCGCTTGTTCTTTATCTGGCAAATCATCTAAAATGCGCGTGTTCCAATTTATCTGAGTTAAGCTATAAAATCCGAAAACAAATATAAATAATGATCCGGCTAAAATAGGCTTTCTGTTTGTTATTGCCCACAGCGACCAATAGGCAGGCTTATGAATCCAGTCACGAAAATCGCAGGTTTTAAACATGGCTACGATCGGAATCATAACCAAATGAACTAGCAGCCACACAGCTAGCGAGCTTACACCCACTATAAGGCCATAATCTTTGATAAGGCCAGACGAAGACGTTTGAAGCATTAAAAATCCCATGCCTGTTGTAGTAACTGCCAATAAGTTTTCCCAAAACAGTTCGCGGTACGTGGTCCATAGATTTTTTGATTTTGTGTAATGGGATTGTATATGAATAACAAGTGAAATGGCGTCCAAAGAAATTAGAATCGGAAGAGTCGTCAAAAGAATATTTAACGATATTCCAAAAAAAGCTAGGGTACCTAAAATAACTGTATTCACAAAAATAAGAGTTAGAAAAACAGGAAACACAGAATGTGGTCGTTTGTAAACTAACAGTAGGCCTAAAAGAAAAAGCAGAAAACCAAATCCCAATGAACGCAGAAGCTCTTTTTTAAGAAGCATACTAATATCCGCTTGAACGACAGGTAAGCCACCATACTGGACTATAAGGTTAGGATAACTAGTAGCAAAGTAATCCTTTAATCGTTGGGTGTACTGAAAAATTTCAAGTGGTGCAGCATCTTTTAAATTAAGAATTACTAAAGTGGCCGAATCATCATCTGCTAACAGATGAGGTTTAACAAATGGGTGTTTAAGCGCAAGCTGTTGACGTTCAGCGACTGTCACGCCATCGAAAACATTACCAACTGAAATCTCATCTCCGGCGCTAGCGGCACCCTGCAAGGATGCAATTGACACCACAGACTTTAATGAATTGTTCGCAGCAAATGAAGAGTGAACTTGTTTTAATGTTGAATAATTTTTTTCGCCTAGCCAGCTTGAACCATCTTTGGATTTCAGCACAACCAAAAGTGACAGATTTTTTTCAAAATGGAAAAGCGCTCTTAATTTTTCCTCTTGTTTCAGCAAAGGATGATTTGCAGGATAGAACTGCTTCAAAGAATACTCAGTTTTTAGCTTTAACACAGCTAGGCAACTGAAACCAAAAAGTATCAAACATAGAACACCCAAAATAGTGTTCACTAACCTGACATTATTCAGGACTTTGCATCTGACAATTTGTAGTATTACATTCGTTATTCTATTTAGGTGCATGAGTTTCCTGCCGAAAGGTCTAGTAATCCAAATGAGAATAACTAGAATTAAACTTCCACATTATATTTCGGCTTTTTTGACTCTTGTACTGAGTCCAGATCTGCTGGCGCAAGCCTTAGTTATGAGTCCTGCACAGCAGTGGATTCCGCAGCTTATCAACGCAGCCAATCCTGTTGTGTTCGAGTATGAAAAAGTCAGCCAGCTGAATCTAACACTGCCAGAGGGCAAAATAATTTCAGATCATGTTGGCTTTACTGGACGCTTTAAGTTGCAAAATCTAACTCCGGAATTATCCACACAACTTTTTAAACTAGAGCTTGTGCTCGATAACGCAGAAGTATTGGCTAAAAATGTCTCTATTCAAATTTCAATGAATCGCGACTTAGGATTTGGCTCGGCAACAATTAATTTAAACGTACAGTGTGCAGCAATTTCAATCCATTTAAAACAACCCCAAGTGGTAAGTGCCTCATTGGATAAAAGTTTAAATATTACTAATGTCAGCGCATCATTGAAAAATGACGTGTTGGACACAGCCCTTTCAGGCTGCACCCAGATATCTGGTTTAGACCAGGCGGTTCAAGAAAAAGTCTTACAGTTTGTCCGAAAGCAGATAATTAACGAGCATGTGCACCGCAGTCTTTCAGAAGTACTTTCCAAACAGTTTGCAAAAAAGTTAGCTATGCTAGGCCGGACTGTCATTGATGATCAGTTCAGACTTTGGACTTTTCTAGGTAATGCAACTGATCAAACCTTTACGCAGGACGAAACAGCAAGCGTCGCTAACAACGTGGTGACCTCGATGCTGGTTAAAAAGTCTTACATCGAATCCTTAGTAAAAGATCAGTTGAATTCCGAAATTGAAAAGCATCCGGTGCTATCGAAGCTGGACGCGGGCTTACAAAAAATCACGTGTTCCCGTTGGGCGCAATTCTTCGCGTGGCCATCTCTGATGGCTCTACCCAAGTGTTTTAATTTGAAAATTGTTTCTCAGATTAATGAAGTAAAGCTAATTGACCCCGTTAAAATGAGCTTTTCATTTAAACTAAATTCCTGGGCTACTGCCCCGGAACAAAGAAAAGATATTGCCTACTTTGCAACGACGGCGCAGATTTCATTAATGCAAAACACGTCTGATATTTCTGAATTATCTGCAAAGCAATATCCGGATTTTCTATCTTGGGCGAAGCAATCAGGCCGCATTTCTACAAAATTAATAAAAGCATCGTTGCAAAATCTTTTAGCTGACAAGCTTAGTGTTTTCAGTAAGAACCAGAACAAAGAAAAACTTGTCAACTTGCTTGATGTGCAAAACTCAAAATTTATCACTGCAGAAACTTTGGCAGTACAGCTTAATAAAAATTAAAAATCGTACGTAAATTTCAAACTGGCATTGTCAGTTTGATCGTAAGCCTTTGCTAAGGGTTCACTCTGCGCCGAAATAAGGTTTAATCCTAAAGTCGTTCGAAAACTGTCGGACCACTTTTTTTCATAACGCGCCGAAGTCAGCACGGAAGGACTTTTCTCATTATAAACAGCAACTCCTGAAAAAATGTTTTCCGGATTAAACTCAAGCAAAAAGCCAACTGCCGTTGATTTTTCGAAAAACCCAAGCAATGTCTCAAGTTCTGAATTCGTATCAACTTTTTTCCATAAGCGATTTGTCTGAAGGAAATAGCGAATCGTTTTTTTACCTATAGCCAAGCTGCTTTCAATTGCGCCATTACACGAAGTGGCTTCGGTTTCATTTACTGAAAAAGTCTTTTGGTTTTTACAAAAAGCTTTAACAATGTAGGATCCAAGCACGCTTGAAAGCCCAACCCCGCCGTGCTGTGCGCGGATCCACGTTACATCCAACTCTATTGGGGGGCGAACAACACCCACAAGCGGGGTAACAGAGGTCACATCAATATTAAAGTGCGGAGAAATTTGTGGAATTTGGCTAGCACCTGAAAAATACATCAAATGCATCTCAAAATTATCAAAGCTTAGTTTTGCAGTGCCACCCCAGTTGTTTGCAAAGGGCATTCTGTATTCGCTTTCATTTCGAAATCGGTAGCTGACATTGTCCGGCAAATTAAAAGTTCCTGATGAATTCGTTATGGGTAGCGCGTCCGTTCGTGGCCACCAGGGTGATTGAGTGTCCGGTAAAATGGATTTCACATTCTGTGGAATAAAAAAGAGTCGCCAATTTAGTAAGTCGAACGATGCGCTAAGGTGTAATCCAGCGGCGGAAAGATTTTCTGATGAAAACGGGTTGCGGTAATCCTTGCCGTGTACAACATCGAAAAGATTATTCAAATCGGTTCCTTCAGCAGAGTGTTGCCAAAACCCCAATTGATAGTCTAGAAATGCAAAACTTCCAAAAAGCCCAAAGCGATTTGGAATCAGTGTTGCCTTTTTTAAATCTTGTTTGCTTAAATGGACGTAATTAATTGTCGCATCATATTTAAAACTATGATCGTCAGTAAATTCAAATGCGCCGAAGGACTTGATTTCTAATTTCGAATAAAAATTTGCGCTGTTCTTAGGATTTAGATAAAAGTACTGATTCTCATCTGAAATTGAAAATCGCAGTGGCTCTGCGGCGCAAAGCTCTGAGAATATTAGTACTAAAAAAAGGTGGTATAATTTCAATGGCCTAAAGCCCCAATAACTTTTTTAATTCGGCCAAAGACTTTTCGACATTTATGCGGCCGCGAGTTGAAACCGGATATAAATATCCTTCTTTAGCATCCACACCGCGAAGTATTGCTGTTTTTATTTGTTGAGTGGTCGCAGCAGGATAGGCACTCCAAAGTAGTGCTGCAGCACCGGCCGTCAATGGTGCTGCCATGCTGGTGCCACTCATTTTTTGAGTTCGATCACCCGGAATAGTGGACTCAATATCGACACCAGGTGCAACAACTTGTACCTTGTGTAAGCCAAAGTTTGAAAAATATATTAAAAAATTATCGACCGTCGAGGCCGCAACGTTAATTTGATTTAGTAAACCAAATGCAGAGGGATAGTTAGGTCGCTCGTCCACATTGACCCCTTCGTTTCCAGCAGCGGTAACAATTAAAACTCCCTGACGAGATAAAGCCTCTAGCGCGGAAGCTAAGTTAGGCATGCAGGGCGCGCCCCCCCAGCTTAAATTTAAAATCTTTGCGCCACGCTTTGCCGCGTAGTTCATAGCAGTGATTGCATCGCCGATATTTCCAGCCCCATCATTGTCGATAAATTGTGCCGGAAGAATTTTAACCATCGGTGCAATACCTTGAATTGGGCCTTGGCTTATATCAGCTCCGATGATGCCTGCTACATGTGAACCATGGGTATTTAAAAGCGGATCATTTATTTCTTTATTAAATTGTGCACCTAAATAGTCGTCGACAACCCCATTTTGATCATCGTCAATTTTGTTTCCTGGAATTTCTAGCGTATTTACTAATATATTTGGTCGCAGCTGTTTGTTGGTGACATCGACCATTCCATCAACAATGGCTACGATTACACCCTGCCCAAGAATTTGTTGATTCCACAAAACAGGAGCTTTAACCGTTTGTGGTCCCCAGTTGATTGGAGCTTCCGCAAGTGTTTGTAATTCAGAATTTTGAATGTTTTGTTGCGTGCGAACAACCTGATCGACATCGACATGCTTAATTAGGTCAAGATTTTCTTTAACGAACGTCGATTTAAAATGTTCTAAATTTTCACTGCGCTCAACACTAAAGCTGTCATCTTCCCAGTGGACGACGAAACGGTTTTCAGCCACTTCACCAACACATTCTTTAGCTTGGATTGAAACTGATTCAATAGTTTTCTGCTGGTTACATGCAGTAGCTAAAAAAAGAAAAGTTAAATTTACTGCTAAGACTTTGACAACATCCATGTTGACTCCATCACAAGATCGTCCTGATCTTAGTAATTAAGACCCTTTTGCGTGCCTGTGATGGTTAGCTATTCGGAATGTTTTTGTCTTATTTTGAGTCGAGATAAGGTCCTGATAGCTGGACCTAGGTCGTCAAACCTTGGTTACGAATTCGGTTAAAAACGCACAGAACTTTTGTTCAACTTTTTTAGCCGTTTCGGTAACTTCAGAATGGGTTAATTTATTCTGCGAAATACCTGCAGCTAGATTTGTTATACAGGAAATTGCTGCAACGCGAACTCCTAAATGGTTAGCGGCAATCACTTCCGGAACAGTCGACATTCCAACAGCTTTGCCGCCAAACGTTTTAAACATTTTAATTTCTGACGGCGTTTCGTACGTTGGACCCGTTACGCCTACGTAAATTCCTTTGTGAAAAAATGTTTGCTGTCCGCGAAGAATTTTTTCTGCTATGGCAATAAGTTCTTTGTCGTAGGCTTCTGTCATATCTGGAAAGCGTGGACCAAGCTCTTTTAAGTTAGGTCCCATCAGTGGGTTCGTTCCCATTAAATTGATGTGGTCTTCGATGATCATAAAATCACCGGCCTTCATGCCTTCACCATAACCACCTGCCGAATTGGTAACGACAAGTATTTCGATACCAAGTAACGCCATGGTGCGCGCGGGGAAGACGACGGTTTCCATGGAGTGACCTTCATAATAATGAAGGCGACCTTGCAGGACGACTATGTCAGCAGATTCTACTTTACCAAAAATCAAGTTACCCGAATGTCCGTCGACCGTGGGTGGTATAAAATGCGGAATTTCATGAAACGGAATAGTAGATTCTACGGTCATGTGTTGCACAAAATGGCCAAGTCCTGAGCCCAGGATTATTCCAATCTTAGGCTTGACCTTAGTTTTAGTTTTAATAAAGTTAACGGCTTCTGTTAATTTTTGTATGACCATAAATATCCTTAAGTAAGCCTGTGGCTAATCAAAGCAACACTTCATTGATCAGAACGTGTGCCTTTGGTTTTTGCAACGAAATTTCGTAGCTTGATGAAAGCATTTTCTGAGCAGTTTCAAACAATTCAGGCTCATCGCCGTGGATTGTGAATATTAAATCCCCAACTGTTACTTTATCTCCAAGTTGTTTATGAAATTCGATACCCGATGATAAATTTAGAATATCTGATGATACACGACGGCCTGCGCGTAGAATGATTCCAGCTAATCCCACCTTCTCGACATCAAAAAAACTAATATAGCCAGCAGCAGCGGCCGTCATTTCAAATTTTTGCTTTGCAATCGGCAAACTGGATAGATTGCCACCTTGTGCAGTACACATGCGTTCAAATACGTCTAATGCCTTACCCGAAGTTAATATTTCAACAGCTAAGTTGTAGGCACTACCAATGCTATCTGTCTTTCCCGCAAGAAATATCATATGCGCCGAAAGCTGTAACGAAAGTTCGCGCGTGTCAGCATACAAGTCATTGCCACCAGCAGAAATAAATTTTTCGTTTTTCATGATCTGCACGCATTCAAATATTTCTAACGAGTTTCCGGAAAAACGCCCCAGAGGCTGATCCATCGACGTCAGCAGCGCACTGACTTTTTTGCCGTAACTACGGCCAATTTCCATTAGTGCAAGCGCTAGTTCTTTTGCTTGCGGAACGGTTTTCATAAATGCGCCGGTGCCATATTTAACATCTAGAACCAGGCCATCGATACCTTCAGCAATTTTTTTTGACATAATGCTGGCGCAAATTAACGGTAAACTTTCAATCGTGGCTGTCACATCACGAAGAGCATATATTTTTTTATCAGCTGGACAGATATCGACTGTTTGACCAATAAAACACGCGCCAATTTTTTTCGTTAATTCTACAAATTTCTCTAAGCTAAGCTGTGTATTAAAACCCGGAATGCTTTCTAGTTTATCTAAAGTTCCACCCGTATGGCCAAGTCCTCGGCCAGAAATCATAGGCACATACGCGCCAGCAGCAGCAACAATGGGACCTAAAATCAAACTTGTTTTGTCGCCAACTCCACCGGTTGAATGTTTATCAACTTTAAATCCCGCAATGTTTTTTGTATCAACAGTAATTCCCGAATGCAGCATAGTTTTAGTTAACGCAACCGATTCCGTTGCGGACATTCCATTAAAATAAATTGCCATCAATAAGGCCGACATTTGATAATCTGGAATTTCACCACGCGTATAGCCCAAAATAAAAAATTCAATTTCCTCAACCGTAAGCTCTAGTTTATTTCGTTTTTTTTTAATTATTTCCCTAGCTAGCATTAATAGCCAGCCTGCATATTTTGGCCGGCAACCAATGCAACACCAGAACTTGTTCCAAGGCGGGTTGCGCCGGCAGCAATTAATGCCATTGCTGTGGCATAGTCTTTAATTCCGCCGCTAGCCTTTACCATGACTTTTGCTCCGACAGTTTTTTTCATAAGTAGTACATCCTCAACCGTTGCTCCGCCGCCGCCAAAGCCAGTACTGGTTTTGACAAAATGGGCACCGGCATGGACTGCAATTTCACATGCCGTGATTTTTTCATCTTGAGTTAATAGCGAGGTTTCTAAGATAACTTTTACGGTTCTACCAGTAGCAACACGCACCAGTTCGACAATTTCTTTTTCAACGAACGAATACTCTTTTGCTTTTAGTGCGCCTATGTTTAGGACCATATCAATTTCATTTGCACCCAGTGTAAATACACGGGCAGCTTCGTAAGCTTTAACGGAAGTTTCGCAAGCACCTAATGGAAAGCCAACAACGCAGGCCAAATTTACTTTCGTATTTCGTAATATCTCTACACAAGTGGCCAAATGAAATGAATTTACACAAACAGCAAAAAAGTGATTTTCTAAGGCTTCTTCACACAATAGGCGAATCTGCTGCCTAGTTGCATCGGGTTTTAGAAGTGTGTGATCGATGAATGCTGCTAGGTCTTTTGGATTTGGCGAGCCCGAAATTTTATTCATTGCCAAAAACTAAAGCTTTTTTATTAGACTAGCAACAGTTCTATTTTTGTTTACAAAAACTTACACTTACGCGGTTTTCTTCCCAGGCATAGGTGATAAGTTCACAGAAGGATCATCTTTTCCTAAAAATGTTTTCGCATCCGCTGAGGTTACAAGTCCTTTTTTAACCAAATCTTCAACAGACTTTTCAAAAAGAACCATACCTTGCGAAGCACTTGTTTGGATAATAGATGGAATCTGATGAATCTTAGCTTCACGAATTAAATTCGCAATGGCTTTGGTGCCTTTCATGATTTCGAAGGCAGCAACGCGCCCCTGACCATCGGCACGTGAAAATAAGCTTTGCGCGACAACACCGCGAAGCGATTCTGCTAGCATAGTGCGTATTTGACCTTGCTGTCCCGACGGAAAAACGTCAATGATACGATCTATTGTTTTAGCAGCCGAGCTTGTATGCAATGTTGCAAAAACTAAGTGACCCGTTTCTGCTGCAGTAAGCGCTAATGAAATGGTTTCTAAATCGCGAAGCTCACCAACTAGAATGATATCTGGATCTTCACGTAAAGCAGCTTTTAAAGCGTTAGCGTACGTTTTTGTATGGGTACCAACTTCACGTTGATTGACTAAACACTTTAAATTGGGATGCACAAATTCGATCGGGTCTTCTACAGTTAAAATATGTCCTTCACGAGTGGCGTTTATATGTTGAATCATCGCAGCTAACGTTGTTGACTTTCCAGATCCGGTTGGACCCGTAACTAATATTAAACCACGATCACAATCAACTAAGTCAATAATGCTTTGAGGCAAGTTCAGTTCAGCCGCAGTTTTAATTTTTTCTGGAATTGTTCTAAAAACGGCACCAAGTCCGCGACGCTGCATAAAGATATTACAACGAAAGCGGCCTAAGCCTTCCACAACATAAGCAAAATCAAGTTCCCACTTTTCAATGAAAGACTTTTTCTGCTTTTCACTTAAAATTTCAAAAATCAAACCCTGAATATCTTGATTAGAAAGTTCGCGGTAATTTAATGGCTGCATGTCGCCATGAAGTCGTAAATAGGGCGGGGCGCCACTTGTTAAGTGAAGATCAGAGGCTTTTTGTTCAACCATTAAACGAAATAGATCATCAATTGTAGCCATTGTGTTCTCCAAAAATTGCTTATCAATCTATTCTTCGGTATGACTGAGCTTGTTTTCAACAGGTCCAATGGCTAATTTGTGTCAAAATGACTTGGAAAGGCGCCTATGGCTGCAGAAATTCTAATTAACGTTCGATCGCATGAAACGCGTGTGGCCTACGTTGAAGCTGGCGTTCTCATGGATTTAAAAATTGAACGAAAAACCTCCCCGACTTTGGTCGGCACTATCCACCGGGGCATCATTACACGCGTCCTGCCTGGTATGCAGGCCGCATTCGTCGATATCGGTTTAGATAAAGCTGCATTTCTTTATGTGGGCGACATACTGACGGAAGAAGGAAAAGAGTTTTTCGAACACGACGAAACCGAAACTGAATCCAACGATCACGCCGAAGATGGTCGCCCTTCACGCGAAATCAAAACACCCATCCAAGATTTAATTAAAGAAGGCGATCACTTAATGGTTCAAGTCGCCAAGGATCCCCTAGGAACAAAAGGCGCGCGGATTACTACCCACATTTCGCTACCAGGCCGCGGAATTGTATACATGCCATACATAAAGCACACGGGCATTTCCAGAAAAATTGAAGATGAAAGCGAAAAAGAACGGCTAAAGAAGATTATTCAAAAAATTAATCCCACCGGCGGAGTTATTGTAAGAACCGCCTCAGAGGGGGCTACTGAAGAATCATTACGCGCCGATATCGAATACCTTGACCGCTTAGGCAAAGAAATTCAAAAAAGCTTTGAGAAGAAAAAAACTGCCGGCAGCATTCACGTCGAATTAGACGTAGAACTGCGCGCCCTTCGCGATCTGATGAGCGAACAAGTCGCAACGGTATGGGTCGACGACGTCGAAGTTTACAAAAAAGTTTCTAAATTTGTAACGCAACTTATGCCAAAGTATCGCCAGAATATAATCCTATACGAAGAGCGAAAGCCGCTGTTTGATTTGTACGATATCGACTTAGAAATTTCTCGAGCAATGGAAAGAAAAGTTTGGCTAAAATCAGGCGGCTACATTGTCGTTGATGAAGCGGAAGCACTTGTTGTAGTGGATGTGAATACGGGCCGCTTCGTAGGAAAAAAAGATTTAGAAGACACAATTTTGAAAACAAACTTAGAGGCCGTAAAAGAAATTGCCCATCAGCTTCGAGTTCGAAATGCCGGCGGAATTATCATTATCGATTTTATCGACATGGAAAAACAAGTGCACCGGGATCAAGTTCTTTCAGCGCTAGCAGAAGAATTAAAAAAAGATCGCAGCCGTACCAATGTCATTTCCATGTCCGAATTAGGCTTAGTTGAAATGACTCGGAAACGAATTCGCCCAAGTTTAGTAAAAACTTTGTGCGAGCCTTGCAGTTACTGTGATGGAAAGGGTTACATCAAACGTAAAAACACCATCGCGAACGAGATCTTCCGTGAACTTGAGCGTGAAATTCGCATGGAAGATAAGTCTAAGAAAAAAGGGATCATCGTTCATTGCCACGCTAAAATTGTGGATTGGGTTTACGAGGTTGAATCAGAAACCCTTGAGGTTTTGGAAAAAAGGCTTAATCGAACAATTGCCTTTAAAATAGAGCCTAATTATCACACGGAACAATACGAGATTTTCCAAGACAACTAACTAGTTGATATTGATCAGTATTTTTAAACACAGGCGGGGATAGTCTAGGTTTTGGCAGTGTATTTTTAAAAACCTTGAAAACAAATCAAGCTGTGAAAGACTAATTCGTCTGAAAACCATTAAATCACATTGACAACTCTGCTTAAGAAATGGCAAAAAAACAAATCTTGTCATGAGTTAATTACGAGTGAAATTTTCAAGCGGAGGAAAAATGTACGCTATTATTAAGACCGGCGGTAAGCAATATAAAGTTCAAGCTGGTGATGTATTACAGATCGAAAAAGTTGAGCAAGACCTAGGATCAGAGTTTAATATCACTGAAGTCCTTATGGTTGGCGGAGACAAAGCGCACGTTGGTGTTCCACTTGTTAAGAACGCACTTGTAACTGTAGTTGTGACAAAACAAGCTAAAACTCGCAAAATATTGGTTTTCAAAAAGAAGCGTCGTCAGGGTTACAGAAAGTTTGCAACTCACAAGCAAAACTTCACAGAAATTTTTATCAAATCAATTACGTCTCCAGATGGAACAACATCAAAAACAGATGCAACACCATTAGTAAAAGATATGGCTTCATTACGTGAAGAGCGCATCTTAATGAAAGTTTCTGATAGCCGAGCTCGCGCAGAAGCAGCTGTTGGTCAGTCAACTCCAGCAGAAAAACCAGCTAAAAAAGTTGCTGCTCCTAAAAAGAAAAAGGCAGCAAAAAAAGTAGCTAAGAAGGCAACTTCTAAGCGCGCTGTAAAAAAATCAGCAAAAAAAGCAACGAAGAAGAAAAAGTAATTATTTAACTTTAATGAAGTAAACACGGAGTTAGTATGGCATCGAAAAAAGCGGGTGGTAGTACCAAGAATGGCCGGGATTCAAACTCGAAGCGCTTAGGCGTGAAACGTTTTGGCGGTCAAAATGTAAAATCAGGAACAATTATCGTTCGTCAGCGTGGAACCAAATTCCAAACTGGTAACAACGTAAAAATTGGTCGTGATCACACGATATACGCTGTGATCGAGGGTTTAGTTAAATTTGAAAGATTTTCGAAAGAAAAATTTAAAGTTAGCGTTTACCCAAAAACAGCGTAAAAGAAGAACAATATCAAATTGTTATTTCTCTAAAAAGGAGCCCCATGGCTCCTTTTGTTTTGAGCATGCATTTAAAATGCAGAAGTAGAAAATATTATGAAGTTCGTCGACGAAGTAAAAATTAAAATCTCATCTGGCCGCGGCGGCCCAGGTAGTGTCAGCTTTCGCCGCGAATCAGGAACACCACGCGGTGGCCCCGACGGTGGTGATGGTGGCAAAGGTGGAGATCTTGTTTTTAAAACATCTCGTCACATCAACTCTCTCGTCGATATTAAATCACATAAAAAATACGCGGCTGAAAGTGGCCAAGCAGGTGCACGTGATAACTGTTTTGGTTCGCAAGGATCTGATTTAGTAATTATTGTACCTGAGGGTACAATAATTCGTAGTGAAGCTGGCGAAGTGATGTACGACTTAAATAAAAATCAGCAAGTTACAGTTCTACGTGGCGGACGTGGCGGCAAAGGGAATACTTTTTTTAAAAATAGTATCAATCAAGCGCCCGAACACGCGCAGCCCGGTGAAGACGGTGAATCGTTAGAAATTACACTGGAATTAAAACTAATTGCTGATGTGGGTATTATTGGTTTTCCAAACGCAGGGAAATCCACGTTTATTTCACGCGTTTCAGCAGCAAGGCCAAAAATAGCTAACTATCCATTCACAACTTTGACTCCACAATTAGGAGTCGTAAAAGTTGGTGAATACAGCAACTTTGTCTTGGCGGACATTCCAGGATTAATTAAGGGCGCTCACCAAGGTATTGGATTAGGAATTCAATTTCTAAAGCACATTGAACGAACTAGTTTATTTATTCACATTGTTGATGTGTCTGGCATGAGCGGACGCGAACCCATGGCTGATTTTGAAGACATCAATTACGAACTTAAAATGTATGACGAATTAAATAAAGATAAAGACGAATTTTTCCCACTATCTTCGCGTGAACAAATTGTCGTATTAAATAAAATTGATTTACTTGGCACAGACCAGGCAGAAAAATTAAAGATTCAATTTAAGAAAAAATTTAATGTTGATGTATTTGCTATCTCAGCTGTCACTGGGAAAAACATGAAAGAGTTTTTAGGCCACATTGCTGAAAAAATTCTGCGATCGAAAGAAACTGATTCGGACGCCAATTCAATTCAAGAACGATTATAAAGGATATTATGAAAATCGGAATTTTCGGAGGCAGCTTTAATCCTCCACACAATGGTCACGTAAATAGTTTAACTACCGTTCAAAAAAAGATGGGTTTTGATCTTATTCACATTATGCCGAACAGCCAAAATCCACTAAAAATACCAATGGAAGGTCCCGCCGACGCACACCGTTTAGAAATGTGTCGTCAAGCTTTCAGCTCTTACGGTAAGGCCTTCGTTGTTAGCGATATTGAAACCAAACGCGGTGGAAAAAGCTTTACGATTGATACAATCAAAGAACTTTTAAAACAGTATAAAAGTAATGAACTTTATCTTATTATTGGTGCTGATAACTTCGAAACGTTTTCGCAGTGGAAAGACTATAAAAAAATTCTTGAACTAGTAAATATTGTTGTTACAACCCGTCCGGGCTTTCAAATTCCCGAAAGCGAAAAAGAGTGGCCTGACTATTTAACCCCGCTAGTTGCTGATAGCGACTTTGGAACACTTGAGCTTACCACCGGGCGTTCAATAGAGTTTATAACATTGAATGATTTAGAAATTTCATCATCGGAGCTACGTAAAAAGTTGCGCCTTGGTAGACCAACTGAAAAATATCTTCCACTAGCTGTTGAAAGTTATATTCAAACAAATAGCCTATACAAAGTTTCGAAAGAGAAAATTTCAGATTACGAAAAGTTTACAGTGTTTTGTTCGCAAGTATTGTTCGACAAAAAAGCAATTGCTGTGCGTGGTTTTGACTTACAAAGCCATTCAACAATGTGCGACTATACATTGGTCGCATCAGGCACCAGCACACGTCATACCTCATCAATGGCAGATAATTTAGTGAAAGCTATCAAAGATGAATTCAACGTTTATCCATTAAGCGTGGAAGGTGTTGACGAAGGTCGCTGGGTTGTTGTAGATTACGGCTCGTTAATTGTGCATTTATTTTATGATTTTGTTCGTCAAGAATATCGACTTGAAGATCTATGGAAAGATGGCACCGAGCTTTCCCTGGCCGATCTAAAAATTCCGAACAAAATGTAATTTATGAAATGGCTTTTATTTGATTTTAAAACTGCAAACGAGCCATGGTTTGAACAAGCTGAAGCAATTTATAAAACTAAAATCAATCATTTCGTTAAATTCGAAACGGCTCACTTAAAATCAAATAAAGTTGGCCGAGACCAAGCAGCTATAAAAATTAAGTTTGAAGAAGGAAAGATTTTAGAAAAACTAACTTCTGATGATTATATAATTTTGTTCGACTCAAAAGGCAAAGTGACAGATTCAGTCGCATTTTCGAAGCTGGTCGAAAAAGTTGAACAGTCCGGAAAAAAGCGCGCAGTCCTTATTATTGGTGGTGCGTACGGCATTAGTGACCTTATTAAAAGTAAAGCTCATCAAAAAATCAGTTTGTCTGAAATGACAATGAATCACTTAGTTGCTGAAGTAGTGGTTTTAGAGCAGCTTTACCGCGCCTACACGATACTAAATCGAATTCCGTACCACAATATCTAGATAAAGCGGTAAATTACTGCGGAAGATAGAACCATTTTTGCACCAAAAAGTTGATGATAAAAAATTTTAAACAGCTGTTGTATAATCCAGTCTGCCTAAGCTGCGGATCTTACTTTGTATTAAAACACTTGTTTTGCGAAGTCTGCTACCAGTTCAAAATTTCACCCCGCGTAAGTTTGGGCAAAAAATTTTGCGAACCTAATTTATCTAGTTTTCATCTTATTGATTGGATCGCAGAAGAAAGTGATCTTGTGTCTGAAATGGTCTACAGGTTTAAATCTGACAAGTCTGTCAATGCTTGGCAGCACTATGGTAAAATTCTACTTTCTGAGCTTACTAGAGAAATGGACGTGCACGAAATTGATTGCATTGTGCCCATTCCCGGATCGACAAGACAGTCTATTCACAGCCAAATATTTGCTACAGTGGCGAAAGAAATTTTGCAGAAACCCATACTAAATATTCTTAAAAAGTCATCTGACCAAAGCGCTT
>JAYTMU010000098.1:0-16112 GCA_043728195.1 Bdellovibrionales bacterium
CTTTTTGAAATAAATTCTGATAACTTTACTAAAGGATATAGCGCAATCACCATGCATTGAATTCCATATGTTGCAATAGGTGCTAAGGCCTTTGAATGATTTTTACCAACGGTTTTAGGAATTATTTCTGAAAAAATCAGAACCATGAAGGTTAAAAAAACTGAAAAAAGAGTAACCCATGTGTCGCCGAATTCGCGGTGGACCAGTGATGCAATCCATGCGGCACCCATGGTATGAGATACCGTATTTAACGTAAGTATTGCCGAAATTGAACGATCCGGATTATCGAGATGGTGGCGTAACAACTGCCCATATTTAGCTTTGCTATCTGCGACAACTGCAACAAACGCCGGAGACAATGAAAGTAAGACGGCCTCGCATAGCGAACAGAAAAACGACACACACAAAATCAAAATGAAGGCGACAAAAATAAGTAACATAAAATGGGCTTTAGATTAACACTGGGCTACCGTAAGCGGCAAAGCGGACGTGACTAAAGTCTGGTGAAAAGCTAAAGTTGGAATAGAATTGACTCGTTTAAAGTATGCGACTTCAATTTATAGAATGAATCTGCTTCGCCGCAAATACTATGTCTACCCTGAGCTACAAAAACCGCTTATTAAATTTGTATTATTAAGCATCATTTTTGTCAGCACAGTACAAAGCTTGTTGATCTTTGCATCAATGAGATGGCTGCAAATGAAAACACAAGTAGATCTATCTATCGTTGTTGATCACCGCGTGTTGGGCCCGTGGAAGATGTTACTTTACTTTTCAATTCTACTACCAATGATGATGAATTTATTTTTAGGTTTTTGTTTTATTTTGTTTGTATCGAACAAGTTTGCGGGGCCGCTATTTCGTTTAGAGCGAGAACTTGATTTGCATCTGTCAGGGCAGAAAGAGAATGTTTCTGTGCAATTCCGTGATAATGATTTTTTGCATTCCTTAGCAAAAAAAGTAAATCAGCTAAAGCGAACCTAAATTATTTGGTACGGACTTTAAGTTCTGAAATTTCTGACCATGCTGAAACCTTCTCTGGAGATTCGGACCGCACGCGCCAGAAATAATCGCCCTTAGGCAACTTAGATTTAATTAATACTTTCGCTTCCGCTGAAGCAAAAGTGAAATCGACTTTCTTAAAATCGCGAACCTGCGCAACTTCAACTCGGTAGCTAGGGCTTTCCGTAGTTGATTGCCAGCGTAGCCAAATAAACTGGCCATATTCCTTTTGAAAATAAAATGAAAGAGATTTGTACGCATTATCTATCAGCGGTCCGCTGATCTGGTTAATTTTTTTGTAAACTATTTCACCAAGTGATGGCATCGAACTGATTTTTCGTCCGGTCGTATCGAGCGCTGAAACGCGAAAGAAATAATTTCCAGTACGGGGAACTTCAGCATAGCCTGATGGCGCTACAACTTCAGTCTTTGTCGGATTCGAAAACTGACTGTTTTTATCTACTTCTATGATATATTTTTCTGCAGTTGGAATTGAGTTCCAACTTAATGGAAATCTTTTTGCCTGACCAGCATCTGCAGGCGAACGGGCCTGGTGTGAACTTACGAATTTTGATTTTACAACTTCAATTGGTGGAAATTCAGTTTTTACTATAGCCGGCTTGCTGTACAAGCTTGGATTGTATCCGCTTGCAAAAGCTTGCGTGCGAAAGTAGTACTCGCCGGACGTTGGTGGTGAAAAATTAAAAGAATTCGTCTTAAGCTGTACCGCTTTGGCGGCGCTAAATTTTTCATTATCTGCCAATTCTAAACGGTATGATTTTGCGCCACGAACTGATTTCCACGATAAGTTGACATTTGTATCTTTTTTTAAAGTAACGTTTTGTAATGGCTCTGTAAACTGAGGTGCCGCAAGTCGCGTCGGCTTTACAAATTTAACTGCAGGCATAGCCAGTGGCAGAATTATCGGCGGCGGCACTTGAACCACGGGCAGAACAATAGGTGTGGATGCTACCAGCGGAATGACTAGTTTGCGGTCTGCAGAATTTGCAGCAAACGAATCGGTAAGTGAAACCTTCCGTGTATCCGTGTTTTTGAATGTTTTTTTCACTTTATATTTTGTAACCTGGACCGCACCGGTTTTTACAAGTAATTGAAAACTTCCGCATAGATCACTTTTAGAAAGCTCAAACTGCGCTTGAGTAGACTCGATCAAATATTTTTGCCCGCAGTCCGTGATAAGCAATGGTTTTTCTAAACCAAAAGTTTTTATATTTCCGAAAGCCAAGTCGATTTGTAAGCGACTTTTGTCCCCTGAAAAATGCACTAAAGAGTTCTGGGAAATTTGCAGCTTTTCACCATCGGTTAGTGTCACCACTGACGACGATTTTTCACCTGTAAAAAGACTATCACCTTGAAAAATTTTATTTTCTAATTTGCTTGTTTCCCAGAAGTAATCGCTTTTTGACTTGTGTCGAACATCTGATTTCACCGCGGTTAAATTTCCAACAACAACTGCAGACGAGCGGTCGGACTTAAAAAACTTCTCAAGATTTAGCAGCAAGTACATGCAAATAAAAATGCACAGCACGCAAAGTGCTAGAATGGTCTTATCTGTTTTGCTAATGTTCGCTTGCATCACAGCTAATTATCGACATTTGTAAGGTGAATAATTAGTCCAGGCAGGCTGGTGAACTAAAAAATCTTAGTTTATGGACGTTTCGCTAGGTCCAGGTAGTCGAAAGTTGCAAGTAATCCGGCAGAATAGCTTACGGACCACAGTCTGTAATAGATTGATTGTTGACCTATAATGACTCAAATTTAAGAGGTGGAGAAACAATTTAGTTTAAGACGAAAGATATTGATCTTGTTGATCGCAGTCAGCCTATTCTCGGGTCTGACTTTTCTTGCCATATCAATTGTTACATTCAAAAACGATAAAATTGCGTATATCTTCGAAACAAATAATAATTTTATAAACTCGACGTCTGAGCAAGTGAAAAACGATATCCGTTCGGCAACGAACGAAGTAAAGTTGATGTTGCTAAAGATGGTTAGCGACGGAACATTTATGGGCATTCAGGATAAAACGTTAAGCGAAACCAGCACTGTTGACGCCATTAAAGTTTATAAGTTAGATGTCGCTAAAAATTTGCAGCTTTTCTCTGAATTAAAAAAGACTGAGTTCGATAGTTTTGAAGAAGCGAACAAAGTATTACATAAGCTAGTCGTGCAAAAAGGGAAGGCCTTAACTTTGCTGGATGATTACGTCTTAGTTGCTGAAACACTTAAAATGGGGACGGAGGATTTGGTTGTTATTTATTATTTTAGATCACGGGCGCTACAAGTTTTTTTTGAAAAAGGTAAGTCATCGCTTTCCTATTTGGTGGATTCCACAGGAAAAATTATCAAGGCTGACCAAGCCTTAAATTCTGATTATGTTTCTAGAAATTTTCTTAAATCGTTCCAAGAAATTAAAAAACTAAGTTCGACAACTTTACGAATAAAGACCATGGATGATAAAAAATGGCTTATGACAAGTGTTGCGCTTGGCTATGAAGATTACTATATGATTTCTATGACGGATGAAGACCAGGCGATGTATGCGATCAAGCGTTTAACTACTGAAGCTATACTTATTTTTGCAATCATTTTTTTCGCTATCGTGATTGTCGGAGTTTTTACATCTAACTATTTAACATCGCGCCTATCGCAGCTGACTGCGGCCACAAAAAAGGTTATATCAGGCGACTACAAATTTGTGGTGCAGGCAAAAGGTAATGATGAGATCACTGAGCTTTCAAATAACTTTAATCAAATGACATTCGAAATTGTTCGGTTACTAGGCGAAACAGCCCACAAAGCCCGCATGGAGGCAGAACTTCGAACAGCACACACGGTTCAGGAAACTTTGTTTCCAGAGCGTGAATGCAAGTTTCAAACAATGCATATTAAAGGCGAATACTTGTCAGCCAGCGAGTGCGGCGGCGACTGGTGGCACTATAGTGAAAACAGTGATTTTATTAATGTTTGGATAGCTGATGCTACTGGCCACGGCGCTTCGGCGGCCTTACTGACCAGCGCAGCAAAATCTGCGGTATCACTTATCGAAAGAATGAACGCAACACCGGCTCAGTCCATGGAGCTATTAAATCAAGCCATTTGTAGCGTATCGAAAAATAACATGATGATGACATGCTTCCTCGGAGTTTTTAATAAGCGGACAAAAGTTTTAACATATGTAAATGCATCGCATGAACCCCCAATTGTTATGAAGCGCTCTGCAGCGATTGTGAAAAAGGATTTTGTGTTTTTGAATGATAGTGTTGCGCCTCGGTTAGGACAAAGTTTGGCTTCCGCATACACTGAGTCGCAAGTGCAATTGGTATCAGGCGATAGAATTCTTTTCTACACCGATGGTATTCCGGACATTCAAAATACAGATCAGGAACCCTTAGGCGAACGCGGATTTATGAAGATTTTGGTTGCGTCATGCAATCAGCAACTTGGTTTTGTGGAATTTTCTGACAGCTTTACTAGTTCGTTAACTAGCTATCGCCAAAGCACTGAATTAAGTGATGACGTTACCTATTGTTTTACGGAAATTACATGAGCTACAAATTAGAACCAATGGAGCGCGAAAAAATTATAACGGCACTTCAGTTCAATAATACCAACTGGCAGGTTAGTGCGAAACACACTTTAATGGAAAAAAATAGCACGCAGTTTTTTACATTATTCGAAAACGGGCTGACCGACAGTCAACTGATCGAGTATATGCTATACAAAAACTATAAAAGTATAGTGCAAAACTCATTTCAACCGGCTACTGAGAAATTAAAACTTATTAAGCGGTTATCGATTAGCAGAAATCAATTTTTTAATCTAGAATTTAATTTACTTGAAGAGGGCGCAAAAACAGCGACATTAACATTCGGTAGGCAAACGTCGCGCGAAGAAATTCAAGCCGAAGTATGCGATTTTATTGGAATGTCCGCCGAAAGTACCCGAGCAAGTAAAGTGCTTCAAACAATTGAAGAGCTGCTAATGAACGTTCAAGTTACGTCGGCCAATACAAAAACTGCAGCTGGACAAGCCCTGTCATATTTAAAGCTTGAGTGCAGTGACAATTTAATTGCTATTTCAGCTTTCGATGATTGCGGAAGCTTAGACAGCAAAAAATTTCTTAAAAAAATCGAATCCGGCCTGTCCTTAGGTCTGGATAAATCCATTAACTTCGGCAAAGGTGGGGCTGGTTTGGGTTCATCTTACATTTTTAAAAACTGTGATTCGTTATTTTTAGGCGTTAATACGAGTAAGAAGACTCGAGTTTCTGTAATAATGCCTTATAATGTAACTGAACGAAAGTTTGATGGTTTGCAAAGATCTGTTCATATTATTGATATCAAATAACAGGAGCTAAGAATGTCGCGTTGTGAAATTAAAAAAGATGGAAATGATTACATACTATCTGGATCGATTGATGAGACATTCGGTCAAGCTACCGGCGAGCTACCAACTTTTGGTAAGTATGCAATTAATTTTAAGGGGCTGAAATCTATTAATTCAACCGGAATTCGTGAGTGGATAAAGTTGATGCAAAAACTAAAAACTGTACAGCTAAGTTTTTCAGAGTGTCCGAAAGTCTTCATTGATCAGGTGAATATGATCCAAGGATTTGCGCCGGCGAATACAAAAATTTTGTCATTCTATGTGCCTTACTTTAATGAATTAAATGAATGTGAAAAAAGTATTCTTCTTGTTTACGACAAACACTATGCGGATGGAAAAATTCTAGAACTTCCAAAAGTGTTAGATGAAAAGGGCGGAGAAATGGAAATTGATGTCGTCGAAGCCAAGTATTTTAAATTTATAAAAGGATAATGATGGAAGCCACGGCAGAAAGATCGACAACAGCGTTAACACCTAGGCAAGATCTATTTGAGATCTTTGCGCACAATGATTTTTCATTGAAAAAGAAAAAGAAAATCATCGATGCATTAGACGATATTGATGGGTTCGAGCTTTCGTTCTTAATTAGCTTCATTTTAAGCATGGATATTACAGGTCACTTAAATATTATCAGCAAAACTAATGAAGTTATTGGTGTGTCTTTCAGTCATGGTTTTATTACGCACATTGATTTACCCGACCGCCAAACTTATTTTGGAACCTTAATGGTCGAACAGGGATTGGTGCAGGCCAAAGATCTTGAAGCCGCCCTTCGCCAAACAGAGCTGCATATAGGTCAGTACTTTCTTAAGCAAAAAATAGTCACGCAACAGCAGCTAGACCTTATCTTCAGAAAACAGATGGAATTGCGACTTGCTAAACTTATCTGTGACAATACCTATAATATCAATTTTGCTGATGCTGCAGAAACACCTTTGTTTATTAAAATTACTCGGAAAGATTATTATGAAATGTGTTATCACTGGCTAGAATCACGATTTTCAGACCAGTGGTTGGTAAAACACTACGCTACGTGGGCTGATCATTTGGTCATATTCCTTGATGGGCACACATACATTACGGAAGCCTTTAAAAAGAAGTTACTTGCTGATTTGCCTGATTTCGAACGAGAAATTCGCAAGGGGCTTCGTTTGAATCATTTAACCGAACTTTATCATTCGAAACAAAACGAATTTTTCAAAGCATTATTTTTTTTAAATATGATAGGTGTCGTGGTTTTTCACCAGTCACCGGATGTTGAGAAAATTTCAAAGCTTGAGACCATTTATCTTCAGCTAAAAGATCTAAAAGGAAAAGAGTTGGCTAAAGCAATTTCTGAGCTAACTCGAATGCCGGCTCATCAAACCGAATCTATGTATCTTGCATTTTTAAAATTGATTAGCGAAAATACTGATGATGCGTCTCAGGAATATAAAAATCACTTAGTAAAAATTGCCATTGATTTTCTTGGGCAGCAAAGTAATGAATTGACGACAACAAAAGCTGTAGGTCAAACACCACGAGCGCAAATGGAAATTAATATCGCACAAAATGCAATAAACATTATTCAAAACGAGTTGCTACGTGGAAAGTATTTTGAAGCTTTTGGGCAATTAAAAAAAGCATTCCTTGGTAACGATATAACCCCAAGCATGAAAGTTTATCTTTTATGGGCCAAGGTTGGCCATGCCCTTACCGCAGGACTGAAAGTGAATCTGACCAATTTTGAAAATGAGCTTGAGGATTTGTCGGCTGATGATAAAGCAACAGCAGAGTTTGAATATATTCAAAGTATGTTATGCAAGCTAAAAGGCAACTTAACTGGTAGTCAAAAACATTACGAAATTGCAGTAAAGAAAAAAGCACTGTTCTTAAAGTATCCTTTGAACCAAAGTATGTGGACTAAAATTAAATCGTCAATGGGGCTTAAAAGTTGAGTTATTTTAGCGGTAGGTTTTTGCGGGCTTTAGCTCTTGTTTGCCTGACACTACAGGCAAAAGCACAACCTATGGCTACGCCGCTACCATTCTTGTATTTAAATCAGTACTTTCAGTACGATATTAAAAATCAGGATGAAATTTTCTTGGCAGGAAAAACGTTTAATTTTGCCAACTTTCGGATTTCATCCAGCAACTCGAAAGTCGAAGTTGATCTGTCGCTTTTAAAGCCATGGATTGTGAATAATTCTAGCCTGACTTTTAAAAATAAAATGAATGCACCTATTAGCTCAACAGCAATTAAAAAAGAGAATTTGAGTTACATACTTTTGATTCCATCTGATGCAACCACGCTTTGCCTTTTTTCGAGCTCTCGATTTTCTGAAGCTGAGTTTTGTAAAAGTCTGGTTGCAACAATTTCGGCAGAGTTCCAGATTCAGGTTATTGCGAATGGCGAAGTACTTGATAAGACGGGTTTAGTTGTATTAAAAGATAAAGAAGGAATTCTTAATTTTTCTGCCGCGCTGTCTGCAGATCATGTGGCCCTGTTAAAGACCAAAAAAAGAAATGTGTTGCCAGTATCAATCAAGAAACTTGCTGATGCGGATATGATGACCATTGTTTTTCGTGATCAAGGCATAACAGAAAAAAATGCTTGGGAAGAGAAAATAAGCATCGACCAATCATTTGTAATTTTGCGTCTTGATCCATTAATAAACGTGAAGCAAGATTTATATTTTAACGAAAGCGTCTCGAGGAAGTCGCCTCTTTCGTATTCCTCGGCAGTTGTTAAGGCAACGCCCCCTAAACGATTAGAAGAAAATGGCCTAACAACTGAAGTGTATGGAATTTTTTCTGGATTGAAAGCTGCCAGTCCGGGATTGAATGTGTCGTTAAACACTGATCTTGGTAAAGGTGTGCGTACCACATATCGCTGGAGCGTTTCAGCGAAGATACGTGGCTTTGCGCAGGCCCACATTTACCAAACTGCAATTGCGTCTGATGCTGGAAACAGTATTATAAACGCCAAACAAATGCCGTATGCTGCCGCTGCGGGTGCAGAGTATCAGCTTCAAAATCGCTTAAGTGTATTAAGCCAAGCACGAATTCAAAAAGATCTTTTTTTCAAGCGCAGCGGTACAAGTGGTGTTGAAATCATAACTGGGCACAATGCCGAACTAGCCGTGGCTCCGACATATCAGATTTACCGGACTATAGATTCGAAGCTTAGTGTTGATTTAACGGGTAGTTATCTATACACATCTGAGGCCGCCGGAACTTCCGCGTCGGGATTTAAGACGCAATTTGGATTAACTTACATACAGCGTTTCGAGTTTGGTCAGTTTACGTTAAGCTCACGATACGGCCTTCGCTCGCAAAACTTTGGCGAATTTAAGTTTTCCGAGCAAATCGCTGATTACGGCGTGGGTTACCATTATCTTTTTTAACCTGAATAAAAGTGTCTCAATTTAAGAATTAAAGCAAATATTTAAAGTGTCCGATAAGTTAATGTATGAAGAATAAGTTTATTTTATTAGCCTTAGCTGCAGTACTACAGGGTTGTTCCAATCCATTTGGACAGGGCTCGTTAGTCGATTCGATTTCAGATGGTATAAGTTCACTTTTTGGAAAAACCGAAAGCAATTTAGTTGCCGGTGGAACGCAGCAGTTTCAGACTGCGGCCTCGTACAAAGGTTCAATTTCTGTGGGTAACTATATTAATCAAAACCAGCAGATGACAAATGGTGGCTACCGCGTGATCACTACAATTAAATAGTGGTCACATAACAACTTCAACATCAGTTTCTAAAACAACTTAACAGAATCGTTTATCCATTTGTTAAAAATGATGGCGCTCATGTAAACCCCGTAGCCATGACAGGATTCCGCAGTGCGGTCTTCACCTTTTTTGTTTTTAGCATGGGTAACATAAGATGCAATTCCTATTACAAAAAATTCTTTTTTCGATGTATCGTAAATAAATCCTGGGCTACCGGAATCGCCGGAGCAAATTCCAGTTTTATCAAATTGCTCGACAGTGATTTTCTGATTTTCAGCTTTGTAATCAAGAACAGGCTTAAGCACGTAATTCAGTAGGGACTCTGGGTTTTCTGCAGCTGCGCCTTCAATTTCGGTGCGGCCGTAGCCAATAGAAATCATTTGCATTGCCGAGTTTGTTTGGCTCACCTCTGCTATTTTAGAAATTCGCACATCGTCCAAATCAGTACTTAAATACACAAGGGCCACGTCATTAATTACTTCGGGCTCAGTTTGATAATCTTTATGCATAAGAATTGTTTCGACTTTAACCCAATCCGCTGGAATTAAATTACTATCTTTAAATGGGTTTAAACTTAGGACAGCATTTATTTGTGAAGGCTCCATACCAGCGACACAATGTGCAGCGGTAAGTAACACGCGTTTAGAAATTGCAGAGGCCGTACAGATTTTATTATGTTGGACTGACATGCCTGACATCGTTTTTGTCCACTCGACCCCAATAGCTAGGTAGATAACTTTATTTGCGAAAGCGGTTGAGGCTTTCACAGGTTTACCGCCTAAAATTTCTGTGTGTTGAACGGTAGGGCCTTGACGATAATATGTCTTAGCTGGACCATCGCAACCGAGTAGTGCAGCTAAACCAGTTAGCAAAAGCACGCTCATAATTTTTATAGACCTTGTACCATTGTTCGACACCATTTTATCCCCCGACGATCGGCCATCCCGTTCTTAGACAAGCTAAGTTCAGAAATCGCTGTATCACATTGAGAAATTGCAAGCCTTCTGCCAGTCTTCGGTATCGAAAAACGTGAAAAAATTGCACAATAGAAGGTGAGCTAACCAGTTGATTTTCCGGCGCAATTTAATTGTTAAATCCCGCAAGATTGATCACTTTTTAGCCGATAAATAAATGATGAACTGTTGGACGTATCTTCGCATTCTTTTATTTAGTTTCTTAATGGCAGCGTGCTCGCGCAATCCATTGGGCGAAGATTTGACTCAGACAATTGTAAATTTAGGTTTTCGTGTAACGTACTCGTGCAGTACATCGCTAAATCAAGACACACCATTTACCTGCGCCTTCCAAGCTGATGATTCAACAATCGCAAACATTGTTTATAGTATTCAGACGGGCACAACGTGCACGTGGGCTAGCATCAATTCAACTTCGGGAGTAGTAACTGGAACTCCGAATGATAATCAGGTGGGAAATTGCAATTTAATAATTGGTGCAGAAAATACAGAACGTCGCGGACTAAACTTGGTTGTGCCAGTTGTCGTGCAGAATGTGGCTCCGATATTTACTCCGATTGCAAACCCTGGAAGTATCGCTGAGGATTCTGCACTAAGTGTTATTAGAACAGGGGCGCAAGTTACCACGACGGAAGAGGGCTTCGGAAATTATGGCTTTGCGACAGCAACGGCTCCGCGGTGTTCGGACAATGCGTTAGTCCTAACTATCGATGCATCCACCGGAGCCATTTCTTACCGCCCAGCTTTAAATTATTTTGGTACGTGTTATATACGCGCCTCATTCGATGATGGAAACGGCCAGCCCAATAGTGTTGTCACATCAGAATTTTCGATAACTGTAACACCGGTAAACGATGCACCAGTCTTAGCGTTAATTCCGGATCAGACAATTTTCGAAGGTGGCGTTGCAACTGTGCCTGTGATTGTTTCAGATGTTGATAATGCGCTTGTGTGCTCGGCGGTAAGTTTAACTGTTACATCTTCAAATACAACTTTAGTTAATGCGTCCGCCATGGCACTTAGCGGAACAATTCCAAATTGTGTTTTAACCGTAACTCCATTGTCTTTGCAAAACGGCGTCACCACGATAACTGTGGTTGCTAGTGATGGAACATTAAGTGCAACTGATGCATTTGATTTAACAGTTGTCGCCGTTCCGGATCCACCGGTGCTTGCACCAGTTGCAAATCAAATGGGAACTGAAGATACCAATCAGGTTTTTTCAATTAATATTACGGATCCTGATACAGTGCTTGCGTGTAACTCGTCGTTTGTAAGTGCGACATCATCGAATGCAGCCATGTTACCAATTTCAAATATTGTGATTTCCGGTGCTCCGCCAAATTGTACAGTAACACTTACTCCAGTTGCTAACATGAACGGGGTGTCGAACATTGTTCTTTCGTTAACCGATGGCACGACTACAGTTAGTCAAACCTTTGCCGCAAATTTTGCAGCAGTCAACGATCCGCCAGTTATTACTGGCATTGCAAATCAAACGATTGCAGAAGATGCGATTGCCAGTGTGAACTTTTCAATTTCGGATGTTGATAATACTTTAAACTGTGCTGCTTCCGTTAGCGCAAATTCCTCAAACTTAGCTTTGATTCCTGTTAGTAATATTGTGATCACGGGTACGGCGCCAAATTGTGTGGCGATGATGACTCCGCTAGCTAATCAAAATGGGATATCAAATATTAACCTGACTGTGACTGATGGAAGTCTTTCAGCAAGCAGCCCATTTAGTTTAATGGTAACTCCGGTAAACGACGCGCCACAGATTTCAGTTATCACAAATCAAACAACAAGTGAAGACACTGCAGCTGCCGTAAATTTTACGATTACCGATGTTGATAATGTGCTTGCATGTAATGTATCTGTGTCTGCAACGTCTTCAAACGGCAGTCTTGTTCCAGCATTTAATATTGTATTTACCGGAACTGCGCCGAACTGTATGGCGACATTAACGCCGTTGGCTAACCAAAACGGCGCTACGAATATTTTTTTAACCGCGACAGACGGGTCGTTGACAGCTAACAGCCCATTTATTTTAACCGTCACCGCAGTTAATGATGCGCCAGTAATTTCTGCAATTGCAAATCAAACGACCAATGAAGATACCGCAACTGCGGCTATTGGATTTACTATTACTGATATCGATAGTTTTTTAATTTGCAGTTCTGCTAACTTAAATGTGACCTCGTCGAATGTGGGCCTTGTTCCCACAGCTAACATCGTAATAAGCGGAACCGCACCGAATTGTTTTCTAACGATCACGCCAATCGCAGATCAATTCGGCACCACTAATTTTGTGGCGACAGTTTCTGACAATGGAGCTCCGAACCTGCAAGCGACAAGTTCATTTAGCTTAACAGTTAATCCTATAAACGATGCGCCAGTAATTTCAGCGGTAACGGCGCAGATAACTTCTGAGAGTATTTCACGTGTTGTTAATTTTACGATCACTGATGTTGAAAGTGCACTTTCCTGTACGGCATCTGTATCTGCGACTTCGTCTAATGTCACATTGGTACCGGCAGGTAACATTGTTTTTGGTGGTACGGCTCCGAATTGTACAGCAACTGTAAACCCAACAGCAAATCAAAACGGAGTTTCTAATTTAGCATTTACTGTAACTGACACGTTACTTACAGCTTCTAATTCTTTTTCATTCACGGTAACACCGGTTGATGATCCACCGGTTATTTCCCTTATAGCCGATCAGTCAAATCTTGAGGATACGGCCCAAATTGTTAATTTTACTATCACCGATATTGATAGCGTACTAAGTTGTACGACCTCTGTGGTAGCATCGTCATCTAACGCCATTTTATTAAATGCACCTACGCAAATTGTGTTTGGCGGAACGGCTCCGAATTGTACGGCTACATTAAACCCGGCGCTAAATCAAAACGGCATTACAAATATTGTTTTTGCGCTGAGTGACGCAACATCATCTGTAACTGAACCATTTATTTTTACTGTAACAGCAGTGAATGATGCGCCCGTGATTTCAATTATCACAAATCAGACCACGGCCGAAGATACATCGGCGGGGGCCATAGCATTTACAATTACTGACGTAGATAATGTTTTGACATGCGCAGCTTCTGTCACTGCGACGTCGTCAAATGCAGCACTTTTACCTGTAGGAAATATCGTCTTAGCGGGCACTGCGCCGAACTGTACCGTGACGATGACGCCGGTCTTGAATCAAAACGGCGTTTCGAATGTTGTGCTAACTGTAACTGATGGTATTTTGTCCGCAACAAGTCCCTACAGTTTAACTGTGACCGCAGTCAACGATGCCCCAGTAATTTCGGCAATTGCAAATCAGTCGACTGCTGAAGATACGGTAACGGGTGCCGTAGCGTTTACAATTACTGACGTGGATAATGTATTAACATGTGGAACATCGGTAACTGCAACTTCGTCGAGCCCAACACTGTTGCCGGTTGGAAATATTGTTTTAGGTGGAACGGCGCCAAATTGCACAGTTACGATGACACCGGCGTTAAATCAAAGCGGCATTTCAAATGTTGTTTTAACAGTGACTGACGGATTGCTGTCCGCAACAAGTGCCTACAGTTTAACTGTGACTGCAGTCAATGATGCTCCGGTAATTTCTGCATTTGCAAATCAAATTACCGCGGAAGATACAGCGACAGGTGCCATTGCGTTTACAATTACTGACGTGGATAATGTTTTAACATGTACGTCATCAGTGTCTGCAACTTCGTCCAACACAGCGCTTCTGCCAACTGCAAATATTGTCATAAATGGAACCGCTCCAAACTGCACAGTGACGATGACGCCGGCACTAAATCAAAATGGAATTTCAAATGTAGTTCTGACTGTGAATGATGGTTCGCTTGCAACATTAAGTAGTTATAGTTTAACTGTTACTGCAGTAAATGATGTGCCAGTGATTTCTGCCATTACTAATCAAACAGTGGCTGAAAGTGGAACTATAACTGTGCCATTTACTGTGACCGATGTGGATAATACTTTAAGTTGTTTAACCTCTGTAACAGCATCATCATCAAATTTAACATTGTTGCCAGTTGCAAACATCGTATTAGCCGGTACGGCGCCAAACTGTACGGCCACGTTAAATCCGGTGGTTAACCAAAATGGGCTAAGCAATATTGTACTTACTCTAAGTGACGGCTCGATTGCTGTTACAAGTCCGTTTACTTTAACTGTTACAGCTTTTGACGATCCGCCGACGATTTCAGCGATTGCAGATACAACAGTTACCGAAGATAATTCAGTAGTCCTTAGTTTTACAATTAATGATATTGATAGTGTATTAAATTGTACAACGTCAATGAGTAAGTCATCTTCTAATTTAATTTTACTTCCGCTTGCAAATATTGTGTTTGCGGGTACGGCACCAAATTGTACTGCAACGTTAAACCCGGCCCTTAATCAAAATGGTATTTCTAATTTAGTTTTTACGGTTAGTGATGCGACTTCATCCGTTCCTGAGCCACTGATATACACCGTGACTGCAGTCAATGATGCTCCAGTAATATCTGCGATTGCAAATCAGACGATAAATGAAGATGGAACGACTGGTGCCACCGCATTCACAATCACAGATGTTGATAACACGTTAAATTGCAGCACTTCAAATTCTGTGATGTCTTCGAATTTGTCGTTGTTGCCACTAGCCAATATTGTTTTGGCCGGTACAGCACCAAATTGTACAGTAACGATGGCTCCAGTTGCGAATCAAAGTGGAATATCAAATGTCGTGATCACAACTACAGACGGCGCGCTAACAGCAACAAGCGCTTTTAGCTTAACTGTAAATGCCGTAAATGATGCTCCGATTATGTCGACGATCGCAAATCAAACAACGGCAGAAGATACGGCGACAGCGGCTATTGGATTTACAATTAGTGATGTTGATAGTTTGCTACTTTGTACATCTGCAAATTTAAGTGTTACTTCGTCTAACGGGACCTTGTTGCCAACAGCAAATATTGTATTCGGTGGAGCCGCACCGAACTGTACCGTTACCATGAGCCCGGCAGCTGATCAAAATGGTATTTCAAATGTTGTTGTCACAGTTTTTGATAACGGCACTCCGAATTTGCAAGTGACCAGCGCTTTTACGCTAACAGTTACACCAGTTAACGATGCACCACTAATTTCGGCTGTTGCAAATCAAACTATTGCTGAGGATGGCGCAACCGGTGCGGTCGCTTTTACCATCACAGACGTTGATAACACGTTAGTGTGTTCTACTTTTGTTTCCGCGACAACATCAAATGCAGGGTTACTACCAGTTGGAAATATTGTTTTAAGTGGAACGGCTCCGAACTGTACGGTGACGATGACTCCGCTGGCGAATCAGTTTGGCGTTTCAAATATAGTTCTAACTGTAAACGACGGTGCAATTACCGCTTCAAGTACTTTTACTCTTACTGTCAATGCAGTAAATGATGCACCAGTTATTTCGACAATTGCAAATCAAACCACCTTTGAAGGTGTTGATGAAATTATAAACTTTGCCGTTTCCGATATTGATAATGTTCTTTCGTGTACCGCATCGTTGTCGGCAACATCTTCAAATACGACTGTCATTCCAACGGCAAACATTGTTTTTTCTGGAACAGCTCCTAATTGCGTCGCTACCATTTCTCCAGCTGCATTGCAAAATGGAGTATCTAGTATTGTGATTTCGGTGACTGATGGTGCACTATCCGCGGCTAGTTCGTTTACGCAAACGGTGACTCCGATTGACGATCCACCTGTTATTTCAGCGATTGCCGATCAGGTTACAAATGAAGATGTTAGCGTCGTCATCAATTTTACAATTACTGATCCTGATTCTGTTTTAAGTTGCGCCACCTCGATGTCTGCAACGTCATCCAATGTTGTACTTGTTCCAGTGTCGGCGATTGTCTTTTCAGGTACAGCACCTAATTGTACGGCTACGGTAACTTCAGCTTTAAATGCCAGCGGCTTGTCGAATTTAGTTTTTACTGTGAATGACGG
>JAYTMU010000099.1:0-10962 GCA_043728195.1 Bdellovibrionales bacterium
CATAATCGAATAATAAACTCGTCGGCCATTGACCCATTTTAGCTTCTGACAAGAAGTCACCCAAATCTTTAACGGTTCCGAAATGTCCGTGCTCTTCGATATTGGTTAACCGCTTGGCAAGTTCAGATATTAAACCAGTCGAACTTTTTATTCTTTAAGAAACACGGTCATATTGCGATCTGCATTCAACGCTTCACCTTCAGCGGGCCAGGTGCTTTCTACGCGGCCACTGCCTACGAATTTTATTTGAATTTGTTGTTCCGAGGCCTGTGCTAAAACTTCACGAATTGTTAAACTTTTCAGCTTAGGCGCAGACATTAGCAATGAATTTTCAAACGCCAATTTTTCACGAGTAACTTCGACGGATTTTTCTTCGTCTACAATCTTTGCAATTGCTTTTGACATAGCAGCTTTGGAAAGAGTTCTAGATGGTTCTTCTGAAAGAGTGTCTGGCAGTACACCACCGCGGCGAACTGCGTACGACGCAATTTTTGCAAATACCGGTGCTGCTACTTGGGATCCGTAATACCCTTTTCGTGGTCGATCAAAACCAACGAAAATTACATACTCGGGAGCATTAGCCGGTATAAAGCCAGCAAAGCTTGCGATGTATCCACCGGGTAAGTAGCCACGGCCTTCGGTTTTAACTTTTTGCGCCGTCCCCGTTTTTCCACCAATAAAATATCCAGGCACCCGCGCCAAGGCACCCGTTGCTTTATCTGCAGTAACAGCCATTAACATTTGCCGCATTTTTTCGGCAGTATCTTCAGATACAACACGACGAATTGGTTGGGGTACACGAGTTTCTAACTCGTTAGTTTCTAAATCTGAAATTTGCTCTACGATATAGGGTTTATTTAGCATTCCGCCGTTAGCTATGGCGGCGTAGGCATTGGCAATTTGTAGTGGCGACGCCGTAATTCCCTGACCAAATGAAACATTCGCAATTAAGTGATCGCGCCACGGCAGTGGCACCGTAATTCCTTTTGCTTCACCTGGCAGATCAACACCGCTGCGTTCACCAAAACCAAAATGGGATAGACCCTGCTTTAACTGATCATCACCAAGCATTAAGGCAATCTTCGACGTTCCAATGTTCGACGAGTAAGCTAACACATCAGTGACCGAAATAATTCCTTGTGCGTGATCTTTTTCAGCTTCACGAATTATACGCTTACCAATTTTAAACGAGCCGTTTTCGCAATTTATTCGCGTTGTAGGTTGTATAATATTTTTTTCAAGGGCCTCTGCAATGACAAAGGTCTTTAACGTGCTTCCAGGTTCAAAGGTATCAGTGACACTGCGGTTACGTCGAACAAATGACGATGCCGACGCCGGAGAATTCGGATCAAAATGGGGAAGGCTTGCCAGAGCTCTGATTGCAGATGTTTTCGCATCTAGAACAACCGCCCAGGCACCGTCAGCTTCATACTTTTTAATGGCCTGATGCAATTCCGTTTCTACAAAATATTGCAGGTCGGAATCAATTGTTAGTTTAATTTCTTTTCCCTGCGGGGTTTCAGTAAATAAAAGCCCATCTTGAACTAGCGGTCTACCGCGCGCATCTTTACGTAAAGTGACTTTCTTTTTTTCACCTTTTAAAACGCTGTCATAATGAAGTTCTAAGCCTTCTAAAGCTTGTCCTTCCTTGCCAACAAAACCCAAAGTAGACGACAGCACTTGATCATTTGGATATATACGTTTCCACTCTTCGACTAGGCCAAGTCCGCGCACTTTTAAATCCCGAATTTCAGAGGCTTGCGAAGCGGTAATTAAACGCTCTAGCCAAACAAATCGTTTACTATTGGTTTTAATTTTTACCATGATCGACGAAACCGGAACATTTAAAATTTTAGCTAAAGTTTTCGCTACTTGTTTTTTTTCAGTAATAATTTTTGGATCTGCATAAACGGAATACGTGGGCGATGTCATTGCTAATTCTTTGCCATGGGTATCTACAATGGCCCCACGTCGTGATGGCAAGGTAACTACAGTTTGAAACTGCTTTTCTTGTAAGGCATTTAATTTGTCTTGTGGCAAAAACTGTAAATATGCTGCTCGCGCTAAAAGGACTGTCCAAAGAAAACATGTGATAGCGAAAAGCGTAATTATTTTCGACTTCAAGGATTCGCCTGATTTTTTAAAGCCATCTTGTTTTGCGCAAACGTAAGTGATGTTGTTAAATTAATAATTTGTCCCGGCTTAATTTTTCGCATTGTTAGTTTATGGGTCGCTACGTTTTCAACTAACTGCGGACGCGTCAATTTTGCTAACGAAATTTCTTTTTGACGTGAAATTTCGTTACTTTTTTTAAATTCTCGCGTGAGTTTTAAAACCACGTAAGACAATCTACGCTCTTCCATCTTTATAAAAACCAACCCTAGCAATGTCGCAATCACGACCAATAGACTTAAAAATGGTTTTAACTGTCGTATATCATTGGAGCTCATCCTGACCTCAATTTTATTTTTCATTCAGGCTAATCCTTAGCCCGCAAAGCTCGTCGCAAAGCAAACTTATCGGGCTTTTCAGGTCTTTGACCTTTTTGAAAAATCCGAAGTTTCGCACTGCGTGCTCTGACATTTAGTTTACATTCTTCTTCCGAGGGCACAATCACTTTTTTATTCACTAGAAAACCGTTTTCATCATCTTTAAAAAGATTTTTTACAATCCGGTCCTCTAGCGAGTGAAACGTGATGATTGAAAACAGACCTCCGTCGTGCAATTGGCGAATCAGCAGTGGTATTGCTTCTTGCAGGATTTGTAATTCTTGATTTACGACAAGACGAAGGGCCATGAAATATTGTGTTGCTGGATGAAAGCCTTTTTTTGTCCAGCCATCGACACGTTCTATAAGACTAGCCAATTGTAGCGTTGTCGCAAACGGGTTTTTCACACGATCAGCCACGATAGCCTTTACCACATGAAACGGATTTTCAATTTCGCCATACGTTTTAAAAAGCTGCATCAGTTCGTCAAATTCTAACTCGTTAATTAGATTCGCTGCTGACTGTGTCGCTTTTTGGTTCATTCGCATATCTAGCGGGCCGTCTTTGTTGAAGCTAAACCCTCTGGCGCCTTGATCCAATTGCGGCGAGCTTACACCTAGATCAAGCAGTATCATCGACAGTGAGCCTTGCTGACTTTGTGCAAATTGTAAAAAATTTTGATGAATAACTTGAACTTTTTTTTGTGCTATTAAATCTTTCCATTCAGTTTCAGCAGCAGCGATAGCATCCACGTCTTGATCAGCTAACAAAGCCTTTTTAAGGGGATAGATTTTTTGTATAGCCCTAAAATGTCCACCGCGCCCATAAGTCCCATCAAAATAAACTAGGTCTTTAGCGTTTTTCAAACTTGAAAAAGACTGAAGCACTTCATTTAATAAAACTGGAACGTGAACTGGTTGACTCATGCACTACTTTCTAAAGATTGCTGGACCTAAGTCATATACTAAAATTCGAAAATTTGTGCGTCAAGGTAGAATCGCTTACGCTTAAGACAGGAAACACGAATGATATTAAATTGCCCACGCTGTGGTTTTTCACAACCCGAAGACCAATATTGCGCCCAATGCGGCGTCAACATGCAGTCGTTTAGACCAGCAAAGAAAAGTTTCGGAAAAAAATTATCTGAAAATATTACGTTGCAAGTTTTTGTGTTAGTTATCATTGCGGGCTTCGGGGGCTCGTATATGTTTCAGGCAGGTTCGTCGCCAAAGTGGATGCAAAAAATTACGCGCTCGCAAGGTGTAAGCAAAAGCACGAAAACCGTTTCTACTGTCGCTAGCAGTGATGACCAAGTTGCTGACTTTTCCTCAAGTTCAAAAGCGGATTCAACCGAACAAAATTTGCAGGCCTTAAAAGACAAAGAAATTGTTATAGAAAAGTCTTCGGTTGTAACAGCTGCAGCTGCGGTTGAATCCACGCCGAATGCAGCGCGCGCCACCGAAACCAACGCTAAAGATACAGGTTCGGATTCATCCGCGGTAAATTTTAAATTAACCTATGCGGAAGTATCCGTTGACGTGCTAGCACGCTGGGTTGTGGAAAGCTCTAGATTAGGCTTGTTTCAAAATCTTCAAGATTATTCTGCCGGAATTTTGCCAGATTATAAAAAACGTAAAGATCCGTTACACGAAATTCTTAAAAGCTATGAAAAGAAACTGCCTATTGGTCAGTCGGAAATGTTCTTGTCAGGAATTGTTGGTGATGACGGTCAAATGATCGGACTAAATGCAGCCGTAGAAATGAAATCGCTTGAGGCCGGAATAGTCCACGGCTCTTTAACAATAACCCGCGCTGCACGCGCCGGACGAGAAACCTATCCTGCTGATTTTGATCTATCAAAAGGTGCTGCTTTTTTCATAGTAGATACAATAAATCGTCAAAGCTTTGCTGCCGAAAAAGAGTCTTTAACGATGGCACCTTTTCAAGTCTTTAAATCTGTTGAATTTATGGGTCAAAAAACTAAGTTTGTCATAGTGCTAGAGCCCGATATTTAAGACTGCTAAAAATATCCTTGTAACAATACTCGTTAGACCTTTACCCAGCCCCAGAAAAAGGCTTCAATGGTTCATCTTAAGCTTTTAAGGAGCCTATAATGAATGCAAAAAGTCTTCGCCTTTCCCCATACATCACAGAAGAAAAAATTCAAAAAAAAGTTGCCGAAATTGGCGCTATTCTGACCGATAAGTTCATGAATAAAAAAGTTACGGCAGTTTGTGTGCTTAAAGGCTCGTTTGTTTTCTATTCAGATTTAATTCGCCAAATCAATACCGACATCACATGCGAATTTTTCGGAGTCTCGAGCTATTCTGGCATGACATCGTCTGGAGAAGTCAAAATTACTTTAGATTTAACCAGTCCGATCCAAGGTCAACATGTTGTCTTGATCGAAGATATTGTCGATACCGGCATCACCATGAATTATTTAAAAAAGACAATCGAAGCCCGCAACCCAGCATCATTAACCACAGTTGCGCTGTTAGAAAAACCCGAAGCCCTAAAAGTGCCGTGCAAACTAGATCACGTAGGTTTTCAAATAACGAACGAATTCGTCGTAGGCTACGGCCTAGATTACCAAGGCTACTACCGAAACCTACCCTACATAGCCCAAGTACAAAACTTCCAATAAAACAAAAAGGTACCTGCTCACTTTCTGTATAGCGGCGCGTAAAATAACTTCGAATTGCATAAAAAAAGGGATTTTAGATGAGAAAAATGATGATTTTGGTTTTGTTATTAAGCTTTAACGTTTGGGCGCAGACTGAAACCGTTCCGTCAGAGCCAAAAATTGAGTCTCCGAGGACTATTGTGGCCCCCACGCGACAGCAGAAGGCCACCATAAAGAAAGCCGCAAAAAAAGCTAAAAAGGCCGCGAAGGAAAATCCGCAAATTCAAATAACAACACCTCCAACTACCTCTTCGGACATTATACCAGCGCCAGCGCCGCAAACCGAAACAGCTCCGATGTCGGCGCCGGCACCGATGGTTGAAACTGCGCAAGCTGAACCAGCTTTGATGGATAATAAAAAATCAGATGCTAGCAGTTACTCGGAACCGCATCGTTTCGGTTTACATGCTGATTTAAATGTTCCGCATATTTTAAATTATGGTTTAGATTACGTTCATCCGTCAGAGTGGTTTTCAGGGGCTGTTAACTTTGGCGGGTATTCGATGTCTGGCTTAGCAAAAAGCAATGATATCCCGAATGGTCTAAATATTAAAATTGCCAACCAAGAGCTTATGCTTCGAATGCATCCCCTACGCGGATCATTCTATCTAGGATTAGGCTACGGAAATCACACAATCACTGTGGAAACAAAACAAAGAATTTCTGTGACAACGCCTGTTCCAGGATCGGCAGATGTAGAAATTTCAGATGAAATCAAAGCTAATTATTTGCTTCCGCATATTGGCTGGGCTTGGAGATTACCATTGGGCTTAACTTTCGGTTTAGACATTGGATATTTATCACCGCTTAATCCTAGCGTTGATTTAAAATCTAAGGTTTCAAATATTAGCGGTCCTATTTCTAGTTCAGATGTGGAAGCAACGGATGAATATAAAAATGCTCGTCGTGATTTAATTAATAAGTCTGAACAAGCTGGTAAAACAGGGCTACCTTATTTTACAGTTTTTCGTATCGGATGGCTTTTTTAATAGTTAATAATTTACAGGGAGTTCTGTATGAAGCAATTCCACGATTTACTTCATCACGTTTTAGAACACGGCAATGATAAGTCAGACCGAACTGGTACCGGCACAACCAGTGTGTTTGGTTATCAGATGCGTTTTAACTTACAAGACGGATTTCCATTACTAACGACCAAAAAATTGCATACGCGCTCTATTTTTCACGAATTGCTTTGGTTTTTAAAAGGTGAAACCAACGTTAAATACTTAAAAGATAATAAAGTTTCAATTTGGGATGAATGGGCTGATGAAAATGGGGAACTAGGCCCAGTTTACGGTAAGCAGTGGCGTTCGTGGGAAGCTGCTGATGGAAAAACCGTAGACCAAATTTCAGAAGTGATTCAGCAAATTAAATCAAATCCAGATTCAAGACGTCTTATGGTTGTTGCTTTTAATCCGGGAGAAATTGAAAAGATGGCGCTTCCGCCTTGCCATGCATTTTTCCAGTTCTACGTCGCAAACGGTAAGCTTTCGTGTCAGTTGTACCAGCGCAGTGCCGATATTTTTCTTGGCGTCCCCTTTAATATTGCAAGTTATGCTTTGCTAACTCATATGGTGGCGCAAGTTTGTAACCTTGAAGTCGGTGAATTCATCCACACGTTGGGTGATGCGCACATTTATTCAAACCATTTTGAACAAGTAAATTTACTGCTTTCACGTACACCGAAAACATTACCAAAATTAAAGCTAAATTCCGAAATCAAAAATATTTTTGATTTTAAATATGAGGATATTACTATCGAGGGGTATGAACCGCTTCCAGCAATAAAGGCCGAGGTCGCTGTTTGATATTATCCCACATAGTTGCTGTCAGTGAAAACGGCGTCATTGGCAAAGACAACAAATTGCTTTGGCATTTTCCAGAGGATTTAACATATTTTAAAAAACGCACTACTGGAAAAATAATGATTATGGGTCGGAAAACCTATGACTCTTTAGGAAAGCCGTTACCGAAGCGGTTCCACATTGTTATTTCAAGACAGGCACATGAATCTGACCACGAGTCCGTTCGCTTTGTCTCGTCATTAGCAGAAGCTTATACGGTTGCAGAAAAATTAATTTCTTCGCAAGTTTGGCCGGACGAAGTCATGATCGTTGGCGGCGGGGAAATTTACCGAGAAAGTCTTCCTGATACTAACTTTATTTATATCACTCGTATACCCGGCAAATTCGACGGTGACACAAAGTACGACTTAAAATTACCTGCTAATTTCGGCATTGCTTACAGTCAGTTTAGTGACGCCCATCCAGGTTTACGCTATGAAATTTGGTCCAAAGAACAAGTGCAAGTAGATTAATTTATGAAAACTGGCTAACTTTTTTACACTAATTTCGAAACATTGTTTTCAGTTTCCCTACTAAAAAAACCGATTAGAATAGGTAGTGAGGGCCTTTCATGCAAAATCAATCTTCAGAAAATCCGTTATCACCAAAACGTTTTTTTACCAAAGAAAATGCCCAGCTAGAGATTTACGGCCGCCTAGGTAAGATCTATTGTCGTATGACGAATTTATCGCAAACAGGTGCCTTTTTAGAGATTGTTAATGCCAAGTACACCCCCAAGCCCGGCGAGCTGCTGCGTATGACAATACTTTTACGTCAGGTAAATAAAACCCATACAATAGACGCCGAAATTGTGTGGTCCAAAGGATTGGGACTGGGAATTAATTTTATAAAAAAAGATCAGCTATTTGAAAAACTATCTGCTAGGCCACCAAACTTCTCTGCCGCCTAACACTTACAACATCCACTAAAGCCGGTTCCACAGTGTATCCTGCCAGACATAAGTCTAGATCCTTTGTAAATTCTTGGTTCACATGGACTACATGCTAGGCTTTTAGCTGGTTGTGATCCGGCAAAACGTGTCGGGGATCAAACAATTTAATTATCTCCCACGGAAGGGACCATATGAAAAAAACCACTATAGCGCTGCTATCGCTTTTTTGCCTATTCACTTTTTCTTCTATAAAAAAAGTGCAATCAACAGATTATCAATATTACTGGATGAAAGTAGCTGCTAGTGACAAATTTCAACGCTCGGTAATTGCTAACACCGGAGCCGCAATTGAAATTGTAAAAGATGATTATGTCATTGCTTACGGAAACGATTTGCAAAAAGAGGCCTTGGAAAAACTGGGTTGGTTACAAGCTGCTTCTAACCTAGCTTTCGAGCGTGACTTTCCTACGAAAGATTCAGTTTACCACAATTACCAGGAGTTATCGGCTGCGTTAACAGCACTTGCGAATGCCAATCCAGATTTAGTTAAACTTTCTAGTATTGCCAAAACCGCAGAAGGCCACGACATCTGGGCTGTGCGTATTACTGATGACCATGCTCATGCCTCAGAAAAACCGGCCGCAATTTTCATGGGTGGCCACCATGCCCGCGAGCACTTATCAGTAGAAATGCCATTGATGTGGGCCAAGTATCTGGTCGAGCAATACCGCGCCGGAAACAAACGCGTGGTTGATTTAGTTCATTCGCGCGACACCCACATTATTCCCGTAGTAAATCCGGATGGTATGGAATTCGACATTAAAGACGGCAGTTACAAAATGTGGCGTAAAAATCGCGCCCGCAATGCGGATGGCACGTTCGGCGTTGATCTAAATCGCAATTACGGTTTTCAATGGGGAACTGGTGGTTCGTCAAATTCAACATCTAGCGAAACGTACATGGGAACAAAGCCGTTTTCAGAAATTGAATCATCCGCAATTAAAAATTACGTCGAGACTCACTCGAACATTACAGTGCTTCTATCTTTTCACTCGTTTTCGAAACTTATTCTGTACCCTTGGGGACACAAGTATGCGGGAATTGAAGCAACAAATGATAAGTCTGTTCACGAAAAAATGGCCCGGACAATGGCTGGGTGGAATGGTTATGAACCCCAACAAAGTTCAGAATTGTATATTGCAAGTGGCGATACCACCGATTGGTCTTACGGAGTTCATAAAATTATTTCATTTACATTTGAGCTTGATCCCGCGAACAACGGCTTTGGCGGAGGCGGTTTTTATCCAGGCCCTGGTGTGATAGAGCCTGTATTTCAAAAGAATATTGAACCACTTTTGTATCTTTTGGATTATTCAGACAACCCGTACCGTGTGTTAAACGTCGGTATCGGGCCGGTAAAACCGTAGGTTGTTAGTTAAATAAAAACTGACTTACGGACTGCGTGAATAACTTCGGATTTTCTACGTTTGCGCAGTGACCACAACCTGGTAAAATTTCAAACTGGCCATTCTTAAAAAGTTTGGCTAATTTTTCTGATTCACTTCGTGCTAACAACTGATCGTGCTCGCCGTGAACGACTTTTACCGAAAGCTGTACGTTTTTTAGCTGAGCTGTTGCATCAAACCCATCCAAAGCTTTCAACACTAAATGTCCAACTGCTTTTACAGATTTAAAAGCATCTTCTACAATGACGTCTTTAAAAAAGGCCGAATCAGCGTTGTTGTCGTGAATTGTTGAGCCAATAATCATGGCTGTTAAATTCTTATCTAGTTTCATCTGATCAAAGGCGGCAATCATTGCGGGATCAAATTTAACGCCTTCAGCGCCTACAGGATCAAGTAAGTATGCTTTGTTAAAAAGCTCTGGAGCAGTTGCCAGCATCAATGCTGCTATCAATCCACCAGTTGAGTGACCGACAACATTTACCGGACCCAGCTTCATCGAGCGAACAACGGCGATGAAGTCATTTGCAAAATTTTGCATCGTAACGTCGTTTTCAGTGGTAGGAGCAGAGCTATTTCCACAACCACGAAATTCTAAACAAATTAATGAACCTTGCAAATTGGGTGTACCTGCGAACTGAGATTTAAACAACTCGACTGACGGCATCCACCAACGGTTCGAGGCTAAATTTCCATGAATAAATAAAGTTGTCGTAGGCACAGTATTCGGAAAAATATCGTAGTTAATTTTTGTAGTTGGATTAACATCAAACACTGGCATAAAAATCTCCTGTGGTTATTTTAAAACGATATCACGAACAATTTCCGCTGCTTTTTGTGGTACGGCCTCAGGAATTTTGTGTTCAGAACCTTCAACATAGATTCGACTAGCGCGCGAAGCAGCTGGAATAGCATCCCAAAAAGCGTCTAACACAGCCTGTTTTATGTACTGATCTTTTTTAGCAATGATCAAATGAACAGAGTTTTCTGGAAAACGATCAATTTCGTCGTTTACATTAAACTTGCGGATACCTTGTGTTAAACGAAATGTCGCTTCTAACTTGTACGGATTTTCCATAACGATTGGCTCTAACGCTGGGTAAGTTGAATAGCAGATTTGCTTTAAAAAATAATCGTACAATTCGTCATTGCTATATGGATTGTATGGATACATTGCACGAGTCACAGCGATTTGTGTTTTGATCCACTGATCCTGCCCTTCTAAAGCTGCAGTGTATGGCGCCATTAAAATAGCATTTTTAACTTTTTTCGGATATTTGAAACTGAAAGCCGCAGCAATTCCACCACCGTAAGATAACCCAACTAGGTTATAAGGTGTCGGAATTTTCAAAGTTGTTAGTAACTGATCTAATTCGATCACCTGGTTTGCGTAGTGATACGGTTCAAACTTGCCACCGTATTTAAGTAGGGTCTGCCCCATACCACTCATGTCGTAGCGTAAAACGCCAATTCCCATTGTTTTTAATACCGCAGTCATCTTATCCCACTGGCGGGTACTGTAAGTTAAACCATTTAGTAATACCACCGTTGGCTTACCCACCTGCGGCGCAAGATATTCAACGTA
>JAYTMU010000100.1:0-34846 GCA_043728195.1 Bdellovibrionales bacterium
TCTAGCGAGCCAGCGTAATTTGACGAACCTAACTTTCCATTTAAATTTCTAAAATACAAATGCGAGCTATCATAAACAAGTTCTGTACTGAAATTTCCCAAAATAAACTTTTCGATAGTTGCATTTTCAGCGACAACTTCGGACTCTACAATTCCTTTTGCCGAGGTTCCCCACGATGAACCCTTAAGCTTTATTTCGCCCGTAAAGTCCAGTCCCGCCAGCGATTCGACATCGTGCATGCGCAGCCGCTCAGTTTCGAAATCAATTTTAAATCCCTGGTTAAAATCTACAATTCCCTTGGCAAGTCCCGCTGAATCACCTATTTGGACCTGACTGTCGAATTGGATATCTTCATCATTAAAAAGCACTGTCCCATCAAGTAAAACCTTTTTAAGTTTCAAAATCGAAAAATTACCTCCGGTAGAGCCCTTAATCTGCACGTCTGCAAGTTCGGCATGGGCTTCGCATTCGATATCAAAGGGTGGAACTAACTGACCGAAGCAAGCCGCATTACCAAGAAGGTTTAGATCGGCTGGCAAATCAGTTAATCCGACGGAAACAAAAAGTTTTTGCAGATTTAAAGCACTAACGTTCACATTGGTTTTGAACTGATAGGGCTTTGTTTGCTGTATTTCAATTTCATTTAGCTCAGCCGTGCCAGCGGGATGTTCCAATTTTATTTGATCTATAAGAAGCTGATTCTTTTTTACTTGCGCCTTAATTTGCGCGCTGCCAAATTTGAATTGTTCCATTGTTAAATTTACGGTTTTAAGTTCCAGCTGTGCATTGATGTCTTGCAGACCAGAAAAACCAATCTGGCCGCCAGCTTCAACGCGACCGCTGACAGATGGTATACGACTGCGTTGTGGGAATAAACTTAAATAAAGAGTGCGCAAATCTTCGCATAGTACTGATGATGTGATACGGAATTGACCTTCGGGCTTATTACCAATATTTGCAAAGTTAGTAAGCTTACCAGCAACTTTCAATTCAGAATCAAAAGTTTTTACATTTAGTTTTGAAATGATTAATTCTTCACGATTCAGCAAAAGTGCAATTTCTGATTGAATCTGAATACTAGCATTTTCTTGAAACTGCACCGTTTGCACCAGTTTGTTTACAGTTAATTGTAAGCGTGTCTGTAAATTATCAATACTAACGTTATCAACTAAAAACTGTAACGTTAAGTTTTGTGGCTTAGATTTGAAAACAATCTCAGAATTAAACAGCCGGACCCGCTCAACAGGAATTTCGGGTAGCTGTTTAAAAAGAGCATCTAGTGGCAATTTGGCTTGCGATGAAGGACCACTAAAAATTTCGTCAGAAACTTCCCATTTCAGATTATCAACCGTAATAGCGCTAACGTTGATTCGTCCGATGAGCAAGTCGAACGGATTTATCTGCGCCTTAATGCGGGGAAGAATTAACTTTTGGTAGGCGCTAAATTCATTCTTGAAAGTAACTTCAATATTTGTTACTTGCACTTGCATCCGCAAAACCGAAAAATCAAAATTCTCAAAACTGAAGTCAGCGATGTTCTGCGCCTGATTTAGTTTAGGTACCTGCGATTGTATCACTTTTACGATAGCTGGGTGCGCCCATTGTTTCCAGCCAAAAATAAAAAGCGCTACAATAAAAATCGGCATTAAAAAATAAAGTGATGAAGACTTTTTCAAAAAGATCTCCATTGATGTAATAACGATTCAGCAGAGCGATACGAAGGCCGTCTTTGCGACAAGGACTCAAGCATTTGTATGGCAATATCTTTTTGCCCTAAACCAAAATACGCTTGAGCTTTTAAATAAATCGCTCCGAAGGTTGATTCCGGATCGGCCGATACAGTGGCTTCGATGTGCTCAAGGTGCTTTAGTAAATCTAGAAATCGACCGCTTTCAAAAAGTATTTCAGCCTTCAGCCATTCGCCAGCAAATGTTTCCGGCGCTTGTTGTAGCAATTGAAAACCCAGATCATAAAGTTCAAAACTCATGCACAGCAGGCTTAAGTTGTAAATTTGTTCAGGTGCAGCACTTTGATAATGTGCCGCTAATGATTTTATTTGATCTGATAATTTTGCAATGAAGTCGACGGAATCTTGATTTTGTATATCCTTTGCCGGCGCCCGCGGTTTACTTTTTTTCTGCGCGCGAACACGTGATAAAATTTCATCAGCCTTTTTTTCAAGATGGGCTTGATGCAAAAGGCGTACTTCCATATCATTCGGAAAGTTCTTTACAAGTTGCTTTAGCGCCTGCTCTTCTTGTTCATGAAGTTGGTACAGTCGGTTATGATTTAGCTGCGCAATTAGTTTTGCTTTTAGCTGCAGCTGCTCAAGTTCATAATTTTGCTTTGTTTTTTTTACCTGCAAATCCAGGTGAGGAATAAGATCATGTAGCTCTTCAAACTTGTGTGCCGATAAATCTGCGGCTTGTGTTGGAAGGGCAAATTCGATGATGTCGATAACATCAGCAGGGATTTCTCCGTAATGTTCTTTTGCAGCCCAAGCTAAGTATCCCCAAGGGAATATCCCAAGTGCGTTTCTTCGTATGGCACTTAAATAAAAACTAAACAGCAAATCAAATCGCCCCAAAGTTATAAAAAAGTGGCTGATACTTTCGGCTTCATTAGGGCTAAGAATATCTGTCTTAGAATATTTTGATAAAATTTCACCGCAAATTTGGTCTGGCGTAGAACCTGCTATGAACAAAGAATGAATTTCAAGTTCAAGATTAGTGTTCCCCGCCAAAGTTTATCCTTTGCTAGTTTCGAATAGTGAATCGTCAGTTATTTCTGATTAACTCTTTCGACGTAATTGCCAGAATCTGTGTCAATCCTAAGAAGATCACCTTCGCTAATGTGCAACGGCACGTTAACAACTAAACCAGTTTCTAAAGTGGCGGGCTTCGTAGCGCCTGTAACACGGTCGCCTTTAATGCCAGGATCTGTTTGTGCAACTTTGATATTAACGGCATTAGGTACGTCAACGACAACAGGCTTATCATTGTACATTGTTATTGTTACAACTAAATTTTCAGTTAAATAATTTTTTGAATCTCCCACTTCATGTTCCATCATGCACAGTTGTTCGTAGTTGCTTTGATTCATGAAGTTAAAGCCATTGTCATCTTTGTAAAGAAAGGTCATTTCCACATTTTCGACATTTGGAATTTCAAATTTTTCTCCAGATTTAAACGTGCGCTCTAAGTTTTGACCGGTAAGCATATTGCGCATCTTAGTTCGGCTAAATTGATTCCCCTTGCCGGGCTTCACGTGTTGAAAATCGACGATCACAAACGGTGATCCATCAACCATTAATTTAAGCCCTTTTTTAAAATCGCCCGTTTCGTACATACATGACCCCTGATATATTTGTTTCGCGTTTAAAGTGACTCGTTATAGTAAATCATCAGGTGTGGGTCGACAAGCGATCCCTCTGCTTAAGCTCGATTCTACGCAGCAATTCGCGTAAGACAGAAACCTTCCGCGTGTGTACTAAATCGGCCATAGCCAGTGACGATTTATTTGGATTATTCGGAGCAATAAAATCTGGCGAATCATAAGTAACTAGCTTCAATCTGCGACTGTCAATTTCTGGATGTGGTCCATATTTTTTTGTGCAGTCATTAAGCATCTCGAGCGCCTTCTTTACATCTAGCCGTACGGTCAAGGCATCAACGAATGCCAGCATTCTTTCCAGCGAGCCTGGAATTTTAGTCCACGCCGTCTTGGGCTGTGGCTCTGTTTCCGCTTTTAGTTCTGCTAAGTGCAGGGGCTGCATCGAAAAAAGATCCTCGTCGTATTCATCCGCCGTCAAAACCTCAAGCTTGCCTACGGCCCTTCGAGCAAGCGGATGGGATGGATTTAAAAAAAGTACTTTTTTAAAGCAGCTTAATGCCATCTTCCCGTTTTGTAGCTCAGCATAAACCTCGGCCATTTGCAGCCAAGCTTGCCAATTTTCCGAAGCCAATTGTACAGCCTTTTGCAAATAGGGAAGTGCGTGCTCGGACTGTTCCAATTTTTTTAAAATTCGACTTAGTAGAAGCAGGCCACTAACTGAATGCGGATGAAACTTTAAACTTCGGCGCACCAAAGATTCGGCATCAGCAGCCATTTCGCGGTCCAGATACATTTCAGCTAAACGAACGAAACTTAAAGATTTTGGATTTTCCGCTAATTCAATTTGCAGTCGTTCAATTTCATCAACTTGTGTCATCTTGAACAAATTCTGGCATTATATTGACCCATTGAAAAGCAACTTATTTAATAAACCCATGATTATTTTAGGAATTGACCCAGGTTCGCGCTTTTTAGGCTACGGAGTGATCTCAGTAGAAAATTCGCGTTTGAAGGCCATCGATTACGGTGTACTGAAATTCGCAGCAGAAGTTCCACTATCGCAACGACTTCACGAAATCGGAGTTGGAGTGCAAGAGCTTTTCAAAAAATTTCAGCCGGCGCATGTGTCACTGGAAAAGATATTTTTGGGAAAAAATGCGGACAGTGCTTTTAAATTGGGTCACGCCCGCGGAGTCATTATTTATGAAGCTTTGTTAGCCAATTGTGAAGTGCATGAATACGCTACGCGAGTTGTGAAAAAGGGGATTGTCGGAAATGGCGGTGCAGACAAAGAGCACGTCCGCACAGTGGTCTGCAATTTGTTACAGATTCCTATTTTAAAATCTTTAGATGCATCCGATGCCTTAGCGATGGCTTGTTATCATTCGTCACAACTAAAAGTGATACAAATAAAAGAAAAAATGAAAACGCAGTTAAAAACCCAGCTAAAAATGCAGACGAAGCGTCCGTTGGAAAAAGGTGCTGTGTGATTGGTTTTTTGGATGGCACCGTGTTCGATGTATCAAGTGATCATTTTATTTTAAACGTCAATGGAATTGGCTATGACATTCTGGCATCAGCACAAACTTTAACAGATGTCCAAGTTCTTATCGGTCAACGTTTGCAGGTTTGGATTCATTCCCATGTCCGTGAAGACGCATTTCAGTTATTCGGATTTTTAACCAAGCCTGAGAAAGAGTTTTTCTTACAGCTTCTAAAAGTTAACGGAGTCGGTCCAAAGATGGCATTATCCATCATGTCCGGAGCTCGTGTCGCACAAATTCAAGACTGGATCGAAAATAGCGATGCGAAAGCACTTTCATCTTTGCCAAAAGTCGGTAAAAAAACTGCAGAGCAAATTATATTGTCGCTTCAAGGAAAGTTAGTGCGTATCGACGCAAAACTAAAGGGTCCAAAAATGAACGAAACACATCGGCAAATTTCCTCGGCACTAGTCAATTTAGGTTTTAAAAATCAGAATGTGGATCTATTCATTATGTCATTAGAATCAACTGCCACGCTTGAAGATGGCGTTCGCCAGGGATTGCAAAAGTTAACAGGACAAAAACTATGAGTCGAATGATAGAAAGTCAAATGCAAGACACAGACATTAAGTGGGAAAATAAACTGCGCCCACAGTCCTTTAACGAATTTCCGGGACAAGACACAGTAAAAGATAAACTAAAAGTTTTTGTGCAAGCGACTAAAAAACGCGGCGAACCTTTAGATCACACATTGCTTTTTGGGCCTCCGGGACTTGGGAAGACGACACTGGCACAGATCATTGCGCATGAGCTGAACGTTGATATTAAAATTACCTCAGCACCGGCAATTGATAAAAAAGGAGATTTAGCAGCGATGCTAACAAGTCTTAAACCTTTTTCAATTTTATTTATTGACGAAATTCACCGATTACCTCGCGCGATCGAAGAGTATTTGTATACCGCAATGGAAGATTATTATATCGACATTGTAACGGGCGACGGTTTAGGTGCGCAGTCGATGAAATTTCAATTAGTTCCTTTTACGTTAGTCGGTGCTACGACCCGGGCAGGGCTTTTAGATAATCCTTTTCGCGATCGTTTTGGCATTCAAGAACGATTGCAATTTTATGACCGCGAATCGTTACAAATTATCTTAACTCGCTCTGCGAAAATTTTAGATCTTGTTCTAAGTCCTGAAGGGGCAGTTGAAATTGCACGACGTGCACGGGGAACTCCACGGGTAGCCAATCGACTTTTAAAACGTGTCCGCGATTATGCTGAGGTCAAGGGTGATGGAACGATAACACATGATTTGTCTGTCTATGCACTGGATCAGTTGGGCGTCGACAAAAATGGTCTTGATGAAATGGATCGTCGCATTTTACGCTTGATGTTTGACAAATATGACGGCGGACCCGTAGGTATTGAAACGTTGTCAGCTGCACTGGGCGAAGAGTCCGAAACGTTAGAAGAAGTGTATGAGCCTTTTTTAATTCAAGAGGGCTTTATACAAAAAACCCCGCGCGGACGAATCCTAACAGGGTTTGCAAAACAGCTAGATCTTTTTGGTAAAGCTTAATTGTTAAAATAGCCAGTGATAGCGCCGTAACTTAAGTTAATAATGTTTCGAACGATCTGGTTAAATAATTGACTGTCAATTCCAGCATTAACTAATTCTTGCGGTAAATTCATCGTTGTATATGTGATTTCTTTTGATTGGTCCGGATCGTTAAAGCGCATCCAGAATTCACAGTCATGGGCAACAGTCGCCGAGCGGTCGTAAACTGCAACTTGAAATTCACGAAAACCACCACTCAGACTTAGCACATCTTTATTTGCCGAGCCCGATATCATACCTGGAATTTTGCTCATTGATGCTGAAAGGGCCTGTGCATTTTTTTGTGGATCCTGACACAAGCCTGACTCACTTACAGAGATTCCATCGATAGAAATTGCTTTAAGGTGATATTCAGGGGCCAATCGTACCAAGTATTTAGTATTAACTTCTTTTAAAGCAGCAATATCCGCGTCAGGAACCTTTTTCCATTTAGCGAAAACTTGTCCCGTAGCTTTTAGGCTTTCGATGTAACTGATATTTGGCACATGAGCAAATTTTTTAGTTGGATCTAATTCATCTTCCATTGTGGCCAGCATGATATAAACTTTCAGCCCCTGACTTTTTTGAATTTTTTCCAGCAAGGCGCGAATGATCAATGGGTCATATAGGAATTGATCGCTGATAATAATTTGTTTTTCAGCGGAATTTATTAAAGCAATGTCTTGCGATAATGCGGACCTGATCGTGCCGTAAACGTTGTTTTCTCCGATTGACAAGACGGCTGATCCCGTAACTGGCCACTGCAGATCCGCCTTAGCACTTGGTGTCGCGCGATTTAAGACATCAAGTGAGCTTAGCAGCTGACGTACTGATGTTCGCACATCGGAAGACCCAGATAGATTGTTTTTTGAAGCTAATGCGCCAAAATAATTTGGTGAAGTAACTTTTAATTCAGCTAGCGCTTCGGTCAAATCATAGTAATAGCTATCAAGTATAACAGGAACAGCCGGTCCTTGAATTTGCGTTACTTCGTCATAGGCAACTGCACCGCTAGAATCGGTATAATTTTTAGATCCGACAAATGCTAAGCCTAAAGTTTTACTTTTTCCATCGATAACAATAACTTTGGAATGGTCCGATTTTCCTTTAGGATAGAAATTTAAATGATCTTTAAGCTCAGCTTGTGAAGCGGCATTTAAAACGAATTTAAGCGTTTGATCATTAATGATATTTTCTGCGATTGCGGGAAATGCCGTTCTTTTTAAATCAATACGTGGTGTCATAATAATTAATCGATCTTCTGGAAACTTCTCAGCATAGGCACGTAAATAGTTGTAAACTGGTGCCATCTCTTTGTCGTAGCTAAGGGGATTAGCGCGATCGTTTAAAATAAAAACTTTCAAAGACGGTTTCTTTTGTACCTGTTCTATAAGATGCTTAGCTAAGCTAGTTCCGATCGAGCCACCTAAGAAAAATACATCAATGAACACTGATTCTTTTGCATTTTCGATTGCACTAAATACCGCACCGTAAATATTTTTCTTTCCATTAGATTTTACCAAATTCCAGTTTTTGTGTTCACGTGGCGTCGCCGGGAAGCCTTCAGCAGTGGTAAAGAAATCCGTCAAAGCAGCCGATTTCGAAATCATTTTTTGCTTAAACGCCTCAACAGTTACGTTGGCATAGTTTTTTTGGACTGTACTTGTCATCGGAGCTAAATATCTAATAAAATCAGCGCTGTAAAAATTTTGGGTCAGCTGTTCGACTTTATTCCCCGGAATAAAACCACTTAAACTGACGACTTGATTTGGTCCTAAATATTTACGCGTGTTCATAATTTTTTGTGCAACACCTACTAACACCTGAGAATTTGCATTGACACATGTGTTTACAATTGCTGTTAACGAATTTAAGTCTTTTCCTGCTGAAACTGTGGTTTTAGCCAAGCAGGCTTCAATTTGCTGTGCTGCTTGAAATGCTGTGGTAGCTGAGCTTTGTAACTGCTGTTTTGCCGTTTCGCCTTCAGAAAACCGCGGGTTCTGCGCGGTCTCCCAGATAAAGGCTGCAACTGAATAGTAATAAGAGGACAATATTTCTGCTGACTTTTTTGTCTGTCCTGTCATCTGGTAATGTGCAAACCAATCAATAACTGATTGCGAATTAACTACGGCTTTAAGACTGTTAGTAAGGAAATAGTTAAACTTGGAAATTTCTTTTCCTTTAAGTTCTTTCCATAATTTTAAAGCTTCAATTTTTTCCAAGTTATTAACATCTTTTTGAGTCTCTAAGAAAGATGTATAAAATTTCTCACGCAGACTTAGGTGAAATGTAAGATCGTAGGCTTTAACTTGCGCTAATGCCGTGCTTGCGGTGAAGGCTAAAGCAAATATAACTGGGGCCGATTTCAAATATTTCATATGAGCCTACCTTTTCACTTCGGTTTTAACGGCCGAGAAAATTGACTTAAGTAACGATTCGACTTCGGCAGGAGGCAGCTGAGTGTTTTCAGAAACCAGCTGCAATGACTTCGCCTTCAAATCCTGACTTTGTTTTTCAATTGTTGATTTAATTGTCTTATTTATTTCTGAACGAAATTGCTCATCAATTTCCTTTTTATTGATCATTCCAACCTTGAAACCTGCCAGGGCCTTTAAACCTGCCGAGATATACAAATTCAGTTCTTTAATCTCTAGAACATCATTGTTCTGGTACTTCGAATAATCAATTGCAGCAGAAATATTAAAGACGCTAAAATCAACGCTAAGTAAATCTTTAATTTTTCCCACAGGGGCCCCGCGAAGGCGCGGGACTTTAGTGCGAGAAATATCGCCGTTCGATCGTTCCCAGCTACCAGAATTAAATGTTCCAATAGGTCCAAAGCGAATTAGAAGTGGAACCTCGCTTGAGTTTAAAGTTCCAGTTAAATTGACGAACGCCATTGGAAACTCTCCCAGCGGCGCAAATCCTGTCGCAGCGTTCAGATCATTTACTTTGTCAGGCATAATTACATTTGTGAAACGAATTTGATCGTTAGCTTGCTCGAACGGTAGACTTGATCCCATCGGCATACCGACAACTAATTGCGATTTAAAACTGCTTTGTGAAACATCAGGTAGAATAGAAACTGAAAGCGTAGCTGAAACTAAGTACGGATTTGAACTTCCGCACGTCAAAGCTTTGTGCGCTAATAGATTGATCCCTGCCGAAGATAATTTATCAATCTGCGAATTAAAACTTACGGGTATCGAGTCCGCGTCCGGCATTTGCTCCATAACTAGAAAACGATCTTTAGGGTAAACCGAAAGGCGGGGAACTATTCCATCTGTGCGACGATCCAAAAGCGTTTCAGAAATTTTCGGAGCAAAAACAATTTGAAAGGTGATGGGTTTCGTCCAGTTTTTGTTTTTTAGCTGGTTAAGTCGCATGCGTAAATGACGGGTGAACAAGCGTACTGAATGGGTAAATTCTGTATTAAAATTGTAATCATTTTTTACCATCAAAGCCGTTGTCGAATTTCGTACAAATCGTGCAATATTTTGCTGGGCCACATCGACCACTATTTTTTCAATTTCCTTCTGGGTCGTAGAAGCACTAACTATTTGCTCTACGGTCATGGACGAATTAATTTCTTCAGGTATGGATTTCGAAAGAAACATAGTCCATGTGGTATTTTCATATCCCACATTGAGACTCATGCACTTGTAAAAATCGTTGGCAGCAACAGCTGCCACGGGGTGCATAGATAGTAAAAAGGCAAAAAAAGCGATCGCAGGCTTAATTTTCGTCGAAAATGTTTTCATATCAATAGGTTAAGCGAAACCTATTCCAGCCTAAGTGCTATTTAAAGCACTTAGGCTGCTGTAATCGATCAGATGTTAGCCAGATGACATTTCTGGCCAACCTTGAATGGCACTTAACGCTAAAGAACTTCTTCAAATGGCACTTAACGCTGCCCCCATCCCAACTGACGCCGAATTCGTGGATCTTTAATAAGCTTTGCAGCTGCATTTGCCAAAGCAGATTTATGTCGATGTTGATGACAATGTTTTAGCATCGGATAATTGAGCGCTTTTAATAAAATCTTTTCCCAAACCAAAGCGGAAAAGGTTTTTCGACACCTGGGTCTAATAGAATAAACCAATTCGCAATCCATTGCTTCAGCAGCTTTTGCCAGTGTGTTCAGACTGATGGTACCGTGTTTTTCGCTAAGCTCGTAGTTGGCATAGGCCGCACGATTAATTCCCAGGCGCAGTGCTAATCCATTAACAGAAAGCAAAAGTTCAGTGCGGGCTGTTTGCAGACAGGTGTGAGACGCATCCGAATCGTTTGTTCCGGCTTTAAATCCAATTATTTTTTCAGATAAGTAGGGCTGAAGGGCTGCTTCCAGTTCGACATTTCGATTCCGCATCAGCCATAAAGTATAGGCTTTTTTTAAGTCTTCGGGGTTCATTTTAATCATAAACCCTATGTGTGCAATCCTCTGCAACTTGTCTACTTATAAGTAGACAAGTTGCAGAGGAAACTAGATCCGAACATCGTTACCATTACCATCACTGACATTGATACTGATATTGCTATTGATACTGAAAGTGACATTGCCAATATCAACATTACAATTTTGAATCTACTTGTCGGTCAATACGTAGATGAAATTTTCCCCATCAAGCGTAATTGTGTACAGAGCTGCCTTGGGGCCGCGAAGTTTTGTTTGCTCTTTTAGTTCAAGATTAACGTCTGCTCGAACTATAATTTTCACACACGAAAACTTTGGATTCATCGAGCAAACTTCGCCGTAGGACGCAGCAAAAGCTGCAGACTCGCCTTTTTGATGCTGGGTTTTTAAGTAAGTCTGACAAACTTTCAAATTACCAACCGGGCATGGTGGTGCAGCAAAAGTTAAATTTGAAGCCAAGAAATAATAGATTATCGCCATCATAAAAACTCCTTTTAAAATCAGTAGGGTGTTCCAAATTTCATATCATCTTCGATTAAGTGTAACAGAGATTTCGCCTTAAGCCCTACGTTTCCGTCAGAAACATGCTGGCCGTCATATAATGTTACGGGAAGTATATCTAACGTGGTCCCAGTCATCATCATTTCCATCGCAGAAAATAAATCGGCTTCCGAAATCGGACGAACGGCAACTTGAAGCCCGGACTTTTTTGCTAGTTCGAACACTCTACACATTGTTGTGCCTTTAAGAATTCGGTCCAGTGGGGGATGAGTTAACACCTGATTTTGGTCGATGATAATTAGGTTTTCTGTGGCGCTCTCGGCTAGAAATCCTTTTTCATCGAAGCTGATCGTAAAATCTAAATTGCGATCAACGGATTCTTTTTTCATTAAAACATTTGGCAAGTAGTTGCACGACTTTATTTGCGGCATGAAACCTTCTTTAACGGGGATTTCACTTCGTCCGACTTTGACTCCGGTGGCGTACTTTTCAATTCCTGGTGGACTTAGCTTTGTTACGACGACGTAAAGTTGACTCACTTTCGAATCATATGGATTAGCTGTAAAACTACCAGGTCCGCGAGTTACAAAAACTCGTATCAAAGTTTCTGACTGATCTGCCGCTTTTAAAGTTTCAATAATGATGTTTGCAATTTCTAGCAAAGAGAACGGAAGCATTAAGCCAATTTTATCTGCTGACAATTTTAGCCGGTCTAGGTGAGGTTGAAGAAGATAAATTTTTCGATCTACAGATTTCAAGGCCTCGAAGACGCTGTCGCCCCGATGCACCCCATGATCATCTAATGGAATTGTCAGAAGATGCCTAGGGTTCTTAATTATGCCACCGTACCAGCTTGAAAAAAATGCGTAATACTGGTCCCAGATCGGTAAGGCCTTTGCTTTTAAGTTTTCCAGGGCAGTTGCTTCATCAAGTATGGGATAGTTCATTTCGGCAAATTCTCCTGTGCATAAGCTTATGCCGCTGCTGCTGATTTGTCCAAATACACCAGGACTATGATATAGACCTACGTCTTCTTTCTTGTTAACATCTAGCTATGTTTTTTCAAAAAACAATTCGTAAATCAGTGCAAGTTGAAGGTATCGGTATTCATTCGGGTAAGTCATCTACTTTGCGCTTTAAGCCGGCGCCGGCCAACACGGGCGTTTATTTTATCAGGGCTGATCTGCCAAATAAGCCTTTCTTAAAAGTTTCAGCTTTAAACGTGCAAGCGGTAAGTTATCAAACCACATTGGGTGGTCCGTTTTTTCAAGTCGCAACAATCGAGCATTGTGTGTCAGCCTTATCGGCACTGCGCCTAGATAATGTTTACATCGAGTTGGATGGACCAGAAATTCCAATTTGTGACGGTAGCGCGGCATTTTTCCTAAAGGCTTTGGTGCAAGCAGAAATTATTGAATTGGATGAGCCTAGAAAATACTGCTATATCACTGAACCTATTTCGTATAGCGAGGGTGATAAATCGGCATATATACTTCCCTATCATGGGCTGCATTTGACGCTGACAATTGATTTTCCGCATCCTGCTATAGGTACGCAGAAGATTGATCTAGAAATTAATGAACAAACTTTTTCCCGCGACATTGCTAGCGCGCGAACGTTCGGATTTTTGAAGGACGTTGAATCATTAAAGGCAGCAGGCCTGGCCCTTGGTGGAAGCCTTGAAAATTGTATAGTTCTGGATGACTTAAATATCGTTAACCCCGAAGGATTACGCTTTGCTGACGAGTTCGTACGTCACAAAGTACTAGACGCGCTTGGGGATTTGGTTACCCTTGAAATGCCTCTTATGGGTCATGTGGTGCTGCACAAAGCCGGGCACGATATCATGAATAAACTGATAAAAAAGATTGTCGCATCACCGGGTTCCTATCGTTTCGTAGAGCTTGGCGCTGACGTTTCAGCCGAAACAAAGAAGTTTGCCAACTGGACACTGAACTGATACCTTTTTCCCAATCAAAGTAGTCTAAAAATTGCGGGAGAAAAATATGATAATTGGTGTTCCAAAAGAAATTAAGATCAGTGAAAATCGTGTGGGTTTGACCGAAGCCGGCGCCTTCCAGTTGGTTAAAGAAGGTCATACTATTTTAATCGAAAAAGATGCCGGTGTCGGCAGTGGAATTAGCAACGAACAGTACGAAAAAGTTGGCGCGAAAATAATTGATACCAAAAAAGATGTTTATGCAAAAGCTGACATGATTATGAAGGTCAAAGAACCACTTCCAGATGAATACGATCTGATGAAAGAAAATTTAATTCTTTACACATATTTGCATTTAGCAGCTGAACCGAAACTGACAAAAGTGCTTTGCGAACGCAAAGTTAAATCGATCGCTTACGAAACAATTCAATTGGAAAATGGATCACTACCATTATTAACTCCTATGTCTGAAGTTGCTGGTCGTATGGCCACGCAAGTTGGTGCTTATTATTTGCAAAAAGATCATGGCGGTAAAGGCATTTTGTTAGGCGGCGTAACTGGGGTTAAACCAGGAAAAGTTACCATTATTGGTGGCGGAGTTGTCGGCACAAACGCTGCTAAAATGGCAATGGGATTAGGCGCACAAGTAACTATTCTAGATGTCAGCACGGCGCGCCTAGAATATTTAGACGACATTTTCCAAGGTCGTTGTCAGACATTATTTTCAAACGTAAAAAATATTGAAGACGCCGTTCGAGAATCTGATTTGGTTGTCGGCGGAGTTTTAATTACTGGCCACAAAGCGCCAACTTTGGTTTCTAAAGAATTGGTTTCTCAAATGTCGAAGGGGTCGGTTGTAGTTGACGTTGCTGTGGATCAGGGCGGTTGCATTGAAACGTGTCGTCCAACATCGCATACCACGCCGACGTACGAAGTTGATGGCGTAATTCATTACTGCGTACCGAATATGCCTGGCGTTGTACCACGAACGTCTACGTATGCGTTAACAAATGTTACCTTGAAGTACGCTTCTATGCTTGCAGCAATGGGTGTAGAGGACGCAGTTGCAAAAGATAACGCTCTTATGAAGGGTCTAAATGTATACGGCGGATCTGTTTGTTACGAGCCCGTAGCACGTGATCTGGGAATGCCTTTTAAGCCCTATAAAATTTAATCGTAAGGTTTTACGTCTTTACAAAAACCATATGGAACCCCAGTCTTCTGTTTTAAGAACTGGGGTTTTTTTTTGCGTTAATCGTAACACGACCTGTTTGTGGGGGTGACCATACCGGGCAAATCTGGCTGACGCTACGGCCATTTTTATATTCGGTATCGACTCCAGTAATTCGGAACTGGAGCTAGTTTTGCTTCCATGGTGACCTAAGATGAGCACGCGCGTGCTGCGAATTTCTATAAATTTTTTAGCCCAGTCAAGTTCGGCTTTTTTGGATGAATCCCCGGGTAACAAGAAACCGTCCGCGTACTGCACCAGCGAACGGTCATTGATAGTTTTGCCTGTAGATGGCTGCCACTGTTTTATGGAATACACTTGGTCAGTACAGTAGGGGATACGCATTTGCAGAATCCGATTTATGAGTAAACTTTTTTTCAAACCCACTGCCGGTTGGGTTTGCCAACAGACGTGAGATATATTTCGGACTAAATCAGGAATATGTAAATAATGGTCTAGGTCCCAATGACTTAATAAAATATGGTTTCTTTTTTTTCCGCACAGTTGTCGTAGTTTTAGTTTCATATATTTAAATCTACCAAATTCGCCGCCGACGTCGAAATGCATACAGTGCTCAGCAGTTATTTGTGTAACCCACAACCCTTGTCCTACATTCCACACAATCCAAAAATTTTCATAAGGCGCATTTTTTACCGTACTGCTTGAAAAAGTTAGCGCAATGGCAACAGCAAATTTAAACATACTGATCCCTTCGGTGATCCATTTCTTTAAAGTGAAGGTAAAACTGCAACGCAAATATCACAGCCCAGCCGACGTAAATGATATACTGAGAGTCAAAACTTATAGGTGCAAAGCTTTGGATTTCGCTTGTTTGAAGGAAAAAACGAAGGACAGCTATAACCCAATCAAAAATTATATAAATCGGAGGCACAATCCAAATCAATAGTCCTAGTGGAAACAATATGAACTCCAGCACCGGTGAAAAAATTAAGTTCATAAGTATGGTAATAGGATTTGGCATTTGGAAAAAGGCTAGAATTGGCGCCAGTGTAAAGAAGAAAACCGATTGTTTTATAAGAATATTTTTTTTAAAAAAATACAGCGAGTTGATCGAAACCACCAACGCGGCTAACCAACTGAGTTGCAAACTAACTGATGTCAGCCACTCTGGATTAAAAAGTAATGTCAGCAACCCGGTGACGAATATTTTGTAGTTTTCAGGCCAGCGAAGATGATGTTTTAGCGTAAACAGACCTGCAATGATTGCAATGAGCGACCGCGTAACGGGCGGGTTTAGATTGCAAGCTAAAGCATAAACAATCAAAAAAGGTAAAATCACAGTGCTAGCAGCTTTGATTTTTTGGAAAAATTTTAAAAGCATTTTTTCAATTAATATAAGGTGCGCACCGGATACAACAAACAGGTGAATCAAGCCAGAGGCCACGTACAATTCCGAAGTCTTTGCCGCGTTAAAACTTTCACCGCAGACCAACGCCTGCATTTCAGCAAGTGAAATTGCCTGAAACGGTAGCCGCTGTAAGCACGCATTGTGTAATAAAAAAGTGGTAGAATTTGCAAACTCAAAAGCCGAAAATCGAACTGTCGCCAGTATAATAAGCGTTATAATTAAAAATCCAACAAGTCCCATACCATGTATGCAATTAGCTTGAGCTAAGTTTTAAGAATTCTAAATTTCAATGTCAGAAAATTTTGTTTGAGTAATTTTATATTAGTAATTTCAATAGTTTATGAATGCAGATAACTTCAGCAAAGCGCTGGAAACCTTGATAATCAATAGGTCTAAAGTCTAGAAATGCATGTTTTAAACATTCTATGTGGATAACTACTGGGACGACATTGCTTCGAAACGAACATTCCAGTTAAATAGAATCAGGAGTATTGCATGAAAATGAAATTCAGTGTTATTGCCGGTATCGTTATTTTAATCAGTTTCAATTCAAATGCTAAAATAAATGTTGCTACGACGAAGCCAAATTCTAGAAAGCCCGCAGCCCTTAGTGAAAAATCATTAGTTGAAGAGTTGACTGGAAAAAAAGATTTCGCAGCCACGTTATCTAGCAGTAATTTGAAAAAAGCACCACTACCGGTGCAACACTATGTGGCAGGTAAAAAAGCTGCGGAACAAAAAAACTACATTTTAGCCATCAAGCACTTCAATACTATTTTGAAAAAATATCCACAATCAGCGCAAGTCAAACCAACTTTGGTAGCGAAAGCAAAGATCTACCAAGAGATGGGGTTAAAGTCGCAGGCAATTCACAATCTTCAGATGGCTCAGCAAAAGAACCAGTTTTCTGCGCAAGTTGTAAAGTCAAAACAGGCACTGAAGGCTTTGGAAAAACCAAAAGTAATTAAATAATGAAGTACACTTTCGCGGCTGCCATTCTTATTTTTTTAAGCGTAGGCTTGGCTCAGGAAATTCCGACATCGGATCCCATTGTGCGTCCGCGAAATGCCGAAGAAAGCAGTTCATTTATGGGGGATCCAGATCAACTGGATCCCTTACCCGTTAACAGAGAAAATTTAAAAGAAGATGAAGAGCCCGTATTAGATGATATCAGGCAAGTGCTCAATGCTCCTGCGGTTAAGAAAAAGACTAAAGCGACTGAACCCAGCGCTCAGCCAACAGAAACAAATTTAACCAATGAAGCCCCGGTTAAAAAAACCACTCCACCGAAAAAAAAAGTTAGTAAAAAATCAAGTGCAAAAAAACAGTCTAGTTCACAGGCAGCGTCGGCGGCAGACTTAACGGCCGATGATCCAGATCTGAAACTTGAGAAAAAATTTAATCAAATTTATAAACGCTTTAATGCGGAACCCACATCTATCGAAATGTGGGATTCAAAAACAGCGGGACGCACAGCAAATACATACATAGTGCAAAAAGGCGATACGTTGTGGAGTGTTAGTGAAACTTTATTCGGAGACCCCACATTTTGGCCAAAAATTTGGTCGTTAAATCGTGCCCGGATTGAAAATCCACATTTTATTTACCCTGGTGATCAAGTGCTATTCTACGCAGGTACCGAATTAGATACGCCGGCCCTGGCCGTTTCTAAAGAAGGCGCTACAGACTCAGTCGGGGTTTCCCGTGCTGATAAAAATGCCGTACTCGATGACGATAGTGATAGCGGTGTTAAGTCAGCTCGTCGTCAATCTAGTGGTTTATCGCTAATTCCAGACAGCTTGCCGCTACATAGAAATGACTCCTATTTCCTACCGCCTCAACTATTAACGGTCGACTTAAAAAATTTAGCAGTTCCTGCGGAAATTATTACCAGCGATATTCTTTTAACGGACAAAGAAATTCAGTCGGAAGCCGAGCTCACGATTGACGAGTTACGTAAAGGCCGCTGCGGCGGGGATCACATATTAAAAGTCGCATTAAAAAATACAGAAGGTGAATTAGGACTTTACGAGCCATTGGAAACACTAAAAACTGAATCGGGTGATATTTTTTCTTACCGCCAAGTAGGAACAGTAACGGTGCTTAGCGCCGATCGAATTCGGATCAAGGACTGCGCTTCAGTTTTATCAAAAGATCTTGTCTTTGTTTCGCCGTCGCTTATCAGTGGCTTACGTAGCACCAAGGCATCGCAGCAGCCTACGGCAACCCTAATAGGTGGCCCCGGGATTGGAACACAGAAGATTTTTTCTAGTAAACAGTTGGCCTACCTAAATCTAGGAAGTCAAAATGCAGAAATCGGTCAAACCCTGATGATAAAGTCTCAGCTGACAGAAAAACCCAGCGGAGCTGTTAGAATTGTGGACAAATTTGGATCCTTCGGAATTGGTGTTATCACAGAGGTCGGCGAGTTAGTGGAAATTGGTGATGAACTGCTTCCGCAGTAGATACGGATAAGTGCAAAAAATTTCATTGGCCAAGATTTTGTAATCATCCCGCTCATGAACCAAGGCTTACAATTTAAAATACTACAAAGACAATTGAAGTTCCGAAATCCAAATCATGACTTAGGCTTGCCTGAAGATTTCACGTTTAGTCGTGCCGAATACCTATCGGCGCTAGATTATCTAGAAGCTTTAAAGCGGCACCGAATCGAATGGACGTATCCGGGTCATGAAAATTACCCGTATCAGTTCTTACGCATGAAAGAGCCGCCATTGTTTCTGGAATATCGGGGTAAGCCGTTCTGGAAAACGTATCACTGCTTATCCATAGTTGGTGCGCGGAAAATACATCAACTAACCGAAAGTTGGATGCTACAGCATTTATCAGAATACATGACAACGCAAAGGGTCTGCATTGTCAGTGGCGGCGCTTTTGGGGTGGACCAGTTAGCGCATGCAATAGCTTTAAAAAAGGGTTTGCCAACTGTTGCAATAGTTCCATCAGGCTTAGTCGACATCTATCCAGATATTTTAGAAAAAAAATTGCTCGGAATAAATCCCAAGCTAGTATGTTTTTTATCAGAATTCGAAATTCATCAAAAAATGCATAAAGCTCATTTTTACTATCGAAATCGTTTGATCTCGGCACTGGGTAGCATAGTTCTAGTCACGCAGGCTGATACCAAAAGCGGGAGTTTTCTGACGGTTCACCACGCGCTTGAAAATGGCCGACCGGTTTTTACGTTACCGGCACATCCGCAATTAATGGGGTTCAAAGGAAACATAAAACTGCTACAAGAGGGTGCTGGCTTAGTATCAGACTCACTGGACCTGCTCGAATTCTGGAATGCTGAAAAGGTGTCAAACGAAATGCTTTTGACTTTAGACTAGTAGGGGTAGGATGTGATTTAGTTTTTAGGCACTACAGATAGTAGCTGTAAAGAACTATTAAATTTTCTCAAAAAAAGTGAAATTTTATGAAAAAAGCCTTTGAATATTCTTTGGTTTGGCTTTTAGAATGTATTTAAGGGAGGGGCGATGTGGTCAAGGATGACCACCGTGGTAAGGAAGCTGCTGCATCGTCTCGTTTTTTAGTCCCAAGATTTTTTCAAGTAAAAAAGCCCCAAAATTAGAAATATAATATTCGAAAACCAAATTCCTAAGACAACGTTTAAGGTATTCGATCGAACCAAGCCTTCGAATGTAAGATACACCAACCAGTAAAGAATAATAAATCCAACGCTTAAGATGAAGCCCGAAGACTTACCGCTACGTCGATTATTACCAATTCCAAAGGCGACTCCAACAATTGAAAAAATCAAACAGGCGGCCGCTAAGGCCGAACGTTTGTGATACTCAATCTGATAGTCTTTCTTAAGCTCGGCAGCAATCTCGGGATTTATCTGTGCATCTTTTAGCTCTTGTACACTTAGCGACGATGCCGATTTTTTGCGTTCTTCAAGTTTTATTGGATCATTCAACAAAATATCGTAAGAATCGAAATTAATTACTGTGTGTGATTCAGATTTGCGGTGTATTTGTCCATTAAATAGTCTTAAAAGCACTGAGTGCCCAGGATTTGTTTCATCCGGTATAATCTGACCCTCTGGCGCAATGATTGTCAGCGGGGCTTCAACTTGCTTTTCGTCGTAAATAAAAAGGTCAGTTAAAGTTCCAGTTTTAGAATCGACTTTGTTCGCGTAGACGACCAAATCAAAAAAACTTTCCGAAAATGTTCCTTCTTTAATAGACGCAGCTGCTTTTGTGTTTCCCAGGTGCGTGATCAGAATTTCGAATTTTCGATTTCCCCAGGGCGCCAGATAATAGGAGGTCTGCGCAGATAAAATTGTGATGACGATAGCAAAAAGAAACGCCGGCATAAGTAACGTTAAATTATCTACGCCGGTGGATTTGAAGGCGATAATTTCTGAATCCTGCGAAAGCCTGTTATATGTCATAAGGACAGCAAAAATAAGACTCATAGGAAAAAGCATAGGTAGAAATGAAATACTCATATAGCCCATGATTTCGGCCATTGTCGTCCACTTGATTCCGTGAACTAAGACAAACTCGGTCAAGCGTAGCGCCTGAAACATTAACAAGATTGATATAAATACAAGCAAGCCCAGCATAAAAGTGGGAAGAATTTCTAGAATAAAATAACTGTAAACCCTTTTATGTCGCAACATGCACACTAAGTATAAACAATTTCTTTGCGTAGGTCATGCCGCAGAATCTACAATAGACGAATGGATAGAGTTCTTCTTGTTTTTGATGATTTACAGTATTCAGGCCATCTGGAAATGACTTTGCGTAAAGTGGGATTTGATACTGAAACCATCACAAACGAATACAACCTCAGTGAAAAACTTCTGACCTTTAACCCGGACTACATCATCGTTAAAGGTAATTCGGCGCGCGTTTCCTGCTTTCAAATCGGCAAAAAATTAAAAGAGACCGTGCGCTATCAAGGTCGAGTCATCCTTATCTTTCCCGTGGACAATAAGCCCCAGCCCGATGATTTGATTAAGTTGCGCATGGATTTATTGCTTTTCGAACCCATGAGCGCGCTACGCTTAGTTGCACACCTGTTAACGCTTACTTCTATAGATCCTTCGGCCATTATGGATAAGCTTTTACGCATTGCCCATACGGATGCAAAATTTCGCGAGCACGAGCAGCAGATCTTGCAAAGTACAGGTGAATCGATTGACGCAGAAATTCAGTATATTTCGGGTAAAATCAAACAGCAGAGTGAAGGCAGCGAGGCTTTGGATGAATCCGCTATTCAATCCTTCGTGGATCCAAATTACAGGCCTTTGCAAACCACCCCTGCGGATGAAATTTCTCAAATGGATCCAAAATATTTGCAGGATTTAAAGGCGGAGCTAGAATCTCTAGAGCCTGAATTACCGCTTCGAGTCGATTCTTATAATAACTCGATAAAGGCTATCGATCAGGATTTGAAAAAAGGGCTGACCAAGCGTACTACTAAAGCCAGGGCCAAAGAAACGCTTTCGATCACAAACTCAGAAGAAAAGCAGCAACGTGATGATGAGCGTAAGAAATTTGCGAAAGCGCTTTGGAAAAAGAAATCATAGGAGAATAAAATGGGACAAAATACAAAAGCAGTGACAGATACAAGCTTTGATCAAGATGTCGTGAAGGCTTCAAATCTGGTGCTTGTTGATTTTTGGGCTGAGTGGTGTGGGCCGTGCCGTGCATTAGCTCCAAAGTTAGAAGAGATTGCATCTGAAATGGCTGCACAAGTAAAAGTTTTAAAAATGAACATAGATGAAAATCCACAAACACCTGGTCAATTTGGTATTCGCGGAATTCCAGCAATGTTACTATTTAAAGATGGCAAGCAAGTTGGCGAGCTGGTTGGCAATCAACCCAAAGAAACTATCACACAGTTTCTAAAATCGCACATGTAGGTTAATTAAATTTATTCTTCTTCAAGTACACGAATCTTGTAAGTCGCATTCGACTTACAGGTTGATTCAACGCCTTCTTTTGCACATGACATTGAGCCACAACTTAAAGAAATCACCTTGTTATCTTTGTTCATTTCTTTAATTTCTTTTTTCCAAGAATCACAGGCTAACTTCCAGTTTTTTTCAGCGTTCTTTTTTAGAACATCTTTGTCGCCAGTAACTTCTTCGCCACCTTCAGAGATCACATACTTTTTCTTATTAACGGTCGAGCTGCTGCCTTTTTTAATAGAAATTGTTGTGTCTTCAGATGTTTTATCAGCATCGACTTTGACGCCAACTTCTTGTGCGAATGCACTGCAGGTAACAGAAAGCATGGTGATCAAAGCTAAAATTTTTCGAATCATAAAGTCTCCTTATAAGTAGCTAAGTAAAAGCTTAGAACAAATATCTGCGGTAGGCGATACTAGACACTAAACCTAGTCCAGCCATTGTGGTTAACATACCTGAACCGCCATAACTCAGCAAAGGCAAAGGAACTCCGACGATCGGCAACAACCCAATTACCATGCCGATATTCACAAACATGTGCCAAAAAATATACCCTGTGACGCCTATCACTATAAGTGCGCCGTATTTGTCACGCGCTTGTAGCGAGATTTCAAAACAAACTTTAAACAAAAATGCGAAGGTCATAAGAACAATTACGCTACCAAGAAATCCCCACTCTTCAGAAAGGACAGAGTAAATAAAATCAGTGTGCCGTTCTGGCAAAAATTCTAACTGTGACTGTGTTCCCATACGGAAACCTTTTCCAAGAAATTTTCCCGAGCCTACCGCTATTTTTGACTGAATCGAATTGTAACCTGTTCCTTGCGGATCACGGTCCGGCGATAAAAATGTAAAAACCCGATTTCTTTGGTATTCTTTAAGGCCGTATTTCCAGGCCATCGGAATTGCAATTAACGTTAATGTTGCAATAAAAAGTAGAATTGTTTTTTTAATTTTAGAAAAGTACAGCATTGTGCCACCGATAAAAAGTAGCATCATCGCCGTACCTAGATCAGGTTGTTTCACAGTTAAGGCAAAGGGCACAATAATTAACAGTGCTGGTACCAGCAGTTCTCTTAAGCCCATTCCATGCCCCATCGGATTTCGGTGCACTAATAGTCGCGCTAGCAGTAGAATAATACAAAGCTTCATCGTTTCGGACGGCTGGTAGCGAAAAAAATGCAGATCAATCCAGCGCTGTCCACCCAGCACAACCTTACCCATAAGATCCGTGTAAACTAGGGCGCCGATATTCAAAATGTAGATCAACCAAACAATTTTATTAACCCAAAGATAGTCCAGAAACGTAAGAATAAAAAATACTGTCCAGCCTCCTAGCAACCAAACTATTTGCTGCACAAAAAGGGGCTCGACATCACGTGAGTGTGGACCATGGGTTGCGCTGTACAAATTAAATAAGCCAATCACATTTAAGCAAAAAATAAGCAGGATCAAGCGAATATCCAGGCGGCTGATGAAATTTCTTTCCGATATATGATGCGATCTAAAAGCCATGCTACTCCTCGTTTTGAACTGCAGCAGGAATGACTGCTTTAGCTCGTGGATCTTTTTTCTTTAAGCCTTCGGCAATTAAATCCGGATGATATTTTCTAAAATAAGCTTCCATAATGTCACGAACGACAACGCCGGCCCCTGAATTTCCGTGGCAGCTGTGCTGGGCTAAGACGGCAACGGTAATTTCGGGCTTATCCCAGGGTGCCCAGCCTATAAACCAACCATGATGTCGCGTTTGCATCGGACGGTTTTCACAAAGTGAATAAATTTGGTCCGCTGAAAAACTCATAACTTGAGCGGTTCCTGTTTTTCCGGCCATTTGGACCCCCGGAATTTTTAAACTGCGTGCTGTTCCTGCGGCACCATTACTAACTCGGCGCATACCTTCTTTTACAATTTTAAATGTTTCTACATCAATTTTATATCCGTTTGGTTGTGGTAGCGTGATATCACGGACAATTTCTGGAAATCGCTCAAGCAAAACCTTTCCTTCGTGATCGACCACTTTTTTTACGATGAACGGTTTAACAACTTTGCCTTCTGTTGCAATCGTATTGTAAGCAATCGCCATTTGTAGCGGGGTTACGGTTACGTAGCCTTGACCAATAGCAGTACTTAAATTTTCGCCGGGCTGCCACTCTTCACCTCGCGTTGCTTTTTTCCACTCGGAGTTCGGTAACCGACCGGCTGCTTCGCGGTCCATTTCAATTTTTGTTCGCGCGCCTAAACCTAGCAGACTGATGTAATTATACATTTTATCAACGCCTAATTTTATTCCCAGCTGGAAGAAAAATACGTTACTGCTACGCTCGATAGCATCATAAATGTTAATGTAGCCTTCACCATTTCGATTGTGATTATGGTAGGGGCGGCCACCAAAATAAAGTTTACCTGGAGAAAATAAAATTGTTTTGTCAGTAATAACTTTGTCTTGAAGTGCAGCTAAGGCAACTAAGGGCTTGAACGTCGACCCAGGCGCAAAGTGGTCTTGAATGACCTTGTTACGAAACGGCTTAAACGGATCACTAGTTAATTTAGACCAGACTTTAGAAGATGTTTCAGTAGCAAAATCATTCGGATTAAATGCTGGCGTATTCAACCAAGCCAGCACTTCACCGTTGCTCTTCATTGCAACAACTCCGCCGATACGATTTCTACTGGCCATTGCCTTGTATGCTGCATCCTGAATATCACGGTCCAAAGTTAGGTACGCACTGTGCCCGTGGGTGGGCTCTTGATCTTTAATTTGTTCGCCGTAAATATTTGGAATTTCGGTGATCGTTTCCCGGCCATGCGCATCAACTTGGATATAGCTAACACCGTCAGCGCCGCGAATATTTTTTTCTAAATACTCTTCAAGTCCACTTTTTCCAACAATGTCGCTTTGTTCGAAGATCAATGAATTCTTATACTTTTCGTTCAGCTTTGGAATTTCCAACTTAGAAATTTCGCCAACATATCCAAAAAGTTGGGAGCCGTTTTCGTTTAGTGGATAATGGCGCAAAATAGATTCTCGGATTTCTAGTCCTGGGGTCTCTAAACGAATACGTTTTAATCTAAATACCTCTTCACGCGCTAAATTATCTTTTAATCTGACTGTAGCGAATGGCCCGTTTAGACGCTTACTACGTTGAATTTTTTCAATCACCTTGGCTGCATCCATCCCTAGAATTGGGCCCACTTTTTCGGCTAACCCCTTCATGTTTTCAATGTACTGTGGTGAAACCAATACTTCAAAACCGGGTAAATTTTCGATTAAGGCTTTGCCTTCGCGGTCCAAAATCAACCCGCGGGGAGCAAAAATTTTATTCTGCTTTATTCTATTTTTTTCTGAATATTGGCGAAGTTCATTACCTGATATGATTTGTAGCCAAATTAAACGAATTAAAAATATGGATACCACGCAGGTGATAAAGACGTACAAGGTACGGTAGCGACCTTGAAACTCGCGGGCCTCATCCGGATTGCTAATATACTCGCTCATTACAGCTCCTCACCTTGCTCTGGTGTCGCAGACCAGATGTGCTTAGTGTAGAAAAGCTGATCAAGCCATTCGAAAAGCCGGTAAGCAGGGTAGCTGCAAATAAAATTTACGATAATTTGAATAAGTCGGTCAAAAAACTGAATCGAAGTTGGATTAACTTCAATTGATCTAGATAAGACAACGTAGCTAATTTCAAAAATCACGCTACCTAACAAGGTAAAAAATGAAAATGATAGCGCACCACTTAAGCGCACGCGATCTTTAAAAACAGACAGAAGGCAAAAGGTAGTCAGCAAAGTTGTCCAAGCCATCTTCAACGGTATATGTGAAAACCGGGTTAGGCAAAATCCTAAAAAATAAATGTAGAAAACTGAAAATAGCGGGCTCCAGCGTAAGGAAATGAAAAAAATCATAAGAAGCCAAAGTTGGGGCGACGGAATGAAAGTAATTAAATTAGGCCAGAAGCTTGTTTGGAATCCGCACAGAAGAAAGAAAACGAAAGTGAAAAAAGTAATCTTGAAGTAAAATCGTCCACGCAGCGAGTTCATTGATTTCCATTTTGACTTGTGGTTTGTGGGTCAGCAGTTTTCTCAAGAAAGTTTTCTAATGCCGCATGCTTAACAATAAAAATTTCTTCGACTTTGTTTGCATCAACTACAGGTTTTATATCAATAACAAGTGATGCGCTTTTAGTTTTTCTTTCGATATTAGTTACCACCCCAAGCGGGAAGCCTTTTGGAAAAATATTATCTAAACCACCAGTTACGATTAAATCGCCAATCTTTACGTCCTCGGTGCGTTCGACATACTGCAAAACGCATGTTTCTTTGTTTTTTCCTTCAACAATTCCGTGTGACCTTGTTTTCTGAATCAAGGCATCAACGACAGAATAGCGGTCAGTGACCAACATCACATGCGACGTGAAATATTGCGGTTTAAAAATGTATCCCACTGCACCTGATACAGTTAGCACAGCTTGTCCGGCACGTAGCCCATGCTTGGTGCCTTTGTTGATAGTAATAGTATTGTGATCTGCTACCAAATCCCGGCCAATGACTTGTCCGGGAATCAGCTCCATTTTAGTATTTCCTTGAAAATCCAGCAATGTACGCAACCGCTCCAGTTCATTTTGACTTTCGGTAAACTGATTTAAGCGAGTTTGCAGCTCGCTGTTTACTTTTTGTAAGCGTGCATTTTCAGATTTGATATTGATTAGGTTTAAATACTGGGCCGTTGTTGAGCGAACTCCTAAACTTATGTTTGAAAAAAAGCTCTGTATGGATTGGGCTGCGAAGCTAAATGGCTGTGTAAACCAGGAATTTTGAATCTTCTTTTGCTCCATATTGATCGAAATAAGTGGCAAAGAAATAATCAAAAGCAAAATAAAAGCTTTTTTAAAATTAAAATTTAGAAAATTCAAAGTGGGATCTCCTAGCAATAACGATAACAAACTAGAGGCGGAATTCAAGCCTAACAATTCATGGCGGCTTAAGTTTGCCCCAGGCAAAGTATTTCTTGAAAATTAATTTAATTCGTGAGCTCATAGCAAGTCTGTAAAAGAACATTTTTAAAGGAGTACGCGCTCATGAAAACAACTCGTCGAGGGTCACAGGGCTCACCAAATTCACTTTCGAATAGAATACGAAAAGGTTTAGCAGAAAGTGGTATTTCCACTCGTAGTATTGTGGCATTTGTTGTTTTTGGAATTATTATTTTAGTTTTTGTTTTATCCGATTTATCGGGTCGAAAGGGCGGCGGATCGTCAATGGGAGCTGCCGCTGAAGTAAACGGCCAAATTATTTCAATTAAGGACTTCCAAGACGAAGAAAACCGACTTAGCCAGTACTACGCACAGCTTTTTGGTGGTCAATTTGATATGGGCGCCCAACAAAGTATGCTCCGCGGTGAGGTTATGAACAGTTTGGTGACAAAAGCTGTGACATGGCAGGCAGCTGAAAAAGAGGGCATCTTTGCTACAGATGCCGAAGTTCGAAAAATGATTACTGAGGATCTTCCTTATTTCAAAAAAGAAGGCGTTTTTCAAACTGATGCTTACAAGGCCGTATTAAGTGCAAACCGTCTAACGCCGGGGGAATTTGAAAAAAAATTGCGTCAAGACATCGTTAGTCAGCGATCACGGCAGCTTTTTGAGGCCTCTGTGGGCGCAACTGACCTGCAGAAAAGTGCCGAGCAAGATCTAAAAGCGACGAAAATTAACGTCGAATACGCAACCCTAAATTTAGCTGACTACATAAAGTCTCATGACGTTTCTGGTGATGTTATTCAAAAGAATATGGCAGACGCCACATTTAGCAAGCGGGTCAGCGATTACTTCAACACCAATAAGGCCGAATTTGAAACAAAAGAGCAGATTAAGGCGTCACATATTCTTATTCGTTCGGCGGCGGACGAGCCCTCTGTAAAAAAGGCTCAGGAAAAAGCAGAGGCTGTGCTGAAGCGATTACAAAAAGAAGATTTTGCAAAAGTAGCTGGTCAGGTTAGTGAAGATCCAGGCTCGAAAGCAAAAAACGGAGACTTGGGCTATTTCGGTCGCGGGCAGATGGTAAAAGAATTTGAAGACACAGCATTCACATTAGCACCGGGAAAAATGTCGGGCTTAGTTAAAACATCTTATGGTTTTCACATCATTAAGGTTACGGATAAAAAAGCTGCGACCACTGCATCTCTTGAGACGGCACAAAAGGATATCGCTAAAAAGTTAATTTTAAGTGATGAGTATTCGGCAGTGGTAAAATCCATTGAATCAGCGCTTGCTGAGGGAAAAGTCGATGGGGCCATGAAGCAGTTAACACAAAACAAAGTGGCTTGGAAAGAAACTGGTTTTTTTGATCTTTCAATGGAGTCTATTCCTGGTCTTAACTCGGCACAAATGCTAAAGGCAGCTTTAGAACTTACTAAAGCAAACCCGGTCGCAAAAAAATTAATTCGCGAAGGCGACACGCAATATTTGTTAAAATTTAAAGACATGAATACGGCATCTGCTGTAGCCAGTAAAAATGATTCTGATAATTTAAGTCGACAAAAAAGCTCTGAGGCCTATCGCCAATGGATTGATGGACACCGAAAAAAATCAGATATCGAAACGAATACAGCTTTACTGCAGAATCCTGCAAAGTAGCTTCTGAAAAAGCAAAAGGATCTTTACAGATCGGCGCGCGCACCGGCAATTCATTTTGGCCGGGCGTGCACGTTTTACGTTTCACTTCCTAGTGGAAGTTTGTTTTTCAATGTTGAATTCAAATGTTTCAAGCCATTGGATAGCTCAACAGGAATGTCAGTAAATTTAAGCGTGCTTGATTCTTTAACCCAGCGAATTTTTAAAAACTCGGTTTGTAAAACCGAGGCACCGATTAAGTTTTTAAATAAAAAGGTGCTGCAGCTGCGGCGGGAACTTCACAAATTCGAAACACAGTTGATAGCTGTAAAGTTTACCGAAGCTAGAAACTTTGGCGTTAATTTTTGGGTTGCAAAAGATGCAGCAGCACAATTTTTCAGACAAGATTTTGCAGTTGCGGCTAATGCGGATCTGTATCAGGTGATATCTTATTTTAATCATCTGGATCAGGTTACAAAGATTAGGCTTTATAATTTTAGATCCAAGATTTCAGAAGAAATTACTTTTTAAGGTGCTCGGGTTTAAATGCCTCGGGAAATAGATTTTTAAATACGAAAGTTACTTCTACATTGGCCGGATTAACCAGCCTTACAATTGTCTCGGGCGTGCAGAATTCGGCCATGACTTGGCGGCAAAATCCGCACGGTGGCCATGGGGAATCTTCATTGCTTGCAACAACGACCTCTACTAATTTTATGGTGGCCTCATTTTCACTGTAAGCTTTCCAAATAGCAACACGTTCAGCACAGACAGTTCCGCCGTAAGAAGCGTTTTCTATATTGCAGCCGCCATAGCTTTTACCATTACTGAGTAAGACGCTGGCGCCAATTCTTTTTTGTGAATAGGGTGAATGCGAAAATTTCATGCTTTCAACAGCAATTTTATTTAAATTAGGATTGGAAAAACTCATACTTAAGCTCCTTTAGAACGTTGGCAACCCACATCAGCGGAATTCCTTGAATGGCGGTAAAGTCGTCTGTTTCTATCTTATCGAATAAGGCGATGCCAGCATTTTCAATCTTGTAGCTTCCAGCGCAATCAAATGGTTGATCTATTCGTAAGTAATTTTCAATTTTTTGTTGCGTTAAGTTTTTCATCGTTAAGCGGGTCACATGGTTTGTATGAAACGTTTGCGTATCGCTAATTATTGTAATAGCCGTAATAAGTTCATGGGTTTTCCCCTGAAGCAAATTCAGCTGCTTGCACGCATTTTCAAAGTTATGCGATTTGCCTAAAATGGTACCGTTTAAGTGCACCAACTGATCACCAGCAATAGTTGTCGAGTTTTTCTGTCGCACTGATAATGCTTTACCACGGGATAAAGTCTCAGCGATTAAAGTAGGGCTAGCTTGCTGTTGGACTAAATTTAACTTCTCGGCGTCTTCGTCAAATGCAGGTGAAACAGTGTGAAACGGAATTCCAAGCCTTTTCAGTAAAGCAGTGCGGTAAACCGAGGTGCTTGCTAATACAAGATTGCTCATATAGATGCGACTTTTTTAATATTTTTCACAGTTTCATTTAAGTAGTGCTCAGCTTTAAGTTTATTTAATTCTTTTTCAAAATCCATCGGTGTAAATAACTTCTCGACATTTTTTTCTTGTAGTTTTCTTTTCTGCTGCGCAGATAAAATTTGTTCAGCAGGGGTATAAAGAATATATTTTTTGTTATCAGGTAAATGCAGAAATAAACTTAAGTGTATTTTTTGATCAGACGGAACTAAGTCGAGTGGGACTTCCAACATTTGATACGCTTCACTTAGCTCAAGAATTAAGTATTTCGGATCGATGGAAAAAAAACTAATCAAAACTTCGCTGTTTTCGTTTTCAATAATTTCCATATAATCTGAATTAATTTTGGCCCAAGATTTTAAATCGATGTCTCTGTTTTGCAGTTGGATTTCAAAGTAGTCATTTTCAGAAATTTCATTCATATTGATGAACTGACTTTGCAACCAATTCTGTAAAATGATTTGATAGTCTCCATTATTTATTTGAATTTGGCTTGCAATAAGCAGATAGCCACACCAGGAATCGCTTTGCACAATAAGACACAAAAGTTTTTGATAAAAATCTGTGGCAAAGTCCTCAAGCTTTATTTTCGGTAAAATTTCACTTTCCAAATAAGCCTGCGTCACATCCTGAATCTGGTTTTTAATTCTCGATTGAAATTCGTCTTTTAACGATAATTTTAGTGCAGGTTGAATTTTTTCGGCGCTCAATGTTTGGCTTAGGTTTTGACTAAGGGTCGACAACTTTGCCTTATTGTATTTTATTAAATCGCCGCGGTTTCCCTTTTGCACGTGCACACTGGCTTTTTCATACGAAGAACCGCCTGAACTTGATTGGGTGACCCCATTGGTAGGCTCTTTTGCTAAATTCTGCAAAAAAGCTTCAGCATCTTCAGATTTCTTTTTACTTGTACTATGGATATGCGAAGTCATTTTTGTACTAACAGCAGCTTTCGCAATTTCCGCTGCACTATTTAAGGATTCTTTTTCAATCTTTAAAATAGTACGGATGATGGCTGGGCCCGAAACGGGTGGGTAAATTTTGTGAGTAAAACCCGAGCCCTCTAACTGGCGCAGCTGATCGCGCGAAGTTGATTGAATAAAAGGAATAATGGTTGCCAGTGAGTTTTGCGCGATAAATCTTGGTATTGCATGAATTCGCGGATTTGGGTGATCCCAGGCGATAAATAAAAAAGCCGGATCGAAATGCATAATTTTAGCTAAGGCTTGTCCAAAATCATTTTCAGACATGACTTCGTAGCCCCGCTTCGTTAGGTAAGCTTCAACAGCTTTCAAATCGGGGGCATTGGCTTTAAAAAAAAATACGCGCTTTTTTGCGAGCTCGCTCATTGTCCATATCGTAGCCTCTTCTGTTAGGAACTATTACCAATACATGTTTTACCAGGACATTAGTCTAAATGCCTATCTTTAGTGCATATTTGCCAAATGACTGAGATTGAGAATGATTTTCAATACCAAATTGAACGTTGTTACGGTAGCTTTCAACCTTCGCATTTATCCCGGAGGATTTATGGCCCAAGCACTTTCTGTAAACACGCTGCAATTGTCGACGGCACTTCCTAGGCAAAATGACAGCGAGATTATAAAATTTAACGAGCGTTTTCAAATAGACGATTTTAAGAAAATGATTCGCACAATGGGGCTTAAGATAACTTCGCAGCGAATGCTAATTTTAAAATGCTTGCACGATGCTGAAGCGTTATCGGGCGAACGTCACGTGACTGCACAGGAACTTTTTGAAAAGGTCGCTGTACTTGATAAGTCAGTCGGCTTTGCAACAGTTTACAGATTTTTAAGAAATCTAGCTGAAAAAAACTTTGTAACTGAAGTGCGCATGGGTGGGCAGTCTTCTCGCTACGAATTAACAACTCAACACCATCATGATCATTTAACTTGCACTGGCTGCGGCCGCATTTGCGAATTTGAAAATCCCAAAATTGAAAAGTTGCAAGCGCAAGTTGCAGAGCACTTCGGCTTTATTTTGACATCCCACATACTTGAGCTTTACGGCCAATGTCCTTCTTGTCAGAAGCAGGCACCGGTGAAATAATAGCCGAATGGCTAAAGCCCAAAAAAAGTCTTCCGCACTGTTAGGTGTTCCGATTAAATCTGCACTGTCAGCAGCCCCGATTAAATTAGACGCTTCGGCCGATGGTATAGTTATCACGCGTGCGCGCGAGCACAATTTAAAAAACGTTTCTATCACCATTCCCAGAAATAAAATTACGGTCCTAACAGGATTAAGTGGATCAGGAAAATCGTCTTTAGCATTTGATACAGTGTATGCAGAAGGTCAACGTCGTTACGTAGAAAGTCTTTCCGCTTACGCCAGAAATTTTTTAGAACAACTTAAAAAACCTGATGTTGATTCTGTAACAGGATTAAGTCCTGCTATTGCCATTGACCAAAAATCTGTTGGCTTAAACCCAAGGTCTACGGTTGGCACCATCACCGAAGTTTATGATTACTTGCGATTGCTTTTCGCAAAAGTTGGAACTCCGGAATGTCCAATTCATCACATTCCAGTTTCGTCACAAACACCCCAGCAAATTATCGATGAGGTTTTTAAGAAGTCAGCTGGCACCAAATTTTATGTTTTAGCCCCCATTGCACATGCAAAAAAAGGTGAATTCTTAGCAGAATTTCAGCGCTGGGCTAAAAAGGGATTTATAAAAGCAAAAGTAGACGGGCAGTTTATCGAGCTTGAAAAAGCAACGCGACTTGCGAAAACTAAAACCCATGATGTTGAACTTGTCATTGATCAACTGATTCTGAAAGATACAATAAAGCACCGCTTAAGCGAAAGCATTAATACCTCGCTGTCGATGGCTGCAGGTCGTGTGATTATCGAAACCATGAATGGTGAACGCACCAGTTATTCACTGCATTCGACCTGTGCGATTTGCGGCTTCAGTTTTCCTGATCTAGAGCCCCGGTTATTTAGTTTTAATAATCCTAGGGGCGCTTGCGAAACCTGTAAAGGTCTTGGCACATTAGACCTCGTTGAAGAAGAACAGTATTCTGATTCTGATGTCGGGGGAAAAAAGTTAGACAAAGTTAAATATTCTTACAAAGGGCAAAAAATAAAAGAAGATTCCGACGAAGAAGAGGAAGAAATAACTTTAAGCTCGTGTCCAGATTGTCGGGGCACTCGGTTACGACGGGAACCTCTTAGCATTAAAATAAATGAAAAAAATATCGCGCAATTATCCGACATGTCACTTCTTGAACTTTCCGAGTGGCTGCCGAAAACGACGTGGACGCCTAAGCAAAAGCTTGTTGCTGATAAAATAATGAAACAAATTCTACTGCGCGTGAATTTTTTAAAACGGGTGGGCACGTCCTATTTGTCGTTATCGCGCCAAGCCCGCAGTCTATCAGGCGGGGAAGCCCAGCGGATTCGTTTAGCAACTCAAGTGGGGTCAGCATTAATTGGCTGCACCTATGTTATGGATGAACCGAGCATTGGTTTGCATCCGCGTGATCACCACCGGTTGCTAGAAATTATTGGCGAACTTAAAGATCGGGGAAATACAATTATTCTTGTTGAACATGATGAAGCTACAATTCGCTACGCTGACTTTGTTGTTGATCTAGGGCCCCGCGCAGGAAAACTTGGTGGTCAGCTAATGGCTTCGGGGACGGCTGATGAACTTGCTGCAAATCCAGATTCAATAACAGGGCAATATCTTTCCGGCAAAAAGCGCATTCCACTTCCTAAATCGCGTCGGGCTGGAAATGGAAAATTTCTAAAGCTTAGTGGAGCTACCGGGAATAATTTAAAAAATGTCGATTTAAAAATTCCATTAGGGACGTTGACGGCCATAACTGGCGTGTCTGGCAGTGGTAAAAGTACGTTAGTGATTGATACTTTATACAAAATACTTGCCAAAGAATTTTACAATTCATTAGCGCAACCTTCGCCGTATCAAAAAATTGAAGGCATGGAACTTATTGATAAAGTTATCGACATCAGTCAGCGACCTATTGGCCGCACGCCGCGTTCAACGCCAGCGACTTACGTTGGACTTTTGCCACTGATTCGCGATTTGTATTCAGCGCTGCCAGACGCAAAACTGCGGGGCTTTGAGCCTGGGCGTTTTAGTTTTAATGTTAAAGGCGGGCGCTGCGAAACCTGTTTGGGTCACGGCCAAATTCGAATGGAAATGCATTTTCTATCTGACGTTTTTGTAATGTGTGACACGTGTGGTGGCAGACGCTACAACCGCGAAACGTTGGCGATAAAGTACAAAGAAAAAAGTATTGCCGACGTGTTGGACATGAATGTGGAAGAAGCTGCTGAATTTTTTAAAAATCACTCGCATATTTACCGGAAGCTAGAAACATTAAATAAAGTGGGCCTAGATTACATGACATTAGGACAGTCTTCGACAACCCTTTCGGGCGGGGAAGCCCAGCGGGTTAAATTATCGAAAGAACTTTCCAAACGTGGAACCGGTAAGACAATGTATATTTTAGATGAACCCACTACGGGATTGCACTTTGATGACGTGCGAAAACTAGTTGAACTTTTGCACGAACTGACAAATCAAGGAAACACCGTAATTGTGATCGAACACAATCTGGAAGTTGTAAAAACCTGCGATCATATTATCGACATTGGACCCGATGGCGGAATTTACGGCGGCGAAATCGTTGCCGAAGGAACTCCGGAAGTGGTTGCAAAAGTAAAACGCAGCGAGACCGCAAAGTTTTTGCAGAATTTGCTCAGTCGATAAGTTAGTCAGCTCAAAACGATTTACATCAAAAACCTGTCAATGGAATTTGCATCAACGTGATACGCTGACGCAAAAGTTTTTCAATACATCTAAAGTATTCTAATTTAGCACCGATGGTTAATTAGACTA
>JAYTMU010000101.1:0-6646 GCA_043728195.1 Bdellovibrionales bacterium
AAAGCGCTTGGATAAGTTAATGATGTTAATTGGTAACAATTAACAGTGTTAATGAAACCAACTACCAAGCTTATAAGTGGGGCGGATAAGATCGAAAAGCTTCGCAAGAGGTGAGGATCTTTGGAGTAGAATTTCTTGAAGTCAAATTTAAGAAATTTGAGTGGTGGTGTTTTTCAGGTTTAATTATTTGAAAGGCCAGCTCTTGAGCTGTTCTGGGGAAATCCCAATGGGCAGTTCTTCAAATTGGGTGGTGGAGCCGTTAGATAGGAATTTTTAATCGAATTCATTTCTAGCGCGCCACTAGCTTTTTTTATGTCAGTCTGTAGTGGACTATCACAATTACTCAAAGCCACCGTGAAATTTCCATGGTCATCTAAATAATAAAAGAAAAAGGAGTAACTTTAGATATGGAAATTGAAAACAATATTTCAAAAAAATTGTTCAACCCGATTAATTTACCCAGGGAAATGTGGCTCTTTTTCTCAGGAGGCAATTTAATTGATTTTTCGAACGCACCTACAGAAGGGCTAGAGGTAATTAAATTTAAAAAACCTGCTCCATCTTATCGCGAGCAGGAAGACTTAAGGGAGTTGAAAAATGAAAAGTAAAATTAAAGATATAATGACCAGCGATGTTCACGTTATTCTACCTGAGTGCAATATCCAAGAGGCCGCTCAAAAAATGATGAACTTGGATGTGGGAGCGCTTCCGGTTTGTGACGGCAAGAAACTTCTGGGAATAGTGACCGACCGGGATATTGCCCTTAGAGCTGTAGCCTCGGGGTGTGATATTCACAATACAAAAGCTCGAGAGATCATGAGCTCACCAATTGTTTATTGCTTTGAAAATCAGGATATTGAAGAGGTATCTCGAATCATGGAAGTGAAGCAGATTCGTAGACTTGTCGTCTTAAATCAGGAAAAAAAATTAGTCGGTATAGTTTCCTTAGGTGATATTGCGGTTAAAACCGGCCGTGATGATCTGGCCGGTGAAATTTTAGAAAAAGTCTCAATGACTTCAGCCCACACGCAGGCGGCATTTATTTAGATCGGCGGCTTTGAGCTGTAAATATTTATCACTAAAAAAATTAGTAGAAAGAGACAGAGGCGCATTTATGAACCCAACTTTCGAAGATCGCCGTCAAGTTGGAAGACTGCTCGCAGCTCAGGTCATTTTATCTGTTAAAGAAAAAGAAAATTCAATAATTCTCGCTCTGCCCCGAGGCGGAGTTCCAGTGGGATTTGAAATGTCTCAAGCTCTTAACGTTCCTCTTGAGGTGTTAATCGTTCGAAAAATTGGACACCCAATTCAGTCTGAATTAGCCGTGGGAGCTGTTTGTGAAGATGAAGAGCCTATTTGGAGCGAAGAAATTCTTTCACGTACGGGACTTAGACCTGATGACCTAATTAGTATCTTAAAGAAAGAAAAAAATAAAATTAGACAACAAATTGAAACTTTCAGAGAAGGTCGCCGTTTACCATCTTTGACAAAAAAAGTTGTTATTATCGTCGACGACGGACTTGCTACCGGGGCCACTATGTTGGCCGCTGTTAAATATTTGAATAAAAAAGGTGTTGCAAAAATTGTTGTCGCGGTTCCCGTCGGCGCGGGAAGCAGTGCAAGACATCTGCGAAATGAAATCGATGAATTAATTATTTTAGAAAAACGCGAAGACCTTGTGTCTGTTGGTCAATGGTACAATGACTTTTCTCAAGTTTCCGATCAAGAAGTCGTGGAGCTTCTTAAGATGAATCAGAAAAGGAATACAAATAAAACAATCAGTGACTTAAAAATTCCTGTCGATCAAGTTATATTTGAAGACCATCTTGAATCCCCCAAGTTTAAATTTCAATCTCATCAGATGACTTTAGATGAAGCTATTGAAAAAGAAATGATCGGAGTAAAAAGTGAAAGCGATTTTGATCGCCTCATTGATTCGATCAAAGATACTCGTGTTGTCATGCTGGGCGAGGCCTCTCATGGGACTGAAGAATTTTATGAAATAAGAAGTCTTATTTCAGAACGTTTAATTAAAGAACACGGATTTAAATTTATTGCTGTCGAAGGTGACTGGCCCGATGCCTATCGCCTTAACAAATATATTCAAGGGGGTGAAGGCAAAAATGCACAAAGCGTACTAATGCAGAATCATCGCTGGCCAACTTGGATGTGGGCGAATGAACAAATCGGCAAACTTGCTGAGTGGATGAAAGCAGGGCATGCGGGATTTTATGGTTTGGATGTTTATTCTCTTTTTCAATCCATGGATGAGGTCGTCAATTATTTAAAGAAAAATGACCTGACCTTGGCTCAAGAAGTTCAGCGTCGCTATGCTTGTTTTAATCCGTTTGAAAGTGATGAAATCGCCTATGCAAAATCGCTGCTAAAATATCCTGCTGGGTGCGAAAAAGAAGTGTTGTTAAATTTGCAAAAAATTCTTGAGCTTAGAATGCACGACGTTTCACAAGATGGAGATGAGCTTTTTAGCTCGCAACAGAATGCACATACTATTGTGAATGCCGAGAGCTATTACCGCGCTACAGATATGAAAGATGCGGGCTATGTAAATCTTGGAGGATTAGCTAGACAAAGTTACGGAGACGAAAACGTAGCACTGATTGGTTTTGGAACCTATCACGGGGAAGTTCTTGCGGGCTCGGGTTGGGGGCGGCCCGAGCAGGCGATGCCTTTGCCGGCGGCGCGAGAAGATAGCTATGAGTATCACTTTCATCAGGCCGCAAAAAAACACAAATTAAATCAGTTCTATCTTTTACTTGAAGACAAAACTCATAGTCCATTTGCGCATCGACTAGGGCATCGGGGTATCGGTGTGGTATATGATCCTCGCCAAGAAAGTCGGGGCAACTATGTGCCAACAGAACTTTCGAAACGGTATGATGCCTTTATTTTTGTTGATAAGACTCACGCTTTGAAATCATTGCACGCAGTCTTTGTCCGCGGTGAATTTCCTGAAACATGGCCATCAGGTCAGTAGTCGACTTATTTTATAAAGGATTTTCTTCCTGAGAAATAAATGTCGAATCATATTTTTTCAAGTGATGGGATATGTCCTCAATGGAAGAATTTTGTAAATCTTTAGTAATCCACTTTAAATGTAAACCATTGATATTTTTTCTTCCCATAAGAAGCCGTAGTTTACCTAATAAATGGGGCTCAGCGATCAGAGTCAGGCTCTTTACGTTTTTTTCTTCCAGATCATGGTGCAGATCTTCAACCAGTTTCTTTGCAAATACTTGAAGAGCATCTTCATGCGGAGAGTTTTCCTTAGCCATAGCATGAAGTCCAGATTTAGAAAATGATTTGCCGCGGTTCATACCAGGCTTATCCGAAGTCATTGCTCGATTATGCTCTCGCCCTAAGGGGTTCCGAATAATTTTTATTTGATGCAATTTATTACCTATTGATTCTTCCAAGATCCGTGCTTCACGAGCGCTGGCTACTATGATCCACTTCATATAAAACTCCTATTGTAAATTAATGTTGATGACTTTAAGAACTTTCATGCGTGGCATTATATTCTGCATGGTCGTCTGGTTGCTGCTCGTTTGGATTCATTTGAGTATCTGGCGGGAAATCACCCTCTTTTTCGCCGGCCTGAAATTCTTTTCCAGGATCATCACCTTCATCATCAAATTTGTCAGCGGTTTCTGAAATTTCATGATGCGAAGATTTTTCAAGTTCTTTTGTGTCAAGTTTAGAAATCTTAGCATTAGCTGGGATTTTTTTGTTTGGCGCGATGTCTGGTTTGGATTTCATAGCAAATACCTCCGGTGAAAAATGTTTATCGGTACACGACCTAAGCTGCAAGATAGTGCCCACTTATAAAATGCATTAAAACCAACGGCATACTCTGTGCTGCTACCCATTTGCAGCTACTGTAAGTTAACCGGCAGAAGATAACGATGCCATTGGGACATTATGTCTGAAGCGAAAATGACAAAGAGTCATAGAAAAGGTGTAAAGGAAATTAACATGAAAGAAAATATACATCCAATAGAACGAATTTTTAGAATTGTGCTTGGCATGTCACTTATTAGTCTTGCGTTCTGGGGCCCGAGCAGTCTTTGGTTCTTGCTTGGTGTGATTCCCCTAGCAACGGGACTAAAAGGCTGGTGTCCACTATATTCAGCGCTTGGAATAAGTACGTGCAAGTTAAGAAGATCTGCAATCGAGTAGTCTAAACAATCACGAAAATTTTTAATCAGAAAAAATAATGGAGTTGAAAAGTGCACCATATTTCCTAACAAGTATGTTTACGCCGAAGGATATTGTAACTCTTGGGTAAAAATAGCCGTCTAAAAGCCGCCTGGCTAACTTGTTAAAAATTATTAAAAAAAACCTTTGGAGATTCATGAAAAAATATTTCACGGTATTGATGTTGTTGGCAGCGGTTACGACCTTTGCTAAAAAAGAAAAGTTTGCTGATCCTAAAAATTTTCCACAAGAAAAAGCTATCTTAACTCATGCGCCATTAGCTCCACCGGTGATCAAGCGACGGGCTCCGGCGCGGGTCGTGGTTGATTTAGAATCAAAAGAAGTCGTCATGCGATTAGCTGACGGTGTTGATTATAATTTTTGGACCTTTGGCGGCCGCGTTCCGGGCCCCATGATTCGGGTTCGCGTGGGCGATTACGTCGAATTTAACTTACACAATCATCCATCAAGTAAAATGCCGCACAATATTGATTTACATGCGGTGACCGGGCAAGGTGGCGGTGCTGAAGGATCTATGACGATTCCAGGCCATAGCTCTAAATTTTCTTTTCGCGCGCTAAACCCAGGTCTTTTTATTTACCATTGCGCAACAGCCCCCGTGGGTATGCATATTGCTAACGGGATGTATGGACTTATTTATGTTCAACCCGAAAAGGCCCTGCCTGAAGTCGATAAAGAATTCTATATTGTTCAATCAGACTTTTATACAAAAGGTAAGTACGGTGAAAAAGGTTTGCAACCTTTCGATATGGAAAAAGCCATCAAAGAACAACCCGATTATGTAATTTTTAACGGTAGCGTGGGCGCACTGACAGGCGATGGAGCTTTAAAAGCAAAAGTCGGCGAGCGTGTCAGAATTTTCTTTGGCGTGGGCGGCCCCAACATCACTTCTAATTTTCATATCATTGGCGAAATATTTGATAAAGTTTATACTGAAGGTGGAACCAAGGTAGCGCAAGAGAACGTGCAAACCACAGTCGTGCCCCCGGGCGGATCGGCGATCATCGAATTCAAAATCGATATTGCTTCCGATTACATTTTAGTTGATCACGCAATTTTCCGCGCGTTTAACAAAGGCGCACTGGGGATTTTAAAGGTCGATGGTCCCAAAGATCCTATGATTTATACAGGCAAACAATCCGATACGGTTTATTTGCCTGAAGGCGGAGCCATTCAAACATTGCCTACTGGTAAAGCCCCGCAGCAGATATTTGCTAAAGATCTTGAAGAAAGAATCAAGGCAGGCAAAAGCGTGTATTTACAAAACTGCGCCGCCTGTCATCAGCCGGATGGACAAGGCATGAAGGGCGCATTTCCGCCGCTGGCTAAATCAGATTATTTAATGGCCGATAAAAAACGTGCCATTCAGGTTGTTATCAACGGCTTAGAAGGAAAAACAGTGGTTAACGGAGTAGATTATAACGGCGTTATGCCCGCACTTGGGTTAGATGATGAAGATGTAGCCAATGTACTTTCCTACGTATTTAATTCTTGGGGAAATAATGGCGCCGAAGTCACTAACGCTGAAGTGAAAAGTACACGTAAGTAAAAATGAAACGAATATTTTACGCCTTAGTATATTTATTTGTTTGTAAAGGGATAGCCGCACCAGTATCAACACCAGCGCCAGCACCGAAAGTGCTGATTCCCGCCGGAGTTTATCAAACATTTTTTAAAGAACTAAAAGAAAAAGATGTAGTGATTCCTAGTTTCTACTTGCATCAATTTCCTGTCACCGTAGAAAGTTTTAATACGTTTTTGGTTAGCCACCCCGAATATGTAAAATCGAAAATCGTTTCGTTGTATGCTGATCAAAGGTATTTAATCACATGGAAATCTGACCTGCTTTCAAAAGCTGAGTTAGCGGAAATCGGTCAACAACCAATAACAAATGTTTCTTGGTTTGTGGCAAGAAAGTTTTGTGAATCAGCTGGCGGAAGACTTCCGACCATTGCTGAATGGGAATTCGCCGCCGATGCTAATGATCCAAAAATTGTTGATCTACTTTTAGATTGGTACGGTAAAACTGGTGATGCGGTCCTGATTAACGTTGGAATGAAAAAACCGAATATGCGGGGCTTGCATGACATGCACGGTTTAATTTGGGAATTAGTTGAAGATTTCAGCTCAGTTATGATTTCTTCAGATTCAAGATCCAGCGGCGAGCGTACCAACGGATTATTTTGTGGTGGAGGTTCGGTGAATGCCCGCGACGCAAAAGCCTATGCGACATTCATGCGCTTTGCATTTCGAAGTGGCCTACGCGGGGACTATTGCATCCAAACGCTAGGGTTTCGATGTGCCTTTGATGAATCGAAAGGGACACAGTGACGTCTATTTTAATTTCGGTTTTGTTCTTTGCTTTACCAAGTTTTGGAGAACTTCCAAAAAATTCAATCTATCAGTTGAA
>JAYTMU010000102.1:0-1995 GCA_043728195.1 Bdellovibrionales bacterium
TTCGAAACTTCCGCAAATGATCAGTTGGAAGCAGCTGCACGTCTTGACCTGTATTTAACCTCGGTTGACCAAAACGTCACAGCAAAGGGATACTAACCGCATGAAAAGTATGACTGGTTTCGGAGTATTTAGAGTTGAGAATAACAATCTGATGATCGAGGTCAGTATCCGTGCGGTGAACGGGCGGTACTTAGAAACCCGTTTTCATTCACCGCGTTTGTATTATGCATTTGAAAGTGAACTAAAAAAGAAATTAGCCGGTACTATTTTGCGCGGTACAGTTGATATTTACGTTTCACGTAAATTAAAAAGCAACGTCACAGCAACCCAAGTGGTTGGTAATTCGAAATTAGCAGCCGAATATTTAAAAGCCTTTAAAAAACTTTCAGCTGACTTAGGTTTTAAAGACGCTATCAGGTTAGATCAAATTACCAAAATGCCCGACGTCATCCATGTCGAAGAAAACGAAAAGATTCACCTAAATGAAGCGTCGTTATTGAAAAAAGCATTTGATGCCGCTTTGAAAAAGATCGAGATCGAGCGCCTTCGTGAAGGTGTCGCATTAAAAAAAGATTTAATGAAGAATTTAAAAGATTTGCAGCGGCACATGTTAAAGATTTCAAAGCTGCGTGAAGAGGCCAACAAAACCCTGCAAGAGCGTTTTGAAACCCGTATTAAATTAAAACTTTCTAAAGAAATGGCAAACACGCCAATTGATAGCCAAAGAATTTCGCAAGAAATTGTAATGCAGCTAGAAAAAGCAGATATTAATGAAGAGATCACGCGCTTATCAGAGCATCTAAAAAACTTTGAAAAATTAATTGAGGCCTCGCTTGTTGAAGGAAAAAAATTAGATTTTTACACGCAAGAACTTTTGCGTGAGGTGAACACCATCGGCTCTAAAAGCCAAGTGGCCGGAATTACTGAAGCTGTTGTTGAATCAAAAACATTGATTGAACGTATTCGCGAACAGGTACAAAACATCGAATGACGACGTTAAAAACTCGCATGATTATAGTGGCAGCACCAAGTGGCGCCGGGAAAAGTAGCTTTGTCGAAAAGCTTGCCGCTGAAGATCCACGGTTTCACGATATTATTACGTACACGACCAGACCCATGCGCCATCACGAAAGTGAAGGTAAGCCCTACTTCTTTATCACTAAACAAGAATTCGAAAAAAAGGTCAGCGAAGACTACTTTATTGAGTGGGCGCAGGTCCATACGAACTTTTATGGGACATCCTATGAACAGATTCGGTTAGCCTGGGCTAAAGATAAGGTGGTCATTATGGACATCGATATTCAAGGAGTTGAAACCTTCAAATCGAAGTTTCCGGACGCAAAAACTGTCTTTATTCTACCACCTTCGATTGCAGAGCTTAGACGACGCGTTATTAAGCGCGATGGGTCGCCGCCAGCTGATTTAGACATTCGCATGGCTAATGCTGAAAAAGAGATGGCCAAGTCGGGTCAGTTCGATGTGCAGATCGTGAATGATATCTTCGAACGCTCGTATGCAGAATTTAAAAAAATAGTTGAGATTTGGATAGGTTAGGTCTATACTTGAAGACTTCTCTTTAAACTTTAATTTTAGCTGGAGGCTTCATGGCTCGTGTAACGGTAGAAGATTGTATGGATAAAGTTCCAAATCGCTTCGCTTTGGTTTTATTAGTGGCTAAGCGCGCCAAACAACTTCTTAAGGGTAGCGACTGTACGGTAGCTATGAAAAACAACAAGTACATCGTAAATTCATTACGTGAAGTCGCAATGGGTAACGTTGGATTTGAATCTAAAATTGATCATGCAACGGCTACGACGGACATGTTGTCTGATTTGAATAAATAGACCTGTTTTGCTTTTCCACAGCTTTAGTCTGTAAAAATCAATAAATAACACGAATTATCAATAACCCGCTTAAATAGCGGGTTATTTTGCTTTAAAATAAACTTATGCCGCAACTTCTGACCGATGACAGACTTCCGCAGAAACCAATCAA
>JAYTMU010000103.1:0-26030 GCA_043728195.1 Bdellovibrionales bacterium
AACTGCGGCGGACGCTCGTAAGCGGCTGGTTTACGCTTTGTTTTAGCCTGCGAGATTAAAGAGAAAGAAATTACCAAAAGAAAAGCAAAGCGGTAGCTAAACATTTGCATGGTTGCACTCCTGTAGAATTCATTGTGTTAGCTCTATTAGAACATAGGCTATGATTAGCCACAACGGTCGGGGCTAGGACTAGCGAAGGTTCGATTGAATCCAGTCTTTGTAATATTCTATGTTGGTAAAAATGGATCTGTAATGGCATGAATCTAGGTCTAGGTTTCCTGGGTCTATAATAGCAGACGCAACTGCAAACAGCTGGATCACGCCGCCCACCCGCGCTAATGCCGGACCACCAGAATCTCCGTGGCAAACACCTTTGGCGCCATCTTGCAAAATTTCAAACTCGGGCAAGCTTGGATTAAAGTTAGGTATGAAAATTTCAACTATTCGAAGTAATCCACTGGTATTTGCTAGATCGTCGCCGCCACCAGTTTGGCCGAAACCTAATGCTTTGAGCGATTTCAATTTTAATTGCCAAATTCCACTGGGTGCAATTTTCGCGATGGCTGCGCCCTTTGGCAGTCCACCTGCAAAACGAAGAATAGCAAGGTCGTTACGGCCTAACTTGTTTTTATCAAGGTAATTTTCGTGGGAAACCACTCCTGTTAAAACTACCGACTGCGGATTGTCTTCAGCGAATGGATTAGGACTAAAAAAAGCAGACGTTTTACTTACATCTTTCGTCACACAGTGTGCAGCTGTTAAAATTGCCGAATCGGAAATTATAGTACCTGTGCAGGTTTGCGAAATACCCTCATCATTTTCGGAATAAATCATGACGACGTATTTTGATAGTGAATCCGTTTTTTTCAGCGAGCGACCACCCACAATGCCAGTGTCTAGCGGACCTTCGCGTGAAATTATTAATTGCGGATCACTTGCAACGGTGCAACCTAGCAGTACAAAACTTAGCAATAATACGAATATACTTAATGCACGCATCTAAATATAAGTTTACGTGGTTATAGACATTTTCATAGAGTCAAAAATCTAACAGGCGAAAAAATTCGCAGGTGTCAAAATGTTGTACAACTTTTACTAGACAACTTTTACTTTGCCTTTTTTTCCTCGGGCTTAATCACGAAGTAATCCGGCATTACAAAATCCGGAGTAAGCGGGTAGCGATAGCTTTTGTAAGACTTGGCCACAGGTTCGCCGGCTTCGGTGTAGGCTGCATCCCACAAGTGCGCCAGCATTAAACTTGATCGCGCCAATTCTTCGATGATTAATTTTTCAAACTTTTTAAAGCCGACAGCACTGGGCTGGCGTTCAGCGGCCGTCTTTATGCTCATGCCTTTTTCTATTCTTAATTGTGACGGCTTAATGATGGGATCAACTTTCAGTACCGCCTTAATGTCATTGGCAGCGACTTCGCTAAATGCACGCATTTTTTCAACGACAGTTTTTGGTTTCAAAAATGAAGGGGATCTAATTCCAGTAGCTTTTTTTACAATGCGTGAGACCAAATCAGGACCGAAATGCATAACTGCCGAATCTTCATAATACGCGTGAATGCCACCGTGGCTGGTAGCATAGCCATCGTAATCGGTCGTGCTGTGAAAAGGCTGACTGGCATCACCTACAAAGTGTCCCATCAATCCCATATTTACCGTCATATTGTAAAATGCTTGGTTGTAAGGAAGGTCTTCGTTTTGTTCTTCTTTAGAGCCTGCAGGTGCTGGCAACGCCTTTGCTTTTTTACCCTCTTCAATAGCACGACGTTGAAACTGATCAACGCGCCACCAAACAGAACCTAACTCTTTGGGTACCGAGAATATTTTTGCACCATCTTGAAATTTATTTTCAGTTCCAGTGTAACTATCTACAATTTTTTGGTAATCAGTTGGAACTTCGTTAATTTTAATTCCTAATATTTCCACATCGATAAAATGTGTAGGGTCACCAAACTTACGTGCATCATCAGGCAATGATTTCCAGTACACATCCGGCACATTGCACAGATGACCCATGATGTGTGGCTTATTCAGTAAATGATCTTTTAAGTTTTGATTTTTCACTAAGAAAACTGCGGCCTGGCAAATGGCATCGTGTCCGCGGCCGCCCCAAGCTTGGGCCGTTGAACTGAATCCAAGGGTCATCATAAATGTCGTGGCTAAAGCCAGAAAAGTTTTAAAATGCTGCATAGAATCCTCACTCAACTGTAAAGGGTAAACTTATAAAATTAAGTTTCTATCTTAGTCAGTTCAGAACTTATTTCAATTCTTTTGGAGCCTGTTGCTTTGTTTTAAAAATAACTAAAGCCAATAAGGTCATCAGGTACGGAATCATTTGAATAAATTCGCCTGGCACCAGTGATGACACGGTCGCATTTGACTGAGCCTGAATTTGAATTGCTTCACAGAAGCCAAAAAATAAGCTGATCATGACAGCCTTGCGCAAATTCCACCCCGCAAATATAACCGCAGCCAAGGCAATATAACCACGCCCTGCGCTCATCAGCGGCGAATAGCTAGAGGCCAACGCAGTCGACAGTATGGCGCCAGCAAGGCCCGTCACAAAGGCGCCGTAACTTACGGACTGCCACTGCCGAGTAACTGCAGAAACTCCGACTGCAGCTAGTGCGTGTTGCTTTTCGCCAGCAAACTTCATCTGCAAACCCCAAACTGTTTTCTCGGATAGATAAAAAGAAAGTGTCAGGAAGGAAAATAAAACTAGTATCGGAATTAACAGTGGGTTTTCAACACCCGTTAGGCCTGGCGTTGATCCTGTAGAATCGAAGATGGACTTACTAAGAAGTGGAATTAACCCCATGACAAATAAATTTAGACCAGTCCCGATGACAATTGCATTTCCCCTAAACTTCAACACCAGCCAACAAAATAGCTGCGCCAAAATTAAAGCGGCAAGTCCAGCAGAAATATATCCAATAACAAGTGACTGTGAAAAATACGTTGTCGTGGCAGCGACGAAAGCCCCAATCAATAAAAAAGCCTCTAAGCCGATTTGGGGAACTCCGGATTTTTCTGAAAAATAGCCACCCACTGAAGTAAGCATTAAAGGCAGTGCTAAACGAAAGGTTGATAGTGCCAGTAAAAATAAAAGCGAATCAGCACTCATTTTGATTCCTTTTTATCTCTAAAAATAAAATACGAAATCGAGACGCTAAAAATAATCAGGGCTTGCAGCACGCGCGAAAAATCACGAGTTAAAAACTGGGTTTCTAAATCTAAGTCTGAAGATCCTTTATGAAGAATAGCTAATAAAAAAGCTGATCCTATAAGGCCAATAAAATGATTACGGGCTAGTAAGGCAACGGCAATTCCTAAAAACCCGTACGAAGCAGAAAAGCCCAGTTTGTATTGGAATGTGCTGCCTAGAACTTCGGTTAAGGCAATACAAGCGGCGAACGCGCCAGCAAGTAAAAAAACAGAAGTCAGTATTTTTATTTCAGAAAAACCAAAGCGCTGGCTAGCTTGGCGGTTCGAACCATAGCTTTCAATGATACGAAAAAAAAGAGTTCGCGATTCTAGCCACTTCAGAAAAAAGCAGATCAAAACTGCAAAAACAAAAAACAGACTTACCGGAGCTTGATCAAAATAAATCTTGAGCGGGTCACTTTTAAAAATCTGTAAGGATTGAGCAATTAAACCAGATTCAGGGTTTTGCGAATTTGGATTTTGAAAATGATTTAAAGTAAACCACGTTGCAGTGGCTGCAAAAATAAAATTTAGCATAATGGCTACAACAACTTCGTGGGCATGACGATAAAATTTCATTAATGCAATCAACCAGGCGCTGAAAGTACCGGTAGCTAAAGTAGTAAGAACCAGAACGATCAGTCCGCCCCAAGTTCCAATTTGTAACATCGAGCCCACAGCTGCTGCAACAGCCGCGCTAATAACCAATTGGCCCTCGGCACCAATATGAAAAAGTCCAGCACGCAATGGGATTGCAAACGACAACCCCGAAAATATCAAACACGTCGTGTAGAATAAGGTTAGGCCAAAATCGTATTTAGAATTTAAAAAGCTTGTAGTTACAATTTTTAAAACATGCAGCGGGTTTTCGTTAAAGACTGCCGCTAACCCACAGGCCACAATCAATCCCAACAAAAAACCTAACCAAGGTGCTAATGAAAATTTAGCCGAACGTAATGTCACGTCAAATCCTTCAGCAGCGCTTGTGCTTGTTGCGGGTGGCTTCCGGTCATGTACAGTCCAATTTCAGACTCGGTCAATTGTCCACGCATAAAGGGCCCATGCAAATTATTTTCAAATAGGATGCAGTACCGATCCGAAAGTTTTAGGATTTCTTCAAGATCGGCTGACACTAAGGCTACAGATTTGCCAATTGTAGCTGCATTTATCAGTGCCGAATGGATGGTTTCTTGCGCGCCTAAATCAACACCCCGAGTTGGGTGCGCTGCCATAATAAAGTCGGGGTTATGATACAATTCCCGACCGACGACAAACTTTTGCTGGTTTCCCCCAGAAAGACTGCCTATTTCAATTTGGCTGTTCCGTGGCCGGACATCCCATGTAGCCACCATTTTTTCAGTCGCACTTTTAACTTTTTCAGTGTCAATAAAACGGTAACGACTAAATTTTTTAGGGTGGCGAAGCACCATGTGATCCATCAAGTTCGACCCCGAAAAAACAGCGAACTTAAGACGATCTTCAGCAATATCCGCAACAGAGAGATTATTTTTTTTAGCCAAATTTAGCAGTTCTATTATAAGGTCGCTCTGTCCGTTTCCTTCAATGCCTGCAAAACCTAAAATATCGAAAGTTTTTATTTCAAGTGTTCCGATTTTAAAAAGCGATTTTCCTTGAACGCCACTACGATTCACCAACTTGGGTTGGTTCAATTTCCGCCCGATCATCTCTTGGGCCATATCGTCCGTAGAAAGCTCTGACGTCTTGGTTGTCAGTATACTTTTTCCGCTTCGTAAAATAGTTAAAGTGTCAGAGACATTTTTTATTTCTTTTAACTTGTGCGAAATAAGTAAAATGGTTTTTTTTTCAGCTTGCAGTTGTTTTAAGAAACCAAGAAATTGATCGATTTCTTGCGGTGCTAAAACTGCGGTTGGTTCATCAAAAATAATTATTTCTGGATCATTCAAAAGGGCTTTGATAATTTCAATGCGCTGCTGTTCCCCAACCGACAATTCCGAAATGCGGGCGTGCAGATTTAATTTCCAACCAAACTTTTTTAAATATGAATTTACTTTCTCTAATAACGCCTTGTTATCGACAGGTGCTAACAAAGAATTTGTGGGCCAGTTCAATACAAAATGTTCAAGTACAGTTCTGTTTTCAGCTAATAAAAAATGCTGATGAACAAATCCAATTTTATGTTGAAAGGCCTCTTTCGCTGTGGCCGGTTTATAGGGCTTACCGTGCAGAAGCATGTCGCCGGATGACGCGGTTTCTAAACCGCCAAAAATCTTCATCAGCGTCGATTTTCCGGCACCGTTTTCGCCAATCAAAGCATGTATACTGCCGGCTTGAACCGCAAATGAAATGCCTTGGCAGGCATGGCAGTCACCGTAAGATTTAAAAATATTTTTAAATTCGACAATCGGCATATTAATGTCGGTTACTTCGTTTTGTAGTAATCTGGGACAGTAATTTTTTTGCTGACAATTAATTTTTTGATTTCAGCCATTTTATTTTTTTCGACTTCTGCCCATAAACTTTGGTTGTTCGAATCCAGCGCCCAATCAATTCCGGAATCTTTCAAGCCGAAACGAACAATACCTGGTTGAAACTTCTTCCCGGTTACGGACTTGATTGTTTCAAAAACGGCAATATCAACACGCTTCAACATACTGGTTAACACGACACCGGGTTTGATCCAGTTCTGATTTGAATCAACGCCAATTGCAAAAACTTTTTTTTCTGCAGCGGCGTCAAAAAGTCCGGCGCCTGAAGCACCAGCAGCATGAAAAATGACGTCGGCCTTTTGCCCGATTTGCGATAAGGCCATTTCTTTTGCTTTCGCCGGATTGTTCCAAGCTTCGCCAGTAACGCCAATGTAGTTATTGATAATCGTAATTTTTGGATTGACGTATTTTGCGCCAGCTTCAAAGCCTTTTTGAAAGCGGCGAATAAGTGGAATGTCCATTCCACCAATGAAGCCAACGACATTCGTTTTTGACTTTATTGCTGCAGCTGAACCCATCAAAAAAGAACCTTCGTGTTCTTCAAATAACAGCGAACGTACATTCGGTGCCGTTAGTTCACCATCCACAATTGCAAATTGAGTTTGCGGAAATAAAGCGGCGACTTTTTTAACGGCGTCAGTTTGTGCAAACCCAATTCCTATTACCAAGTCATATTTTTTCTGAGCAAAATTGCGATGTAAAGTTTCTAGTGAATTGTTATCCGTGGCTTCGACATATTTTAATTCAATTCCCAATTCTTTTTCTGCTTTTTTAGCGCCTTCGTAGGCTGAGGTGTTGAATGACTTGTCATCTTTTCCACCTTTATCCAATACCAGGCCTATTTTAACAGCGGCAAAACTATAACTAGGCACAAGCGAAAAACAAAGAATCGAAAACGAAATCGAACGAATTAATAAAACTAAACTTTTCATTGGGGCTTTTCTCCTTTAGTGGCGGGGAACACAGTACTTTTAGTCCTCGTTTACTCTACTTAAGTCATTGAATATATTAAGATAATTTAATTTATACGTTTTATGTTCAGGTTCAATTTGAGTCAAGATAAATTCTATCTATGGGTGATAACGAAGTATGGCGAAATCATTGTAAGCGCGAGAATTGTTCAGTAAAGTGTGAACATAGGTGGAGCTGTCTTAAATTACTCTCACAACTAACCCGCCTATGGATAGGCCCATTCAGCCAAGAAAGGTGTAAACTATGTCAAACTCAACGGACACAATTAAACTTACAGCAGGACATAATTTCGATATGGAAGACTTAGAAACAAACAACGCCAATCGTTTTTCCCTTCAGGATTTACCTTATGAGGTCGCATCATTTGAAGAAGGAGAAACTATTTTTAAAGAAGGCGACACCACCAAAGGACTTTATTTGATGAAGTCCGGATGCGTGAAACTTTTTGTAAACCGAGATCGCAACCGCGGCCGCACGACCTCTCCCGAGTATGTGACGAAGTTAGTTTCACCAGGTGAAGTTTTCGGTTACAAATCGCTAGTGTTCGATAAGCCCAATCAGGCTTTCGCTAAAACAGTCCGTAAGACGACAGTTTGGATCTATAAGCGCGAAGCGATTATTCAACTTTTCGCTTCTTGTCATCCGCTGGTTAGAAATGTGCTTGAACAGGCGGTGCTAGATATTAAATCTTTTGAAATCACAAGCCAGCTGCATTATTTGGCCAGCGTGCAAGAGCGCATTGCGTACCAGCTGGTCCTTCTTAGCGACCGTTTTGGAGTACCATCGCCGCGTGGTGGGACGTCGTTAAATTTGAAACTAACCCGTAATGAATTTGCTCAGCTGGCAAGTACGATCAACGAATCGTTATCGCGCCACTTAACGGAATTTAAAAACGAGGGTTTAATTGATTTGAACGGTAAAGAAATTATTATTCTTGACCGCGACGGCTTAGCAGCCAAATCCGGCAATTTCTAACCGTAATTTTAAAAATGGTATTAGACTTTTCTTAATCTGCTCGCGTATATCTGATCAATCAGAGGCAGCAGATTAAGGAGATTTTTCTTGAGCGAATCATACACGTTTCAACCCATCGGTTTTTTAAAATCATGCTATCCTGATAAATTTGGTGTTCCCCGCCAGCCTGGCATTGTAAAAAAAGTTTATTCCGAATTGAAACTGCGATCAGATCTGCAGCCTGAATTAGCGCTGCAAGGTTTGACAGGGTATTCTCATGTGTGGCTGCAGTTCGTATTTCATTTGAACACGTCGGCCCGGTATCACGCGAAAATTCATCCGCCACGCTTAGCAGGCGAAAGCATCGGAGTTTTTGCTACGCGGTCCCCGCACCGGCCTAATCCGATTGGGCTTTCGGTTGTGGAACTGGTAGAAATTAGAAATGACGTTTTGGTTTTAGCAGGCGTTGACCTTGTCGACGGCACCCCCATTTTGGATATAAAACCGTATTTGCCAGCTTTCGAAAGTATTCCAAACGCAACCGGCGGTTGGATGGCGACTGTCCAAAAAAATGACGTTCGAGTTAAATTTACGGATGAGGCTTTAGAAAATTTGAAAATTTGGATGAACCGCAGCGGCCGCTTAGAATTGCAAGAGGCCATCGAACAGATCATTAAAGAAGATCCAAGGCCCTTGGTTTACAAAGGTTTCGAGTCTGAAACTTCACCATATCGAAATAAACACGCTTTTAGATTATATGACGGTGATATTCATTTCGAATTTCTTTCAGAAACAGAAGCGTCGGTATTTAATATACTTTTTTAGCATGGTAAATTGCGTGTTCTGAAGTGCTTACACGGTAGCGAAAAAAAATGAAATGTGGTTAATTAATAGGGAAATTAACCGATTTTTCAGGGAGTGTCCGATGCAAACCAGTTCGTCGAACCAACAGTCTACTTTACGTAAAGTTCCAACATTAAGCTTAGGATCTTACACCCATGGATCCGAAGCCGATAAAGTCAAATTTATCGAGCAGCTATTTATAGGAATGAAAGATTACGGATTTATTATTTTAAAAGATCATGACGTAGCCCCATCGCTGCTGACTGAAGCGTATCAAGTTTTAGAAAAATTCTACGCTTTATCTGAAGCTAAAAAATTAACCTATGTTTCTGAACTGGGCGGCGGTCAACGCGGGTACACTTCGTTTGGAAAAGAACACGCGAAAAACTCATCTGTAAAAGATTTAAAAGAGTTCTGGCACGTTGGTCGTGAAGTGCCTGATGGTCACATTTTTTCGAAGTACTACCCCAAAAATATTTGGCCTGATGACACGGTCGCAGAATTTCGCCCAGTGTTTGAGAAACTATTTAAGCAATTGGAATTGGCTGGCGTACAAATGATGGAAGCGCTTTCGTATCCGCTTGAGGTAGAAAAAGATTTTTTCAAAAAAATGGTTATTGAAGGTAATTCTATCCTTAGACTTTTGCATTACCCACCAATTCCTGAAGGTGTTGATCCACGGTGTGTGCGTGCAGCAGCCCATGAAGACATTAATTTTATCACAATTTTGCCGGCAGCGACCACTTCAGGGTTACAGTTGCAAGACCGCGATGGCACTTGGCTAGACATCGAAAGTGATTACGGGACTTTAATTGTTGATGCTGGCGACATGTTAGCACGAATCACGAATGATCTTATTCCATCGACAACTCACCGAGTGATTAATCCGCAGGATGGAAAAAATAAATCCAGATTTTCAATGCCGTTCTTTATGCATCCACATCCCGAGTCCGTGTTAAGTTGCTTACCGTCGTGCCAAGGCGCCGGAGCTAAGTATCCAGACATAACGGCTCACGAATTTCTAATGCAAAGATTGCGTGAAATTGGTCTAATCAAGTAAGATCGGAAATTATGCGAGCCAAAACCTTATTAGCCATTACGATCACGTTAATCATTATGGCTTTTTTCTTTTTCAAAGAGCGAGCCGTAAGCCCTTTGGAAGTGGCTGATGTTCCCATTCAAACGGACACTGTTGTAAAAGAAGCTGACATCAAATCTGAATCCAAGCAGGTGATTGCGGACCAAGCTGCCGACACGGCTTCGATAAAAGAAAAATCAGATCAATCCATGACACCTGAACAACTGGCACAAGTTGAAGTTACATTTTCCGATAATTTAAAGCAGTTAGGAACATGTTTAGGTATTCAGCCATCTGTTGATGCGGATAAAATTGCACCATCATTTGATAATTTAGTTTCTAGTTTAAAGCCTGCATTAGGTGAAATTGTCGTGAAAATGGATGACTGGACCCAAAATGATTTTAAATACGATGACGGCACGAAAAAACGAATTCGTACCGAAACAGAATATTTGGATAGTGGCAGCCCCGTGCGCCGGGCCCAATTGTATAAAATCAACGACCAAGGCATGCCTGAACTGCAGCCTTTAGCAACCGATGCAGCAACTGATCCCAGTGACGAATTTTTAAGTTCACTACGAGGCGAAGGACAAGAAACCTTGGAAGAAAAGGGCGGCCGCGTATATTATCAAGAGGGTGAAGAGCTGGTGCTGGTCGAGCGCAGCGGAAAAGTACAGTCGTTTTCATTATCTAAAGGTGAAAAAACATTTAGCTGTACGGAGACAGATGCCATTTCAGCGAATTGTCAGTGTCTTTGATGGTTTAGTTTATTCGGGTTGTTTGAGTTCTCTTGGGGTTTATTGGTAAAATCGAATTAGAAACGCAGTGATTGGTTTGCGAAGAGCGACCATCCTTGGAACGCTTACTTATGGCCATCGTGGCCATAAGTTCGAAAAAAGTAAATGCGGCCTTGGGTATTTTTTTAAATGAAAGTGTATTCAAAAAGTGACTTCAACTTTAATTCTGGCAGCTAAGCGATTCTTGCTATGTTCACATTTGTTTTCAACGACTTATGGCCACGATGGCCATAAGTAAGCGTTCTCATGGATGGAAGCTCTATGCAAACCAATCACTGCAGTTACTACGTCAAATTTCCACAAGATCGAAAATTACTTTATAAATTTCAACACAGCCATCAGCGGCCGGTGGTCTGAACTTGTGCGATTTAGAACTTCAGCATTCACTATATCAAACCCACGAACATAAATATGATCTAGGATCTGCTTGCGATTATCATTCACCGGATTTACATGCACAAGTTGCAGGGCCTTGGTTTTTGCGTCTAGAAATCTCTGTCGTGATGGGCTCCAGGTATTAAAGTCGCCAGCCCAAATAACCGGTCCCGGCTGGGTTGAAATATAGTCTGCAACTTGGCTGATATGATCTTTAAAAACACTGTCACTTACAAAATTTATAGCATGAATATTAACCATCAAAACACTACCGTGCCCCGGAATGTCGACTCTGGATACGCCCGATACTTTTGGAGTGTTTAAGACAGGTTCGCGACCAGGCGACACCAATATAACATCATTCATCAGTTTAAAACGTGCGGCGTTTTGCACACCTGTTGCTTGATTGTTTTCATTACAAAAACTTTTAAAAAATGAAAACGAAAATGGCATTTGCTGCGAAAAAGTTTCCTGCCATTCAGACGTGTGCATGGCTTCTTGAAGCATCATGATATCAGAGGTTTCAGACAGTTTTTTTAAATCTGAAAAAAGATTTTCTTTTTTATACTTAAACACGTTCCATGCAAGCACTGTAAATTCGCCTGATTCGTTTGGTCGCATCGTAATTTGCTTGTCAAAATTTACCACATTTAAGGCATTGTCTTGGCACAACTCCGAGGTATTGGCCGAAAAAGCGGATGCACTGAAAAATAAGGACCAAACTAATAATAAGGCAGAAGCTTTTAAGCGCATTGGGAAAAGTATAGGGGACTGTTTAAAAATAAACCACTACGCGGTTTTTTTGACACATCAAATAAACCGCGTTAAAGCTTCCTTAAGCGAAACGACCTGGTGCTGGGATTGCCGTAACAGAATCCTGTCATTGGCAATGACATCTTCATCAGCATTTTGTACAAATTTTTCATTACCAAGCTTACCACTTAATAACGAGACATCCTTTTCTAGCTTTTCAATGGTCTTTTGTATTCGCTTAATTTCTTCGTCGAAATCGACCAAACCATCAAGTGGAATGATTACTTTCACTTGGGCTTCACCGACTGCAATCGGAGCAACAGCACATTTCATCATGTCGCCGTCAGCACCAATGTCCATAGATTCTAAACGTCCGATCGTCATTAATGCGGATCGGTTATGACTTAAAATTTTCTGCACATTTTCTTGTGAAACCCCAAGGCGAATTTTCAGTTTTATTGCCGGACTGATCCGGTTTTCACCGCGAATGTTTCTGATGGCCGTTATAACTTCCTTTACAATATCAATTTCAACTTCGGCCTGCTTACTAGCAAATGATAAAAATGCTTTATCATTTTCTGGGGTCGGGTACTGATCAACGATGCAGGCTTCACCCTTAATCGGAAGGTTTGCATAAATTTCTTCCGTTAAGAACGGGCAAAATGGATGCATCAACCTGATCGTGCGATTTAATACTTGTGCCATTACCAATTGGGTTGCTTGCTTTTCAGTGGCATTGGACGAATTCATTATCGGCTTCGTAAATTCGATATACCAATCACAGAACTGGTTCCATACAAACTGATAAAGCGCAGTCGCTGCTTCTGAAAAACGTTCCGCTTCAAGACAATCGTGAACTTGTTTTTCAACTTCAGCTAATTTAGCTATAATCCACTGGTCGAAAACCGAAATCTCGGTTTTGCTAGGCAAAGCTTTTACGCCTTCGGCTGGTACTTTGAAATCATGCAAATTAGATAAAACGAAGCGTGAGCCGTTCCAAACCTTGTTCATAAAGTTGCGGTAGCCTTCAACTCGCTGCTCGCTGAATTTAAGATCTTTTCCAGAATAAAGATGTGCTAAAAATGTAAAGCGTAAAGCATCAGCTCCGTACTTTTCGATCATATCGATTGGATCAACGGAATTGCCTAGTGACTTTGACATTTTGCGGCCTTGACTGTCGCGCACTAAACCGTGGATGTAGACAGTACGAAATGGAACATCTTTTTTAAATTCAAGTCCCAACATAATCATGCGGGCGACCCAAAAGAAAATAATGTCATGACCAGTAACTAAATAATTGGTCGGATAAAATGTCTGCTGGGTTTCTGCCGAATGACTTTCGGTGTTTGGCCAACCCATAGTTGAAAATGGCCAAAGGGCTGAACTGAACCATGTGTCTAGGACATCTTCGTCTTGTTTAATTTTTTGACTGCCGCAGTGTTCACACGCGGTTGGATCCGTTTCACTTACAGTGTTTTTTTCACAGTCAGCACAAAGCCATGCAGGTATCCGGTGGCCCCACCACAGCTGGCGTGATACGCACCAGTCTTCGATATTATTCATCCAATGCAAATAAACTTTTGTCCATGATTCAGGTTCGAATCGTATCGTACCTGATTCAACAACACGTTTCGCGGGTCCTGCTAAATCGTCCATTTTCATAAACCATTGTTCTGATAAAAATGGTTCTACGACAGCACCTGACCGTGAACAATGTCCTACTGAATTAACATGGGGCTCTTCCTTAACAAGTAATTCTAAAGCTTTTAAATCTTCTAAAACTTTTTTGCGAGCTTCAATAACTTTTAAGCCTTGATAAGGGCCGGCGTTTTCATTCATTTCGCATTTTTTCGTCAACAAATTTATAAATTCAAGTTTATGAGTTTTTCCAATTTTATAGTCATTAAAATCATGTGCCGGAGTTATCTTCACAACCCCCGAACCAAATTCTTTATCAACGTAAGTGTCTGCAATAATTTTTATTTTTCGATTAATTAGCGGGACTGTTACGGTTTTTCCAATCAGGTGCTGGTAGCGCTCGTCGTCAGGATGAACGCACACCGCCGTATCGCCTAACATAGTTTCTGGGCGGGTCGTGGCGATGGTTAAAAATTTGTTCGTACCGTCAACTGGGTAATTGATGTGGTAAATAAAACTTTTTATTTGTTTGTGCTCGACTTCTAAGTCGGAAATAGCAGTTTCAAGAGGCCCACTCCAGTTAACTAAGCGAAGCCCTTTATAAATTGCATTTTTCTTAAAAAGTGTAACAAATACTTTTCGTACGGCTTGGGAAACCCCTTCATCTAAAGTAAAGGTAGCTCGGTCCCAGTCGCACGAATCACCAAGTCGTCGCATTTGCCCGTAAATACGGTCACCGTATTCGTGTTTCCAGTCCCAAATTTTTTCAACGAATTTTTCTCGGCCTAAGCCATGACGGGTAATGCCGATTTTTTTTAATTCTTTTTCAACAACGGATTGCGTGGCAATTCCTGCATGGTCAGTTCCGGGTAACCACATTGTATTAAAGCCGCTCATCCGTTTCCAGCGGATCAATAAATCTTGAATCGTATGATCTAGTGCGTGACCTAAATGTAAAAATCCAGTGACATTTGGCGGTGGTAAAATTATCGAAAAAGGCGGTTTGGTTGATTTATCTTCCGCTTTAAAATAGCCGGATTTTTCCCACCATTGGTAAATTTTATCTTCAACTTCTTGCGGATTGTATCTGTCAGCTAATGTTTTCATCGCTAACAGGATATCAAGCTTGCTGCCTTTCAGTCACCAATTGTTGATGGCCGCCATCGATCACATAGACGTTTGTATAACCACGTTTTTCCAGATCAATTGCAATTTTTGACGACCTTGCACCATCTAAGCAAAGAAGCACGATTGCCGTGTGGTCGGCGATAGACTGTGCCGTTAAATTGGGTATTATTTGATCTTCAGTTGTGGCAAATAAACTTTTTTCAAGGTGTTGCCGCGAAAGTGACGCATACCACGTCATTATTTCCGGCCCTAGGTTTATGAATAAAAATGGCACGCGACCTTGTATGAGGTTATCCAACTGAAAAAATCCTATTTTATTTAGCATCTGGTTTTTTCTCCAGTCCCGCTATCGGTATTTGCTTAAATATAACAATGACAACAAAAAGCCCGGTAAGAATAAGTAAGCCAGCCATGATAAACGGAGATTGTATGAAAAATGAACCGTACAGAGCTCCGCCAAGTGCAGGTCCAACAATGCGTCCAAATGACGCCATACTTTGTGTTGTTCCTAGGACGGCCCCTTGCTCGTTGGGGTCTGCAAGCAGAGAAATAGATCCAAGAATGGATGGATTTACAAAACCAACCCCTAACGCTAAAAAAGTTTGAGTTAGGGCCAATGCAAATAATGATTGTGCTGCTGCAATTCCACAAAAACCCATAGCCATAAAGATAAGGCCGAGGCGTAAGACATTTCGTTCGCCAAATTTAGGTATGAGCCTGCGCACTAAAAACCCTTGGGTTAATACAATCATTAACCCAACGTAGGCAAAGCCGTAACTGACTTCTAGTAAGCCCCAGCCAAATTTGTCTTTCATGTAAAGCACCAAAGTCACTTCCATTGTCGACATGGCAAATGACGAAAGAAAAAATACAAATATCAATGGCCCGATAACTGGCGCGGAAAAATATTTAGTGATGGCTTTAATTCGGCCAAGCGAATTTTTATTTAGCAGATCTTTATTTAATGTTTCTTTCAAATTGAAAAATGCAAAGACAAACGTCACTAAACATAGAAACGATACCCAATACGAACTAAAGCTTGTGTGAAAAAAAGGATCGTCTGACAACTTCTGTGCCCACCAGGTTAACCCGCCACCAATTGCTGGTCCGAATAAGAAACCCAATCCAAAGGCGGCACCAATCAAAGCCATTCCCTTCGACCGCTGATTTGCTGGTGTGATATCAGAAATGTAAGCTGACGCTGTAGAAATTGATGCGCCAAAAAATCCGGACAAAGCTCGCGCAATAAAAATCATTTCCAAATTTCTGGCTAAAGCAAAAAATAAGTAAGCAAAAATCTCGCCGATTAGACATACAAGCAAAATCGGGCGCCTGCCATAGCGATCACTGAGGCGTCCCCAGACTGGCGAAAATAAAAATTGCATAGCCGAGTAAACTGAAAGCAAAAGTCCAGTCTGTAAGGGAGTTGCTCCGTATTGGGTGCTAATTAGGGGTATAATTGGAATGATCATGCCGAAGCCAAGCAGATAAATAAATACCGTTAGAAAAATAGTAATTTGTGGTTTTTTATTTTCTATCATATCTCGACCTTTGGCTGCTCCTTTTTCATTTCAACTCAGCTACACTTAAAAGGCTATGAAAAAATACATTAGTCCGTTTGCGGCGATACTCTTCAGTTTTAGTTCATTAACTGCCTTTGCGGAATCTATTTTCCGACCGTACCGAGTAGGTCATACCGAATTAGACTTTTCGGTTGAGTACTTTAAAGCATCTGGAAATTTTTTGCTTGATGGATCGAAATCTGGCCTGCCAAACGGGTTTCAATTTCAAACTGTAAATATTTTGACCGGTGCCCGCTACATACTAGTCGAAGATTTAGCAGCGGTCTTACAAGTTGGAATTGGAAATGCTGAATCAAATGATGCCATTGCAACTAGAAAAAATTCGTCTATCAGTCATGTATCTTTAGGTGTGGACTACCAAATTTTTAGTTCTGACCTACTGAACGTGATAGGTGATCTTTCGTACTCGTATGCTGTGGAAAAAGTCAGTCCAACTACGGATTCTGCAATTAACAACGCTGGCGCGGATGAAATTAAAGGCGTGCTTTCCACAACCTTTGATTTAGGAACTTTTGCACCCTTCGTTAGTGGCGGAGTAAATTATAGAACAGAAGGTCTATCCACATTATTTCTGTACACAGTGGGATCAAACATTCACTTTGAAAGCCTAGTTATCGGAGGCGCCGTAAACGGTTACATTTCAATAAAGGATGATGAAAAAACCAATCAGCCGTTGTCACGCGATACCATTACGAACCGAGTAAACGGAGCTAGTAAACGCTACTATAGTGCAAACCCAAGTTTAATTGATACAGAGCTTTATCTAAAATATAAATTTAATCGCGATTTATCGCTTAAATTTTTTGGCGGTTATCCGATAGCAGGGACGAACGCGGCCGAAGGAATACATGTCGGAGCCGGATTAACTTGGGGCTTCGGGGGTAGTGATGCAAGCCCAGTTCGTAAAAAACCGGCAGCTAAAAAGCCGGTGATCGTTGATCCAGCGGATAAAAATTTTAAGGAAGATACAAACGACGGAGTGAACCAGGACTATTTTAAACCAGTTAATCCATCTAAAGATAATTACATCGAGCAACTCGAAGGTTCATCACAAAATCTACAGAATGCCACCGAGCCAGAACCAGCAGAGGAAACTATCAAAATGAGACCGGCTGTAAATCCGGCTTTAGAAAAAGATTACAAAATTAAAATAAAGAAAAAGAAAAAACGAGAGTAGTCGTACGCGACTACTTCATATCCAAATCAGAAAGCCGCATGCGCGGCATGAAAGATTCACCTTGATCTAATAACGATAAGTGAGCTTGGGCCATTGCCTTTAAGTTAGCTTCAAACTGCATGCGCGCTTTTTTCAAGTCGGCAACTTCTTGATAAACTTTTTTCAAAGAATCTTTTGCATCTCGAGTAATTATTTCTGATTTTTGTTGAGCATCATTGATGATCAATTTGGCTTCGCGCTCAGCATCAGCACGCATTCGGTCTGACATCTGCGATGCATTTGTAATGGTCGCTTTTAATACTTGGTCACGATCTTTATATTCCAATAACTGAAGTTCTTTGTCTTTTAATGCCTTCTGAAATGCCGCACGTTCTTGTAGCAAAGCCTCCATCTGCGCAGCAATAACTGTTAAGAAGTCAGAGACGTCATCTGGATCGTAGCCCATCATTTTTTTTTCAAAAGTTTTGTGTGCGATTTCTGTAGGATAATGTTTCATAATTGTTCCTCCGTGAACAATAAAAAGCCTGCCTTCAGTATAGGGACATTTTTGCCTAGGTACTAATAACTTAAAAATTTTTAAAGTCCAAAGCCGGACTTAAGTCTTAGAACTAGCGCTTTCCGTCAAGTGATAATTCTTTTGATCGTAGCGAGGCTTTCTCGAAGCTGACACGCAAGGCACGTTCAATTTCAAGTTCGCGCATCGAATTAAGTCCTGCAGCAGTGATACCTTTTTTTGAAGTAACTCGGGCTTGCAGTTCTTCAATATCAATTCCGGCAGACTGTGCAGCTAACATGGATGCTCCTAAAAAAGTCTCTATAGTCATTTTCTTTGAATCTTCATCGCTGAAGCCACGTTCAGCAATCCAGTCTTGCCAGTACATCATCATTTCAAAAACAAAACCGGTACCACTGGAACATGAAACCGTTAAAACATCGAATTTTTCTTCCGTATCGACTCGAAGTAAAACACCTAAGCTAGCAAATAAATCTTCGATAAGATCAGCTACAATGTCTTCATCATCATTTTCTTGGGTTAAGTAACCGATAACTCCGCGTCCGATAACGGCTGGTGTATTTGGCATTAAACGGGCGATGCGTGCCGAAGGAATTATCTTTTCTAATGATTTTAAATTGATTCCCCCCGCAAGTGAAACTACGGTCTGATGTTTTTCAATATGATTGGCAAAGACTTCAACGGCCGCAGGTAAATCCTGTGGTTTCATAGCTAAAATGATCACATCACATTCTTCGACAACCTGTTCGTTGTGCTCGCGCGTTTGAACATGGAAAAGCTCTTTTACTTTAATTAATTTACCCGGAGTTCTATTTGAAACTAGGATTTGTTCTGGCCTTAACAGTTTGGATTCAAGCATTCCTTTAATCATGGTCTGAGTCATATTACCGGCGCCAATAAAACCTATTTTCATTGATTTTAAAAGTGGATTTGTCATTGAGTCCTCGATTCATTATTTTTCTTTTTAAATTCACGTTCACCAAATAAAACAGTGCCGATGCGAATCCAGGTTGCACCTTCTTCCAAAGCAATTTTGTAGTCTTGACTTGTTCCCATTGAAAATTCAGTCAGATTAAATGTGGCGCCCAATGTTTTAAGTTCCGCAAAATATTTACGATTTTTTTCGGGTGCATTTTCTAAAGGCGGCATTGTCATTAAGCCGATAATTTTGATTCCATCTAAACTTTGTAGATCAAGCCAACTGTTTTTCAGCTGACCCCTATCGAAACCTGTTTTCGATTCTTCGCCAGACAGATTAATTTGTAAAAATACGGTCTGCTTGTGACCTATAGCGATTGCTTTTTCAGAGACCAAATTTGCAAGTTCGAACGAATCAATCGAATGCACATAGGAAAAATTTTTTTTCAAAAACTTCACTTTGTTTTTTTGTAAAGGGCCAATCAGGTGCCACTGCAAGTTCAGTTTTTGTAACTTTTCGATCTTTTCTAATGCCTCTTGAACGTAGTTTTCGGCGAAGTGGATTTGACCCAAGCTATGCAAATCTTGAATTTTTTCAATGGGTTGCAGTTTGCTTACGGCTAGAAGTGTTTGGTGTGGCTTAAGTAGATCTAGAATTTCGGTTCGGGAAGAAGCCGCTTGAGAGTCCATGATTTAATTTTGAATACTTTTTCAATAGCATGCAAGGGAAGTCCGACCACATTATCAAAATCGCCATTAAAATGGGTCACAAATTTTTTACCTAGGCCCTGAATAGCGTAGGCACCGGCTTTGTCCATAGGTTCGCCCGTTTTGATGTAATCCCAGATTTCTGACTCTGATAAATTTCGAAACGTTACTTCGGTCGTCTCAATAAGCGACACTTCGTCGTGGCTATTTACATCAAGAATTATCACTGCAGTTTTCACGTGGTGAATCTTGCCCGATAGTAAATTTAGAAACTGAAATGCTTCAACCTGGCTTGCAGGCTTTCCCAAAATTTGATCTGAAAGGCAAACCATTGTATCTGCAGCCAAAATGAGGTGTTCGTGCCGGTCGCTTTCGTCAGCTAGACGTTGGCCTTGCAAAGTTGCCAAGCAAAACCTGGCTTTTCGTCTAGCTATATCCATTATTTGTTCATCCAGAGTCAGGTTTTTATCAGGAATTTCCGATACATGAGTAGGAATTGAAACGAAATCATAATTCGCTTTTTTGAGTATTTCCGAACGGCGAGGTGACTGTGAAGCTAAAATTATTTTTTTCATTGTCTTTTAATTCCTACTTGAAAAGGGGATAGATGGGTAGCGCAGAATTAATGCTTTTTGCAGGCTTAATATTAGCTGGCGCAGCTGTATACCTTTTTGTGTCGTCGTTGCTTGCCGGTCGACCCGGAGAGCAACAGCTATCCTGGGCCAGCGGTAACGAGCCAATCAAATCAAAAAATGCAGTTATAAATTTGTGCCGTCCACTGGTTCATCAATTTACGTTGCAGCATGCAGGAAAAATCAAATCTGAAAAGTATCGTAAAAAAATTCAACGACTAATTAAAGTTGGTGGTTTGTCGGCAGAACTTAATGTGGATGAATTCATTGGGTTGCAACTTTTCTTAGGAGTGGCTTTTCCAATTTTTCTTTCGGTTATGAACTTTACCTTAGACTTAGGCTTTCCAACGCCAATGGTATTTCTGCTGGGATTAATTGGTTTCTTCATGCCCGAGATGCACTGTAAAGGGACAAAAAAGAATCGGGAATTAAGTGTTCGTATCGATATGCCTTTCTTCATTGATCTGTTAGCGTTGTCGGTCGAAGCTGGATTAGATTTTTTTGGTGCCATTCAAAAAATTGTTGATAAGGCCGAGGGCGCAGATTCAGTGCTTGCTGAAGAGTTTAAAACAGTGCTTAAGGATATTAAAATTGGATCTTCAAAAACGGAAGCATTAAAAGAATTAGCGGCTCGGTTAGATATGCAGGAAATGACAAGCTTTGTAGCCGTATTGATTGACGCTGAAGCCACTGGCGCAAGCATTTCACAGGTTTTAAAAGATCAATCGGTGCAAATGCGCTTAGAACGTTTTATGCGGGCTGAAAAAGCCGGTGCCCAGGCATCCCAACTTATTCTGCTACCACTCATGCTATTTATTTTGCCTGCTGTTTTCATCATGGTTTTCGGGCCCGTTGTTATAAGTATGATGTATGGTTCGGGCGGGGGCCAGTAATGGCAAAGCTTTACAGAACATCCGCTGCAGTTTCAAATGCAAATTTTAATTCTGGAGCGGAGCTAATTATCGAGGATTTCGAGATCGCAAGCTCGTTTTGGCAACGCGGAAAAGGTTTACTTGGTCGTAAAAGTTTAAATGCTAACCAAGCCATGTGGATTCAGGCAACTAATAATATTCATACTTTTTTCATGAGATTTTCAATTGATTGCATTTTCATAAACCGCAAACTTGAAATTGTAAAAATCAAGAAATCAGTTCCGCCTTTTCGCTTTGTTGGACCTTACTGGAAGTCGCAATCGGTAATCGAAGCAGCTGCTGGTTTTGCCGAGCAAAAAAATCTACATGTAGGAGATCAACTTTATGTGGTCAGTTAGAATGCTATCTGGCCCTAACGTAGGTCAGATAAACGATTTAAAATTAGGAAAAAATATTTTTGGTCGAGGTAATTCCACCGATTGCAAAGTGCAGTCATTGGGAATATCGAAAGAGCACTGCGAAATTCACGTTTACAAAGATAAAATTATTATTGTCGATTTAAAATCTAGCAATGGAACTTTTGTAAATGGTGTTAAAATTCAAAATTCAATTCTGCGTGTTGGCGATAAGATCAGTCTGTTTGACATTATTATGGACGTTATTCCAACACCAGACATACGACCTAAAAACAATGCCCGCAGCACTAAAAATTTACCTGTAGTTGGTGCACACAGCCCGTTGGCAGTTTCTCAGGGATTAACACCCCCGCCAGTTCCGATGGTATCGCCAGCTGCAGCGGGCTTTCACTATCCGGAAAATGGTTCAGCTGCGATGAATATGCAAGCTACGTTTCCAGGGCCGCAACATTATTCACAACAACCGCAGCCTGCTGCTAATTCGTATGTAAATAAAATCACGTTAGCCGAGAAGTTCGAAAACTTTATAGAAGCTGTTTTGATGCCCGCAGTTTACCGTTTGGCACTCGTGTTTCCATTTAAAAGTGTTTTGTTAGGTTTCATCTTGATATTTATTTTTGGTGTGACATTACTATCGACAATTCCATTAACAATCATCACAAAGGAATCAAATTTTATCGAGGCCACCAAGCGGGCCAAATCTGTAGCTCATGCTATGGCAAAGGTTAATGAGCAAGCTTTAATATCCGGCGAATTCGGAAATTTATCGGTGCAAGATGCGTTAAAAGAAGACGGTATAAAAGACGCGTTCATCGTGCAGCAATCGAACGGTAGCATAGTTGCCCCGAGTGAAAAAGTAGGTCGTGATGCTTCAAATAGTTTTATTTTAAAGGCGCTAAGGGAAGGCCGCGCTTCGATTGGACAAATTGACTCTAAAACAATTGGGGCTAGTTACCCAATCGGAGTTTACGATCCGACCACAGGCGAACCCTCTGTTAAATACCATGCTGTTGTTTACTACAATGTAAGCTCGCTAAATGTCGACGAGGGGCGAGTTATCAGTCTTTTCATGCAAACGTTAGTCATAGCTACAGTGCTGGGACTATTGCTTTACTTCTTGTTTTCTAGATTGATTGAGTATCCGCTAAAAAGTTTGAATCAACAGATCGATCAAGCTTTACGAGATAAAACAGATCGTACAGAAGTTCTGTTTGATTATCCGGCGATACAAAAACTGACAACGAATGTAAATACGCTGCTAAATCGCGTTTGGAATTCCACCAGTGATTCGGTTGAAGCTAAGCCACAGCAAAATAAAGATTTAGAATACAGTCACCTTGTAGATATGATTACTCAGCCTGCATTTGTTTTAACCGGCGATCACCGTCTAATTGCTCTAAATTCATCGTTCGAACAGATTTGCCAGTCAACTAAAGACACCTTGCTAAATCAATCATTTCAACAGATTTCAGATTCATCCCTTGTGCAAAACATCGATTCACTTGTAGCACGTGCGAAGCAGGCTCCATACCAAATACACATGGACCGCATTCCATTTTCGCAGTTTGAATGTGATATTCAATGTCAGGCATTTATCGACGTCAATGGAGAACCCGAATACTATCTTATGACATTAACGAAGGCAGACTCAAACACATGACAGCAGCGCTGAAACAAGAGATTCAAATGAAAATTCAAATGAATGTTGTCAAAGGACCGCATGCTGGCCAGTCATTCCTTTTTTATAAAACTCCGCTTACCATTGGGCGTGGGCCTGAAAATGATATTGTCTTGGTAAATGATCCGCTAGTTAGTCGAACCCATGCAAAAATAGATCTCGTACAAAATTCTTTCGAGATTTCAAATTTAAGCGACAAGAATGCACTACTTGTGCACGCTGAAAGTGTAACAAAGTCAGCACTTGTAAATGACTCGAGCTTTCAGGTTGGTGATTCTGAATTTTCATTTCAGTTCGATTTGGGAAAGTCCGTTGTTTCTGTTCCGCAGACACCGCCCGCAGTAAAACAAACTGTCCAGGCCCAGGTCCTGTCGTTAAAACGGCCGATAGTTCCAAAAACTACGGCCTCGGCTCCTAGCGTAAAGTCCAATGTTGTAGCGCCAGCTAGACCGGCTGCTCCTGCACCATCGAAAGTTCAACCAAACAGTTCGGCACAGATGCATTACAGGCCAACTGCCAATGTTGCCGCTGCCAAAACGCCAGTGATGTTTTATGCAATCATTGGAATTATTCTTTGTGTTGCTGCGTACTTTTATTTGCAGCCGGCAAAAGTGAAAGCTGCGAAAGCTAAACCTGTGCTAAAATACGAGGATGAAATTGCTGTTAAACTAGAATCTGCCAAAGAAAAAGAACTTCGTAAAAAACGCGACGAAGATAAATTAAATAGGAATTCGCCCCAATACCTTCGCGCGGAAGAAAATTTTATCAAGGGAATGCGTGATTTCCAGTTGGGTAACTACGCACGGGCCCAGGACTTTTTTCAGGTGGTCCTAAATTTAAATCCATCACATCAACTAGCTAGATCTTATCTTCGGCTGTCACTTGTTCGTTTTGATGAACTGATGCAGGCAAAATTAATGCTTGGAGAAAGCTATTATCAGAAGCATAATTTTAGCATGTGTGAATCAATGTTTAAGCAGGTAATGGATATGCTTCAGGGCAGAGCCAACGACCAAAAATTTAAGTTAGCGCAGCGGATGGCTGAAAAATGCCAATTAGCAGCCGAGGGTATTAGGTAATGTCCCGTCTGAAGGTCCTGCTGCGCGGCGCTTTAATCAGCGAAATTGAGTTAAATCCCGAAAAAGAATATGTCGCCGGTCGAAAAGACGGGTCCGATATTCGTTTACAAGCTGAAAAAGGGATTTCTCGCGAGCATTTTAAATTAAAATTTAATGACGGAAAATGGGTACTGCAGGCCATTTCAAGATTTGGTGAAATTTTTTCGCTTGGACAAAAAGTTGAAGAGATATCTTTAGAGCATGGCCAAACATTTCAAGTGCCGCCATACGAATTTCATCTTTTAGATGTGCCAGCATCGGATGTACCTGTCGCTAGTGATAATAATTTAGATTTCAGCGCCATAACTAAAACGGTAATGGGTGCAGCTCCGCAAGTTCCATATATAAAGATGGTGAATTCAAAAGATCAGGTCACTGAAATGTTGCGGCTTGAAGTGGGTGATCTGTGGGTTGCAGGACGAGACCCTTCGTGCCAAATCGTCATCCCAGATCAGCGCGTAAGTCGCCGCCAGTTTGAAGTGCATAAGATGAACGGTATTTTTACCATTTTAGATTTAGCTAGCGTCAATGGGACTTTTTTAAATGGCTCCGCAGTTTCATCGACAGATCCGCAACCGTTGAAAAGCGGCGACGCCATTACGGTTTTAGATAATACAATTTACTTTGAACTACATGATCCCAATTTTAAATTTAAAATGGAAAAAATAGATATTCCCGCCATTCCTGCGGAAGACGCTAGCATGGAAAGCATGCTTGACGAAAATTTTGATATGCCGGCGGAAGATTTTAACCAATACCCCGTAGAAATCCCTACAACAGAAGGTGAACACCAGCAGCAAATGTATACCGAAAGCGGCGGTGGTCCATTTACGGGTATGCCAAATAATTCTGAGCCGAATCAGTACTACAATTTCACACCTCCATCGGCTGGAAATTTACAGACTCCATTGCAAAAATTTTTATCCAACAAACCTTTAGTTATTGCTGCAACGCTCGTATTTTTAGGTGCAGCAGCGTACTTTGGTGGAGTTTTAGACACGGAAGAAGTTCCAACGGCTGCAGCGGTTACAAATGAAGGCGATGCCTTTGCAAAAATGACACCCGCCCAACAGAATGAAATAAAAGAACTTTATTCGCTAGCGGAACAAATGCTAGCGCAGCAAAAGTTTGATTTAGCTTTGGAGAAAATTCGAAAAATTCATGAACCACTTCCTGCCGGTTACAAAGAGTCAAAAGGGTTGCAGATGCAGGCCGAACAAAGCTTGCTAACGATTGTACAACAACAGGAAGATGAAAAAAGAATACGCGAAGAGGAAGAGCAGCGAAAAATGTTTCAGGATGTAGCAGCTAAATGCGAGAAATTGCTTGGACCGTTGGTAGAGGTAGATAAAATAAAAGAGTGCCTTGTGCCAATCGCAACGATTGATCCATCAAACACTGATTACGTTCGCTTAGTTTCAGCAGCCGAGAAGTTTGAGATGGACCGAAAGATAAAGCAGTCTGAACAAAAAAGCTATGCCGAACAAGTCGAGCAGTTAAAAACATTATTTGCCGACGCAGAAAAGATCCAACGGGACGGGTTCGCCTTTAAAGCAATTAAGCGGTATAAAAGTATCGTCAGTTCATCGTTACCCGATCCAGACAAATTAAAAATAAAATCACAAAGCAGGATTCAGTTTATTGAAAAAAAGATTTCGGAAAAAACACAGAAAAGCATTGTGCAAGCTGACACCCTGTTTCAACAAGGTAAGCTTAAGCAGTCTATCGTTTCGCTACGAGAATCATTGGTTTACGATCCTACCAATCAAAAAGTAAAAGATAAGATTGAAACATTCACTTCCGAATTGCGCCGCCAGATGATGACGTTATATCAAGAGTCAGTCATCGATGAAAGCTATGGAATTGTCGACAATTCCGAGACCCGTCAGGGAGCAAAAGATAAGTGGAAAAAAATCGTCGAGCTTGATTTAAAAGATGGTGATTATTTTAAGAAAGCCATTATTAAACTTCGTAAGTACGGAGTGATGTAATGAATTTTCAGACACGTTCGCACCAAGGTGTAGTGAAAATGCCCACAACCACTGTTCAACAATTACTGGATAACAATCTGATCATTTTTTTAAGATCTTGGGGATCGCATGACTATGATCAAAAGTTTACGCAAGAAGTAATGCATTTTTTATCAACTGCACAAGCTGATATCGAAGTGACATCGCCATTTGACTACTTGGA
>JAYTMU010000104.1:0-14741 GCA_043728195.1 Bdellovibrionales bacterium
TAGTTTTAAATGCTGCTATGGAATTAGCTAAAACTTTTATAAATCGGCATTTAGAGGAAAAATTTTATCAAATCAGCGCTAGTGAGATAAAGATTTCTAAAAAACAAATATGGGATGAAAATTTGCATCTTTATTTGCAAACATCTGAGGGTACAATGGATGATTTTTTTTCTAATCTACAGAGGCAAAAAAAAGCACAGCTAGAATTATTAATTCGATTGCAGGTTGGCGAATCAAAAAAATCAGACACTTTGGAGCTGAAGCTTTACTGTGAAGCTGTAAATCTTTTAAAATCAAAGGTTTAAGATGACATTACAAACTCAGGTCGATAATCAATCCGCGGAATTCAAAAAAAATCGGGCTGCCTTATTAGAACATGTGAACCAGTGGCGCCGAAAAGTGGAAGCTGCAAAACTTGGTGGTGGTGCTGAAGCACTGAAAAAACATAAAGCACGTGGCAAATTAACCGCGCGTGAACGCATTGACGGTTTGCTGGACACAGGCACTGCATTTTTAGAATTTTCGACATTGGCTGCAGATGACATGTACGACGGTCAAGCGCCTGGCGGTGGAGTTGTAACAGGCATTGGTGTTATTGAAGAAACTGAATGCATAATCGTAGCTAACGATGCGACCGTTAAGGGTGGTACTTACTTTCCGATTACCGCGAAAAAACATTTACGTGCCCAAGAAATTGCGATGGAAAATGGGCTTCCTTGTATTTATCTGGTCGACAGTGGTGGGGCGTACTTACCACTACAGTCTGAAGTGTTTCCTGATCGTGATCATTTTGGCAGAATATTTTATAATCAGGCGCGCATGAGCGCCATGGGGATATCGCAGATTTCAGTGGTGATGGGCTCTTGCACGGCTGGTGGGGCTTACGTTCCATCAATGAGTGATGAAAATATTATTGTAAAAGACAATGGGACTATTTTTTTAGGTGGGCCTCCGTTAGTGCGCGCCGCTACTGGCGAAATTGTTGACGCGCAAGATTTAGGCGGCGCTGCAACTCATTGTGAAATTTCAGGGGTAACAGATCACTTTGCTGAAGATGATTTGCACGCATTAGAAATTACTAAATCTATCGTGAAACATTTAAATAAGCGTAAAACCGTACAGTTAAAAACTAGGCCAATCGAAGAACCATTGTACCCAGCAGATGAAATTTACGGAGTTTTACCAGCAGATTCGCGCATTCCGTTCGATATTCGCGAAATTATTTCCCGCATCGTCGATGGGTCGAGCTTTCATGAGTTTAAACCGCTGTTTGGTAAAACGCTAGTCACAGGTTTTGCACATATTTGGGGAATGCCAGTTGGAATCATTGCCAACAACGGGGTTTTATTCAGTGAAAGCGCACAAAAAGCCGCGCACTTTATTCAGCTGTGCGAACAGCGTGAAGTGCCATTAATATTTTTGCAAAATATCACAGGCTTTATGGTGGGTAAAAAGTACGAACATGAAGGCATCGCAAAACATGGCGCGAAAATGGTTATGGCCGTATCGAACGCGCATGTGCCAAAATTTACCGTTGTTATCGGAGGGTCATACGGTGCTGGAAACTATGGAATGTGTGGCCGCGCTTACCAGCCCCGGCAAATGTGGATGTGGCCGAATGCGCGAATCAGCGTTATGGGCGGCGAACAAGCGGCAAATGTATTATTGACGGTGAAGATGGACCAGCTTGCAAGCAAAGGGCAGTCAATGAACGCAGCAGAACAAGCAGAATTTAAACGGCCAACCTTAGAAAAATTTGAAAGCGAAAGTTCTGCATATTATGCAACGGCCCGAATTTGGGATGACGGCATTATTGACCCGAAAGACACACGAATGGTTTTGGCCTTAGGAATTTCCGCAAGTTTAAACAAAGAATGGGGCCCTAAAACTCAGGGCGTTTTTAGGATGTAATATGAAGTTTTTGAAAATCGAAACCTGCGGTGAATACAAAATCGTAAAACTGAACAGACCTGAAGTTAAAAATGCATTTCATCCGGAAATGATCGCAGAAATAACTACTGTATTTACCGAGTTTAATGCCGATAAAAAAATTAAAGCTGTTGTAATTACTGGCGAGGGAACTGTTTTTTGTGCTGGCGCCGATCTGAATTGGATGCAAGAAATGGTAAAGTTTAATCTTGCAGAAAATCAAAAAGACTCAGAAAAACTGTGGCAAATGTTTGAAGCTATTCAGCTTTGCGAGCGCCCGGTAATTGGTATTATTCACGGCGCGGTTTTTGGCGGCGCTTTGGGCCTAATTGCTTGCTGCGATTACGTTTTTGCAGAGGAAAAAACGCAGTTTTGTTTCAGCGAAGTAAAGCTTGGCTTAGTACCGGCAGTCATTTCAAGCTTTGTTTTAAGAAAAGTTGCTGATGCCCACGTAAGACCTTTGATGCTTTCAGCTGAAGTTTTTAATACTGAAAAAGGGAAAGCTATTGGCTTGGTTCATTCTAGTTTTAGTGGTGCTGTGGTGATCGGTGACCACTTAAAGACTTTTGAAAACAATGGCCCAGAGGCCATGAGTGAAACCAAAAAGCTGCTTAACTTGCTGCCGACTTTAGATTGGGCACAGCAGATGAAACGCACCACTCAGGTTATATCAGAAAGACGCGTAAGCGTTGAAGGCCAAAGTCGACTGCAAAAATTTATTAATAAAAAGTAATTAGTTTGAATAATTTGTGGATATTTTCAATAAATTTTAACTTATTAACTTAACGGTTCGTTAAAAATATTTGTGGGCTAGATCAGAAACGTCCAACTTTCCAAGTTTATGATATAACATGACTTTAAGAACTTCAGCGTTCGCATGGACGGATGAACTTCGCGTACCAATTACTGCTGGTTTTAATCTAAATTCTTAAGAAATTACCCGCGAATTGTTTAAACCCATTTATCCATACTCTGTAACTTTGCAGCATATAGGGTGCAAAGTTACAGAGTGGGGTAAAAGAAGTTTGCTTAAAAAAGGGGTGCATACATTCTGAATCCGACGTTATAATTTAGTGAAATCACCCACAAATTCTTCAGACGAACCATAAAAAGTAATTAGCTATCGCGGACCGGCGTGTACACCGTTATAAAAAGTTCGGTCTCTTCGATTAAATCTTCATCTGGGAATTGCTGTTTGTAAAAGGCCGAATATTCGCTATGAAAGCGTTCTAAGCTGTTCTCGAATCCTATGAGTTGCAATAACCTAGGATTTGGATCACCAAAAGTAGTGGTGAATGCTTCTACAAGTTTGGCCTTCCCAAGCTCTTCTTTTTTCATGTCACATACCAAATACGTATGACCCACTTCAGCAACGCGTTCGTTGGTAAGTCCAGGCGAAATTTTTTCGATGCGATCTTTGGGCTCGCAACTGACAAAAATGCCATTTTTCAAGATTTGCATCGATATAGGATCTAAATACAGTCCAATCTTCATAAGTTTATTTTACAGAAAGTGACAAGTATTTAAAACAAGATTATAAAAAAATGATGAAATCAATTCACCGAGTTGCAATTGCTAATCGTGGAGAAGTGGCAGTTCGCATAATTCATGCCTGCGAAGAGCTTGGTCTTGAAACAGTTCTGCTTCATTCAGATGCAGATATGAATTCACGTGCATATCGGTTAGCGACAAAATCCATTTGCATAGGTCCAGCGCCAACGGCCGAAAGTTATCTGAATATAACCGCAAACATTGATGCAGCGATTGCTGCTGGCGCAGATGCCGTTCATCCTGGCTTTGGATTTTTATCAGAAAACGCTGATTTTGCACACGCTTGTGAAAAAGCGGGCTTAGTTTTTATTGGCCCGTCGTCAGATTCAATACGTCTGTTAGGTGATAAGATCAGTTTTAAGAATTTAGCTAAAAACGCTGGCTTACCACTGCTACCAGGTTACGAGGGTGATGATCAAACCATACCAACCCTGCTAGCAGAAGTTGAAAAAATTGGATTACCAGTTATAGTTAAAGCAGCTGCTGGTGGTGGCGGTCGCGGAATGAAATTAATTAGAAACTTAAGCGAAGCCAAAGAACTTATCGAAAGTGCTCAACGGGAATCAAAGTCAGCTTTTGGTTCCGAAAAGATATTTTTAGAAAAGTATTTAGAGCGTGCCAAACATATCGAGTTCCAAATCTTTGGCGACTGCACGGGAAATGTTAAACACTATTTTGACCGTGAATGTTCGGTGCAGCGGCGCCACCAAAAAATTATCGAAGAAGCCACATCGCCTTCATTAACAGATGATCTACGGCGGCAAATGGCCGAAGTTGCGTGTACCATTGCGACCATTGGAAATTATCGTAATGCGGGCACAGTAGAATTTTTGCTACAAGACGGAAAATTTTATTTGCTAGAGGTCAATACCCGGCTGCAAGTTGAACACCCGGTGACCGAAGAGGTCATGGGGGTCGATTTGGTTAAATTACAAATCCTTACCGCAGCTGAAAAGTTTGTATTTAGCTCGAAAGATGTTCGCTTTCCAAAAGGTCATTCCATCGAATGCCGTGTGTATGCAGAAGATCCTTACAAAAATGGAATGCCATCGACCGGAAAAATTGGAACACAGATTTGGCCTAGCGGACCGCGCCGCAGATTTGAATACGGTTTTGAAAGTGGTGATACCATCACTGCACATTATGATCCGATGATAGCTAAAGTTATCGTGTGGGATGAAACACGCGCCAGAGCAATTCAGAAAATGATTCATACTTTAAATCAAAGTATTGTTTTTGGCGTGCACACAAATATTCCTTATTTGATTGAAATTTTGAATCACGGTGAATTTCAAAATGGATCCATGACAACTCGGTTCATTGAAACCTACTTCGCGGATGGAATTAGCGCTGCAGCCGAACCTACGCTTGCGCCCGCGGCTCTTTACAAAAAATTTCTTGTAAGCGTTCCTAGTGGCACGTTATCTAAATCATCAATGGAAAGTCCTTCACCGTGGAATTCTGCCTGGAGAGGTATCTAATGAATGCTCCGGTGAATTTCATGGTTGAGATTAATGGCATCGAAAAGTCTGTGCTGGCCCAGATAGTTGATCAGAAGTTTTGGTTTCGTATCGGCAATCAAACTTTCTGTTACGACCTAACAGAACTTAATCTTGGTAGTAGTGCTAGAAATAACAAGTCACTTTCAAAAAGCCCCCATTTAGTAGCTGCGCCCATGCCGGGAAAAATAACAAAAATCTTTGTTGCAGCAGGTGACCTTATTGAAAAGACGCAAGCGTTATTGGTTATGGAAGCTATGAAAATGGAATACACGCTAAAAGCCGAAATAAAAACATCAGTCGATAAAATTAATGTAAAAGTAGGCGACCAAGTTGCTTTAGGACATTTGCTAATCGAGCTTATGCCCGAGGTAAAATCATGAGTTTAAAGCCATCAGTAAGAATTGTAGAAGTAGGTCTTCGCGACGGCTTACAAAATGAATCAACGGTATTGACGGCATCTAAGCGCTTAGAACTGCTTGAAAAACTTATTGCCTCTGGTGTTAAGAATTTTGAATTGGGTGCCTTCGTATCGTCGGATTGGGTTCCGCAAATGGCTGTGACTGCTGAACTGGTGAAGCTATATTTTAAAAGTTTATTTTACAATTCTAAGTTTTCTAGCGGCGTTCTTGTTCCGAATGAAAAAGGCATGCAGCAAGCAATTGATGCAAACGTAAAAGAAGTTGCCATTTTTGCAGCTTGCACGGAATCTTTCAGCAAAAAAAATATCAACTGCACTATCGAGGAAAGTTTTGAACGTTTCGAACGTGTGATGAAGCTAGCACGTAAACACAAAATTAAGGTTCGCGGCTATTTATCAACCTGTTTTGGCTGTCCTTTCGAGGGCGAAGTCGCAGAAAAAATAGTTATTCAAATGGCTGTCCGGATGTACAAGCTTGGCGTTTATGAAGTTTCAATCGGTGATACCATCGGAGTAGCTAATGCGGGCCAAGTTCAGTCTTTATTTAAAAAGTTGAAAAAAGTTATTCCAGTTAAGTATTTGGCTGGCCACTTTCACGATACCCGCGGGCAGGCATTGGCAAACATACTTGCTGCCTTTGAAATTGGGGTTCGCACTTTTGATACCAGTCTGGGCGGCCTAGGCGGATGTCCGTACGCACCAGGAGCATCTGGAAATATCGCAACAGAAGATGTGGTTTATATGTTTGATGGCCTAAACGTAAAGACTGGCTTGAACTTACCAAAACTGATTGAAACCCATCGCTGGCTTCAGCCTTTGATGAATCATCCGTTGTCATCCAAAGTCGGGCAGGTGGGACTGTTAGAACCACTTCGCGAACGATGAAATTTTTCGGCCTTTTTCTTGCTTAGACTAATATTATGAAATCTGAACGCCTGCAGTGGAGTCTATCGATTCTATTGTACTTTATTGTAATCGGTATGTTGCTGCTTTCTGCAAAACCGCAATGTACGGAATCGTCGATCGTCGAAAAGATCGACAGAGTTTCTATTAGCGGCACTGAAAGCATTTATCGGTGTTCGGCTCAGCAAACAGTTCCCTATTCCACTTACTTTGAATTACAGGTATCAGCCATTGAAAGACGAGTGGAATCTGTAGCTGCGTATTTAGGTAAACTGCAACCCCTAAAATCCAGAATTATCATCGTCATAGATGAGACAAAACCTATTTTATTCAAAATCTCTGCAAATCGTTTATTTATTGGGTCACAATTATTTGAATCCGAAGGTCATTTCGAACGGGCCATTATCAAAATGTGGTTGCTAGAGCGTACAAAAAATAAAGTAGGACAGAACTTATTTTTAGAGGTTGCTGCCGACTTTCTTTTTTACGCCTACAAAGGATCCTTTATAATTGAAGACCCACTTTCTAAAATTAAAACTAAAGTAAGTAATTTGCGGTGGCCACAAGTTTTAAAATCGAAAGATGGCTATTGCGATTCGCCCTGGAAAATTTCAGAACATTACGTACCATGTGACTCAATTCAACCGGACACTATGCTAAGCGAGCAACTTGCAAATAACTTAAGTATTCGTCCGCTTATGACTTCGGTTTGGATAAAAGCATATTCAGAACTAGCGTTCCGAGACCGCATCAGCTTTTTAGATTCATTCGTTGAGTATTTAAAAACGCAGCAACTAAGCTCTGAGAAAGCAATTCAAATGATTTTATCTGATTCACATCCCCTAAAACAGGGAATGATGAACATTAAGAAAATGACAGATATGATGAGCTCGTCTGCATTTGTTCAAGACCGTAAAGAATACCGCGAATTTTATTCGCGCATGGCACTTAATCTTCAACAAGCAGGCGTAAACGATTCATTCGCTGAAGCCTACTTTGACTACCTGTTCGAGTATCCCGATACACTTTCAACAGATTCTATATTTTTTAAAAACTTACTGCAAATTTCACAGAAAAATCCGGAATTACAAATCTCTGTGAAAGATCAGTCGCAAATATGGATCCTTCCAACAGTTTCTAGCTTGCCACTAACAACATTTGATTTAATTAAAACGCAGCAGCACGTATTTTTCGCTTGTCCGAGTCTTAAGGAAATTAAGATGCAACAATTTTTCAACCACGCTGAAAAGTTATTGCTTGTTAAAGGATGCGATCAAAACAAAGCAATGAACTTTGAATCTTTAATTCTGAACGGAATTCAAAGCTTTTCAGCAAAGAATAAAAAATTGGCATTCATTCAATTTCATATGCCATCATTAGAGATGAAAGCAAAAGATCTAGCGCACGTGAAAAATTATTTCGATCTAGTCAAAAACCGGGATGTTAGCCAGAATGAGTTCCAGACCTTGGGCTGGAGTCAAATTCAGTGGATTGAAGATATGCAGGCCTATAAACCAAATGCAGTTATCGACGCGATAGAACTGTTTCGAACTGAAACTAATTGAAAAATTTCGCACTGGGTCTGAATTTCCCAGTGAGTTTGCAGTCCAATATTGCTAAGCTTAACTCATGTCTCAAAATCTGAAAAAAATCTGCTGGCATGTAACTTTGTTTCTAATATTAAACCCAGTAATTTCCATTACGTTGTTAGTACTTTATCTGGTATTTTCAAATAATTACACGGGACCACAACTGATGTGGAATATTCTTTTTGCTGGCGTATTTGCGGTAATGACAAATCTTAGTATTACGATGGGATACCACCGGTTATTCGCACACAAATCTTACGAAGCGCATCCTTGGCTTGAAAGCATTTTGTTATTCATCAGCGCCGGAGCCTTTCAGGGTTCATGTTTAAAATGGGCAAGCGATCACCGCATACACCACCGTTTTGAAGACACGGACAAAGATCCCTATTCAATCAATAAGGGTTTTTGGTATGCCCATATGGGTTGGATGATGAAAAACGAATCGGTAAACTTACCAATCCACGCGCCTGACTTAGAAAAAAACAAGCGAGTTAGTTTCCAACACAAATACTATTTATTAAGCGCCATTCTGGTAGGATACGTTTTGCCATTTGCAATAGGCGGATTGTTAGGAAATGCATTCTTGGGTTTAGTCATCGGCGGCGGACTAAGAATATTTTTTACCCAGCAATCAACGTTTTTCGTAAACTCGTTAAGCCACACCGTAGGAAAAACCCCATACTCGTCAGAGAAAACAGCAAAAGACAGCCTAGTCGTTGCATTTTTAACCCACGGCGAAGGCTTTCATAATTTTCATCACAAATTTCAATTTGATTACCGCAATGGTATTCGCTGGTACCACTGGGACCCAACAAAGTGGACTATTCAATTGGCGCACCTGATGGGATTAGCAAAAAAACTAAAGACAGTGAATTTTTCAGAAATTCTAAAGGCAAGACTAGAAGTAGAATCCGAAAAGTTCATAAATTCAAAATTCTATCACGATAGATTAGCACCAGTTTATGAAAAGGTAATTCAATCTCAAATTCGCTTTGAACAACTAAAAGCTGAATACAACAGTAATCGCCAAGCAAGGGTTGCGGCCCTGAAGGCCGAAATAAAACTGGCCAAAATAGAATTCAAATTTAACATGAAAAAATGGAAAGTATTAATCCAATCCGCAAATAATTTTTCAGGCTTAGGCTAACAAGAGCAGATAGAGGCGCAATTTTGTGCCATGAACAATCTACTCCTCTGAAAGTATGCATCCTATAAGCTGCATACTTTCAGAGAAACAAAACAGTCTTGCGCATAATTCTATTAATTCAAATCAAGATTTGTTACTGAGTTCTCCTCTGCAACTTTGCAGCCTGTAGTGTTCAGGTCCTTAAGCCTCCACGCCCTACTTTTTGCCTTGCTGAATTTCTTTACGAATCTCTTTAAACTCATTCTTTTCATTTACAAACACGACGGTGGGTTCATGATCCTTGGCTTCGTCAATATTCACAGATGCATAAGCCACAATAATGATGGTGTCGCCTTTTTGTACGTGGCGTGCGGCGGCTCCGTTTAGGCAAACTTCACCTTTTTTACCTTCGATTATGTAGGTCGAAAAGCGCGCGCCATTGTTGCAATTTAAGATATCTACTTTTTGATTCAAAAACATTTTAGCGCGTTTGATCAATGCTTTATCAATCGAGATCGAACCTTCGTAGGTTAGATCGGCGTTGGTTACGGTTGCTCTGTGAATTTTTGAATACATCATTTCTATTTTCATTTTTCTGCTCCTGCAAACTGAGACTTTGAACTATTGCTATTCATTTTAAGCGCGATCAAATTTCCCTTTAGTACTAGATCTGGAATGATCGCATCGAATATTTTTTCTTTTTCGAATAGGCTAGAAAACCCACCAGTGCCGACGACAAAAGGCCTTTTGCCATTAAAGCATTCAGCAGTCATTCGCGTGATGATTTCGCGCATGGCGCCCAGCTGGCCGTAATATAAGCCTGACTGAAGGCTTTCGACAGTTGAAAGACCTAAAACTTCAGTGCGCGCGATGATTTCTACAGAGGGAAGCTTCGCAGTTTTTGCTTCCAGAGATTCCATATTCAGTTTTAGGCCCGCAATAATTGATCCACCTAAGTAGTCGCTTTGTTTACTGACAGCGCAGAAGGTGGTTGCAGTTCCTAGATCGACTAAAATTAAGTTTTTCTGCGGATATAAATGAGTTGCTGCAATCGAATTTGCAATGCGATCAGCACCTACCTCAAGCGGATTACGGTAGCGTATGCGTAAGCCTGTTTTCACCCCAGCCTGCAGAATGAAAGGGGTTAAGCCAAAATATTTCTGGCACGCACCCTTAAGGGAAAATATAACTTCTGGAACTACCGAACATAAAACTATTTGGGTTATGGACTTAGGATCAATCCCATTTTCACGAATAACCATACGTAAAAAAACCCCTACTTCATCCGATGACGAACCCTGTTTCGAATTTCTTCGAAATGAGATGAGCATTTTTTCGTGATCAAACACACCACCGTATATTTGTGTGTTACCTACATCTAAGGATAAAATCATAAGGTCTCCGTAATAGTTTTAAATAGTTTGTAAGCAAGATGTTCAACCGAAGAAATCTCTTCGAAATTTAAAGTAGGATCAAAAAATTTAAACATTCGTTTGTTATTTTGAATATCGGACCAGTCATTTTGTACGACGTAATCGCAGTTTGCATCTGAAAAAAGTTTCTGAACTTTTTCTTCAATTACTTTTTCTGTCGCACTTGATGTCAGTTTGAAACCAATAAGTTTTGTTTTCGGATTTAATGTCTTTATGCGATTAATCAGTTTTTCATTCTGCTTTAATGAAAGTTGAATTTCTTTAAGCTCACTGCTTAATTTTCCAGGTTGGCGCGCTATGGAATAGTCGCTTACTGCTGCCAGTTGAATGACAGTGTCGAATTGATGGCGCTGCAGTAGATCGATAAGTTTTTCGTTAAAGTCAGCATAAGTTGTGAAACTTGTCATTTCCGCAGCTAACGAAGGTCTTACGGATGTATTAGCATGTAAAAAGTGGACCTGAACGCCGGCCTCGGTCAGTTGGTCCGCAAGATAAGCTGCGGTTTTTCCAGTACTTGTGTTGGTAATCGATCGAATGTCGTCAATTGGCTCTGTGGTTCCACCAGACGTTATGAGCACTTTTTTCGACAGGACTTTGTCTTCGGTCATAGGTTTCGTAAGACCGGAAGGTTGTGAAATTCTTTTTTCAACTTCCGCGATTATTAGCTGCGGATCAAGCAGCTTTCCGTAGCCTACTTCTCCGCAAGCAAGCACTCCGGATGCAGTTTCCAGTATTTCAATCCCGTAATTCTTCAGCTTAGTTATAGATTCTTGCGTAATTGGATGAAGATACATCTTTGTATTCATTGCCGGAGCAATTACGAAAGGTTTTTTAAAATCATGCGATAAAAATAGTGTAGTCAGCAAATCATCGCCAATGCCGGCTGCAATTTTATTAATATAGTTAGCAGTCGCCGGCGCCACAAGAACTAGATCAGCCCATCGATTCAGATTAATGTGATCCATAATCGATCCCATAGCATACATATTTGTGACGGGTGCAGTGCCGGTTAGCCCTTCAATTGTGGCAGCACCGATAAATTGTAAACTACTTGGCGATAACACAGTTTTAATTTGATAACCTTTTTGATGAAGCGCAGAAATTACCGAGCATGTTTTGTAACACGCAATTGAGCCTGTTAAAATGATAAGAATATTTTTATTTGAGTTCGACATTATCAATTAACCTTACCCCTTCTAGTGAAGCCGCGACAAAGCGTCGTTGTTTGTAATCTTCTACGTAATCCACTTCAAATCCTAGATCATTTAAGTTTTTCTTTGCATTTCCTGCTGATGAAGACTCAGTAATAGTTTTATAAATAACGGCTGCTTGAACCCGTCCGGATTCAGACAGTCGAGTATTTCGCGAACTTAATGCCAAACCGCTTGGTTCCCGCAAGGTTTTGCAGCTGACTATTTCTGTCGGAATAAAAAAACTAGCGACCATGTCTTTGATCAACTGCAGCTGCTGATAATCTTTTTCGCCGAAATAGGCGCGCGTGGACTGAGTTAGCAGCAATAGTTTTAGCACTACTGTTAATACGCCATCGAAATGCCCAGGGCGATGAGCTCCGCACAGTAGCTTTGAAAATTTATTTTCAGTGACTTTGTAGCGGTATTTATCCGCATACATTTCTGCAGGTTTCGGCGCAAAGACTACGTCCACTTTGGCCTTCGCAGCAATATCAAGATCTTGCTGCCACGTTTTTGGATATTTATCGAAATCAGTGGAATCATTAAATTGCGTTGGATTTACAAAGATGCTTAAAAAAGTTAGGTCATTTTCAGACACTGATTTTTCAAGTAAACTAGTATGCCCCTGGTGAAGTGCACCCATAGTAGGAACGAAACCGACATCAACTTCAGGATGAATTTGACGTCTAAAGTTTTTAAACTCGGATATTGTTTCGAACACTTTCATATCACTCATACGTGTGCTCTTTCTGCGGAAATTTTGCAGATGTTACATCCGTAACATAAGTGTTTAGGGCATTGATTATCAATTCAGAGCCATGCAAATATTTTTTTAAAAACTTAGGATGAAAATCTGGATTCATACCTAACATGTCTTGTAAAACTAAAACTTGCCCGTCGGTATCACTGCCAGCTCCTATACCAATAGTAGGAATTTGCAAAGCCGTACTAATTTGCTTAGCTAGGACTGCTGGTACACATTCAAGAACTAAACTAAAACAGCCAGCATTTTCTAAGGCCAATGCATCAGCAGAAATTTTTAAAGCTTGTTCTGTTTTCTTTCCTTGAACTTTAGGTCCGCCCAGTTGATGGATAGACTGCGGAGTTAACCCCAGGTGACCCATAACAGGCACGCCTGACTGAACAATGTGTTTTATTAATTCGATGTGGCCATCGGCGCCTTCAATTTTAATTGCTTGCGCGCCAGCTTTCATAACTAAATCAATACAGTCCATGGCATGTTTCAGGCCTTTTCTAGTTGATAAAAAAGGCATGTCAGCAACAATAAATTTGTTTGGCAGGCCGCGAACTACTGCAGCCGTGTGCAGTGCCATCAGCTGCGACGTTGCTTTCAGTGTTGTTGAATGTCCATGCATAACCTGCGCTAACGAATCGCCTACAAGTATGCAGTCAACATTTGTATTTTGAATGATTTTAGCGAACGAGTAGTCGTAACAGGTCACCATGGTTATCTTCTGGCCGACATTTTTCTTTTTTTGAAAGTCTAAAATGGTGTTCATGGTGAAAACTCCTTCATAAATGCGGCGTAGATTGAATGTAATTTTGTGTTAACTAAAGCAGTTCTGTTTTTATCCATCGTATTTTGATCATGACGAATCAGCGGACCAGTTAAAGCTTTGGATTTTAAGTTTAAAAAATTGTCCAACGTCTGTTGTAAGTAAATGGAAAAGGCTGCTTCCGGAATGTTAAGTTGCTTTCGACTGTGATCAACTTCATTCCATAATAATTGCGGAAAATTGCCAGCGACAACGCACAAAGCGTGATAAAGCGGTTTCATTTTCGCAGAAACTGCAAACGAGGCATTGCTAAAACCGGGCAACATTTCGTTTAAGGTATCAGTTTCGCTGATTGCAAACCATGTTGCCATGTAAGTCGCATCCGGAAGAAGTTCGTTTGGAAAAGACATCAGTGGGTGGGCACACTTCATACGGTTATCTGAAAATGCTCCGCTAAAGTGGACAACTGGCTTTGCACTAGCTAGCAAATGGTTTTCGAAAAAAGTTTGCAGTGCTGAATCTGATATAGCTAACCAAACCAAATCAGCTTGCTGTAAAAATTCAGAAAGAAGCCCAGGATTTTCCGAGCGATTCCATTTAATAATGTGATTGGGTTTGGCTTGTAGCGAATTCCAGTAATGCAAATGTTTAGCAAGTCTACCAGAGCCGATAATCAATACGGTTTTAGAATTTAAAACGTTCGTCTGCTTCATATTTACCTCGGTACCTGTCGCAAATCATACGTGCTGATCAAGTCCATTAGAGCCCATGCTCTAATCACGAAATTAACACTTTTTAAATGAAAAGCAAGCTGCTAGAACAACCCCATGAAACCAATATATTGGATTGTAGCAGCGTCTGTGGTGGCTTTAGGAATTTTTATTTCGGTATCCTTAGATGGAGCGCAAAAAACCGTGCCTAAAATCAAACTAAGCTACTTTGCTGATGAACAGGAAATTGCTGAATCTATTTTAAAAAGGCTGCAACTAGAAATTGGAAAAAACAGCTTTTTTTGGCTTGGGGTCGAGCCCGAAAAAAATGAACAAATTAAAGTTGTTGCTGCGATCAAATCAGAGATCGAAAAAAAGAACGGTCCATTTTCTGAGGTGATTGTTGATTCTGAATTAAGGCTGTCGAGTGAAGATCTAAAACTTCTAGGTGCTACACAAAACGTGTTATTAAAAGAAAATGTTGAAACTGTCGGGCAAGTTTTAGCACAGCTTGAAAAAGAAAATAAAAAATATATTTTTGTTACAGCGTCGTTGTACAGCAACTCGTTTATAAAAGAAAACCCAGTGCATGTACTGAAATCGAAATTTGCATTAAAACCGCTTACTTTATCTTTCGGCTACTTTGCGGCTAATGCAGCAGAAGAAAAAGATATTTTATTTCCCTGTGACACCGAAGACAAATCTGGAGCCTCTAACTGGGGCTGTGCTATAGCAAATAAGGCCCGTATGGTACGCCGCAAATTTGAAAAGCAAAATCCAAAACCCTGGTCAGGATTAATGGATTTAACGGGTGAAACTGATTATATGTTACTACTTAGAAAGAAAATATAACTTACACTTCGTGTGATA
>JAYTMU010000105.1:0-1761 GCA_043728195.1 Bdellovibrionales bacterium
GTTGTTACAAAGCGATCAATTTTCGAATTAAAGAAAGCACAAGAGCGCGCGCACATACTTGAAGGCTTGAAAAAAGCTTTAGATCAAATAGATGCAGTCATTGCGACAATTAAGGCATCTAAAGAGCCCCAAATTGCTCGTGAAGCATTGGTTGTAAAGTTTGATTTTAGCGAAAGACAAGCTGTAGCAATTTTAGAAATGCGCCTACAACGTTTAACGGGACTTGAGCGCGACAAAATTTTGAATGAACTTGCTGAGCTAGTTAAACAAGTTGAGTGGCTTAAATTTATTTTAGCCGACGTGAAAGAGATTTATAAAATTATTGTAGCAGAGCTTGAGGATATTAAGAAAAAATACGCAGACAAGCGACGCACTGAAATTACGGGCGACTTAACTGATATTGAAGACGAAGATTTAATTCAAGACGAGCCTATGATTGTTACCGTAACAAATACAGGTTACATTAAGCGAATTTCTACCGAAGAATACCGCGTGCAAAAGCGCGGCGGCAAAGGCCTTAAAGGCATGGAAACCCGCGAAGAAGATTACGTGACCGACTTATTCACAGCTTCAACTAAGACGCAGCTTTTAGTTTTCACAGACAAAGGAAAAGTTTACTGGTGTAAGGTTCACCGTTTGCCACTTGGTAGCCGAACATCAAAAGGGAAATCTTTAGCAAACGTTGTGAACTTAACAGCCGGCGAAAAAGTAAAAGCGATTTTACCAATCGATGTATTTAGTGAAAACCAATATGTTGTTCTCATTACTGAAAAAGGAATTATCAAAAAAACATCACTAGATGCGTTTTCGAACCCGCGCCAAGCAGGAATTATTGCTTTAACTACAGATCTTGAAGATCAGGTAGTTGCGGCTAAGATTTCTGATGGTTCAAGCGATATTTTTATCGCCACCAAAGAAGGAATGTCGATTCGCTTTAACGAAGAAGACGTGCGTGGAATGGGTCGTTCAGCCCGCGGCGTAAAAGGCGTAACCCTTTCGAAAGAAGATGCTGTTGTAGATATGATCGTGCTTGAAAAAGACACGAAAGATACAATCCTTATGGTAACATCAAAAGGCTATGGTAAACGCTCTGAAGTTTCTGAGTACCGCACACAAGGTCGTGGAGGGGTTGGAATTATCACGCAAAAAACTACGGACAAAGTCGGTGTTGTTATTGGAACCAAAAAAGTTTCAGCAAATCACGAGCTGATTTTATCGACTGACCAGGGTCAAGTAATACGCATGAAAATTTCGGATATTTCTGTTTTGGGCAGAAATACTCAGGGTGTGCGACTGATCAATTTAGATGAAAAGCAAGAGATCGTATCAGGACTTGCAGTTATTGAAGATGAAGATAAAGCTGGCGAAGAAGTACATTAATACTTTTTTTAAAGTGCAAGTGCAGATGGCGCTGATCGCAGGCGCCATTGCCTTTTTTACACTGACCGCATGCACGCCGCAGTCTGATAAGTTGTATAACGAAGCCTACCAAGAGATTGAAAACGGACATTTTCGAATTGCCATTAGTCTTTTAGAACAATCTGCAAAGCTTGAAAAAAATGATAAAAAAAAGACAAAAGCGTTAATTGAAGCGGCGCGAATTTCGCGATTTGAAATTCAGGATTTCGAACGTGCATTACGTTTGTACCGAGAGGTCATTCTGAAATCGCAAGACTCGAAACAGCGAATAAGCGCGCAAGAAGCAGTTGCCGAAATCAATCTTGAAAACCTACAAAATTACAATCAAGCTTTAAGCGAGCT
>JAYTMU010000106.1:0-31297 GCA_043728195.1 Bdellovibrionales bacterium
TCCGATTTACTTAACGAAGAAATTTTTCATTTAGGAGCCGAAGGTAAATTTACTAAGCCTTTTGACAACAACGCTGTTCGCGCGGCTATCGAAACATGCATGTTATTACCCTACCTTCGCTGGAACAAACCACCGATTCCGGACAAGCACCGTATTCTTTTGCAGCACACTGGTAAATCTACAGAACTGTTGACTAATGATAATAGTGTCCATTTCGGCCGCGGCGGATTTTTTGCCGCGTATTCAAAATCTTTGCCCGATAAGAATTCAATCATCTCTTTTGAGATAATGATAGAGCAACCCATCCCAACAATTTTTACAGGTAGTGGAATTGTTAGGTGGAGCCACCAAAGATCAAAAAATGTTCCCGCTGGCATCGGAGTTGAGATCACCTTCATGGCCGAAACCGAAGCGAAAAAATATCATGAACTGTTTCGGGATGTTCGCTCTTTTATACCTTCGCCTTATCGATAAGCCAAAACCGTAATCTTCTCATTTAGTGTCGCTACTGATTCATCAACAAAAAAATTACTTTCAGTCGTATCAGATAAATTTTTAATTAATTCAATTAGGGCGTGTCCTCATTTGATAACCTGAAGTTTTAACCAGAGAAAAGCACAGACAAAAGTAACAACAGCTTTGAAATTTCTGGCTAGTTTATCCGCTCTCATCGCAATACTTTTATAGTGTTTTAATTTAGCAAATAAATTTTCAATTACGTGTCTGTTTCGGTAAAGCTGTAAATCAAAATCTTTATCTGAATTTTTATTGTTAGATCTTTTTGGAATGATTGGTGTCATGTTTTTTGATTTTGCGTATTCACGAATTGCTTCTGAATCATAGCCTTTATCTGCAATTAAAAATTCACCTTGAACTTGATCAATTAAAGTCTGCGCAACTTGACTGTCGTGGACCTGCCCCCCAGTGATTTCAAAACAGAGCGGATTTCCATGGGAATCATTGGCCATGTGTATTTTTGTTGTAGGCCCACCGTGTGATTTTCCAATTCCCCGATATTCTCCTCGCCGAGATCCTGAACCATGCTGGTGAACGCGCACATAGCTTCCGTCGATGAATATCCACTCTGTATCAACTTCTTTTCGTAAAGCAAAAAAAAATTGTTCCACAAATCTTTTTGAGCCCAACGATTAAACCTGTTGTAAGCAGTTTTCCAAGGACACAGTTCTTGTGGGATATCACGCCAAGTGGCACCTGTTCGAATTTTCCATAAAATAGCTTCCATCACATTGCGATTATTTTTTGAAAATTTACAGCCCTTGGATTTCATTATTACTTGAAGCTGACACAGATTTCATCCGTTATAACCACTCGAGCCATATGAAAAACCCTCCATACGTCGAGTTTTTCACATCAATTCAATACATTCTACAGGACTAAAGTTGTGATTTTTAGCCCTTCAAATGAGGACACGCCTTAAGTTATTTCATTTTATTTGTCAAGTAATTTTTGTTAGTATTGCATTACAAACTGCCTATTTGTGGTATATTTAGCCTAAATACTCAATTTTAGTGGTCTAATCTTGGTGATTTAACAAAAACACTCACTTTACATTATTGAGTGTTTTTGTTATATTTAGGCATGGACTCAACTAAGGATAATAACGACAGTAAGGAAAAGCTCTTTAAGAAGGCGCTGATCCGTTCATCTGATGCTAGAGCAGCAGGTATTCATCCGGCCATGCTTTCTTACTACGAGAAAAAGGGCATCCTTGAGCGCATTGGTCGCGGCCTCTACCGCAACAAGCAAGTGGGGTTCGATGTGACCTTCGAGTGGGAGGAGCTTGTTAATAATGTACTGTCCATCCCGCACGGCGTGGTCACTGGGATTTCAGCACTTGCCCTGTATGAACTGACCGAAGAAATATCGCGCCAACATTGGATTGCCGTACCCAACGACACATCTATTGGCAAACGGCTCAATGTAAAAATCGTGCGCCTTCGCAATCACGAGCTGGGTATTACCAAAATCAAAATCGGCGATGCTGAAGTGCCGATCTATGATCTTGAGCGAACACTGGTAGATGCCTTTCGACTGCTCTCTGTCGAGGCCGCAATCAAAGCCCTTAAAGAAGCCTTTAAGCCTCAGCGAAAACAAAAACCTGATCTTAAAAAACTCGCCGACTACGCCAAACAACTGCGAGTTAAAATAGATCCTTACCTTCTGATGGTGACGACATGAGCAAAATTTCTGAAGACGCACTAAAAGACCGACTCAAAAACCTCGCCAAAGATAAAGGCATTACTGTTACCGAACTACTTAAGAAGTTATATCTTGAGCGATTTTTGGCAAGGCTCGCTCGGTCTGACTACAGCGACAAGTTGATTTTCAAAGGTGGCAATCTGCTGGGATATTATTTGGCGATTGGCAGACAGACGATTGACCTTGATTTTTTGATGACCAAACTCAAAGCCGAAGAGCCTGTAGTCAAAAAAGCTTTTGAAGACATCGCCCAAACGCCCAGTGACGACGGCTTCGAGCTAAAATTTGTTCGCATCGAAAGTCTGGCTCAGGTGCACATGGAATATCCAGGATTTCGAGTCATCCTGAATATCAAGCTGATCGGCGGCAAGCTCACCGACAACTTGCAGATTGATGTGGGCATTGGCGACAAGGTTGAGGCCGAGTCCTTAAACATTGACCTACTAAAGTACAAAAATGCACCGCTGTTTGAAGAAAGTGTTTCATTGCTGGTGTATCCGGCTGAAAGTATTTTCGCCGAGAAGTTAGAAACTGTTGCATCCAAGGGTTCGATCAACAGCCGCATGAAGGACTTCCACGATTTAATTTTAATGGGTCGTGCGCCTGGCTTGCTGGATAAGGTTCAACTTGGAACATCCATCGTCGAAACATTTGAGCATCGAGGCACTCCGTTAAGTTTGCCGATCCAGTTTGAAGACACGCAGTACACAACGATGAACACTTACTGGTCTGCACACGGAGCCACGATGGGCGCATGGTGGAGCGCAAACAATATGCCCCAGCACTTTAAGCAAGCCGTGCTGGAGATAAATCATTTTCTCGGAACCATCGACGTACCGAAGAAAAAAGACGAAACATAGTTGTAGTGATTTTCGTTTTGTCGCATCCCCTATTCGCCACGGTCGTGCCTGATCGTTTGTTCAAAGAGTACAGACACTATCATTTTCCGAACTAAAGTTGGCCGCTTGTGACTGGACTCCGACAAAGAGCAATCTCACGACTAAAGATATTCTATAATTTTTCATTTTAATTTCTTTTCAATTTGTTATTGTAAATATTTGTATTTGACTCAATTCCCTCAAGGGCAAGTCTTGTCACTTCTGCTGCAAGCAACATGTCATCCATCTGACCAAAAGAATGAATTTTTAATTCACCCTTCTTATCAATGATGATCCACGTTGGTGTTCCGCGCATTTGATATAGATTCATCGTCTGTGGAATATCAATACCAACTGATGGCTGATCAATTCCAACAGGAAATTTCACTCTAAATTCATGCAAGAAAGCTCGCAAAGATTTTTCTTGCATTGCTTCGTGATGCTCAAAAACTGTGTGCAGCCCAAGAACTGCTACATAGTCTGAATTAAACATCTCAAATAATTTCTGCGCCTGAGGCATGCCGTGAAGAACGCACCCAGGGCAGAGCATTTGAAAAGCGTGAATTGCAATGACCTTCCCTTTTAACTTTTCAATTGAAAGGGGTTGATCTGTATTCAGCCATTTTGAAATGATGAGTTCTTGAGCCTTCATTAGCTAAGAGCCACCTTCGGGAAATCAACTGGCACATCAAAAGCGACATTTGTGTAGTTGGTAAAGATATTTAAAGCGACGTGAGCTAAGATTTCCGCAACATCTTCTTCAGAATAGCCCGCCCTTTTAAGCGCTGAGATATCATCAGGAGAAACATTAGCCCGTTCTTTCACTAGTTTTACTGCAAAAGTTAGTGCAGCTTGAGTCCTAGGGTCACTTGATCTTCCGCCTTGAGCTAAACTCATGACTTCAGCTGAGAGACCCGCACCTTTTCCAAGAGCTGTGTGGGCCGCCAAGCAGTATTCGCAACGATTGAGGTCAGCAACTGCAATGGCAATTTGCTCTCCGAGCTTAGCCCCCAATTTTCCGCTACCTAATGCACCAAATGCTGACCACATCATTTTAAGAGCAGGCGTTGAGTTGGCAATGGCCTTGAACATATTCGGTGTAGTGCCGAAGGCTGAATGAATTTGATCGAGGGTCTCTTTTCGTTCACCCGTCGCAGTTTGTGGGTTTTGAAGTTCAATTCTAGGCATATATTTCTCCTTTTGAGCCCGTTAAGGCTGATTCATTCAGTGCCGTAAGTCAATGGCTTGAAAGACTCTCTGCACTTCATCGAAATTTAATGCGTAAATTCGCGACTGAAGAAGGACTTCAGCTCGTGCACGTTGAAATTTTGCAGTACTTGTCAGTTTGTAATCGCTATTCTGATACGACGCAGACGATCTCTGAATATTTAGGTCAAACAAAGGGAAGCATTTCTCAAAGCCTAAGTAACCTTGAAGAAAATGGTTATATTAAACGAACTCATGAAAAACTAGATACCACGCCTATGCTTTTTTCAAAAATTACTTGGCGTGAGCATTGAATAAGAGCGGCTGGGATGAGGAATATCCAAAATAAACGGCTACAAAGCAGAAGTTTGAAGGTATATTTAAAAATGTAAATTTGAGTAACGTGAATTCTTTCCTGTAACTAATCTGATAACTGATATCGAGATATCGGATAGTTAATATCCGATGGGAAATTGATTGACCAACCCGAAGTCGGTACGAACCGTCCTTATGTTATTGATTTTATTAAGATCACAGTCAATCCAAAACTGATTGGTGCAGTAGAAATTAAGGCTCTTTTCATCAAAAGTGGTCTCTCTGCAGCTCAAATCGCCGAAAGATACGGTGTTTCCAAAAGCTTCATTTTGTCAGCTATTCACCGTTCTGGAGTTAAAATAGGAACCAACGTTGGACGCTCAACGGACCCTAAAAACTATCGCAATAACAGCCCGCCTTATGGATATTCAATTCGAGATGGAAAACTAGTTCCCAATAAGTCTGAAATGAAAATCTGCCGCATCGTAGTAGAACTTCGGGGGCGTCGAAAACATTCCACCACCCAAGTCTGTAAAGAACTAGAAAAACGCGGTTTTAAGAACCGCAAAAGCAATACGGTTTGGAATCCAAACACTATTCTTAATATTTTTAAACGATGGAACGAAAAAATTTAAACGGAGGTTTTTATGAAGGAATTAATTGGTATCGCAGTTTTATTGGTCGGACTTTATAGTGGGACAAAAGCTCTTAAAGAAATTCACAGCACAATTCAGAAAGCGGCGCTTGAAAAAGCATCGCAGGGATTACCCTCTTTGACTCGATTTACAAAATCGCTAAAGAAATAATGGGTCTGGAAACTTTTCTTACCGTATTGACAATTCTTATTAGGTGCATTTCCTTTGAGCTTAACGATCTATTGTAATAAAGGAGGCAACTATGCAAAATCAATCATTCGTCAAAGCTGCGTCCTTTTACAAATCAATAAAAAAATCTGAATACGGAACTGTTACTTAAGTTTAACAAGAATCCATTTTTTTTAGATTCTAAATAATTACTTTAGGAGCCTTATGTTCTTTTTTAAAAAATTTCCCTTAATCGAAGATCGATCAGGCGGAAGACGCTGTTGTGCTCGAGCACCTCTGCGCTGATATATATTGTCTGAAAATTAAAAAATAAGACCGCGCTCTTGCAATTGAAAATTGGGTTGAAAAAGTTGCGTTAGCACTTGCGGAGGCAAACCGTCGTCATGCTAGCCAGGTCGCTTTTCGGCTCAGTAAACGTGATGGGCTAGAAACACTTAGCCACCATTTGCCAAAGTTAGGATTTGTTAGAAAGTTGGACCGAGTTGAATACAAAAAGGCTGTCGATCAATTGCCTTCTGACGAAGGTTCTTTGATCATTTGGAAGACCGCAAAAGAACTAAGTTGGATAGAGCAGCACATATTGCTTGTGGCGGATGGTGATCCTGAAACAGATCCTACAGATGATCCAATCAAATACATTCAAGATTTTCTGGCTGATCCGATGCTGATCGCTGGTCCTGACGATGCTCCACAAGGCAATCTGGTAATGTGGCGCGGGATTTCTCGACTGACAGATATCGAAATTGGTTATGAGTTGGCAAAAAGTTGTGGGTAATTGAAAGTAACACGCAGGGGTTACGCTCGTGTTCTATCCATGATTTCATTTACAGATTTAAATTTATTCCTACTCCAAAGTTGTGGTCACTATCCAGTTATGTAGAATTAATTCTTAGATTTAAGAATGCTGGAAGAACAAATTATAAGTGTTACAGTCCACGTAAGAGCAATTACTTTTTAATCTTTAAAAACTGTTTCTTGCAATAGCTTCTTGTAAATAATCCAAACGGCGCCCAATGCAGCGGTGTATAGAAACATCAACGAATTAACATCTGTCTGCTTTAATGAGCTCAAATGCAGAAATGCAATAAGGGCAACAACAATGGGGGCAATGATTGCGCCCTCTCTTTTCATGTCATACAAAAAAAATACTATAATAAAGTACGAAACATAGGAAAAAAATTGAAGACAACTAATTACTAGCTCTGATTTAGTTGTCAAACCTAAAGCCATAACTACAAGTCCGAGTATGACACCGCCGACAATGACTGGTGTAACGAAGCTTGAATTTCGTTTTAAAATTTCTTGCATTTTTAGAACTTTATTTGAGTCAGCCTTGAACGCTTCCGCAAAACCTCCTACTCGCTTTAACTTAAAACTTATAAATACTGATAGAAGAAAGGATGTTATTATCAGTAAAATTCCTAGCAATATACTACTTGGCATAACATTGAGCCTTCCCGTTACAGGTGCTAGGAGCCTTTGGACCGGGAAGGACAGATTGAGTTAAAGCGGTCGGCAGTGTCAATATTAGGTTCCAGCCAATTTCGGCAAACTCCCTCGTAAAAGTTGACGAAGCACTTGAGGCAGCACCAGCAAACTTTCCAAACAGTGCGCCAAGGACTCCGCTAGCAACAATAGAGCCTGGATTAATTTCTTCGCCAGCATTGGCATTGTCATTTTGAACTACGTAATTGTTTATCGCTCCTCCTGCTCCCAATAAAAATGGCGCAGCAACAGGATACATTGCACTAAAAAACCCTGATAAGAAACCCGTTGCAAAACCGATCTCTGCCGATCTAGTTCGCTTGCGTTTGAGCTCGTCACTACTTTCTGTTCCATTGCCCCTAGTGTCCCTGTGATTAAACCCTGCTTGAATCACGCCATTCAGTATTCCAGCTAACAAAACAGCACCCCAATAGAACCAAACTATTCTTCCGGTCGGATCAGTAAACCTAGCAGGTTGATTCTGAGCATATGCGTATTTATTAACAAAGGTCTCCGGATTTATGAGATTTCCTGGGTCAGGATCTTTTTGCAAAAATCTTCCGGTTTGGGGATCATAATATCGAGCTCGGTAATAATAAATGTCCATTTCAGGTTCAAATTCTCGGCCAGTAAATGTAAACTGATTCCTAACCGGAGCGTCCCAAAAGCTTACAATATTTCCAGATGAATCTTTAATTGATTGTAAAGCGCCAAAAACATTATATTGATATGAGCTGATTATATTGCCATCTGAATTAGTTATTTCTGTGACAGAGCCCAAGGAGTCTTTCAGAAAATAAAAGCTACCCTGACTTTTAGAAATTACAGATCCATCATTTAATGCATTGCCGCCATTCTGCGACGATACACCGTGAGAAGTGACATGAACGGACAAAATGTCATCCATTCCTAGCGAAGAATGAGTGTAATACGCTACAACTCTGTTTTGCAGGTCCGCTTCGGCAATGATGTTATCTCCGTCGTATATAAATCTCTTCACATAAGATTTATTTGCCGATGATTTATCATCAAATGATTTTTCAATCCGACGAGCAATAGGGTCATATTTAAAACCGATTATCGAAATCACTGATCCAAAAGGCCCATCAAGTATCTGAACATTTCGAATTTGATTACTGCTGGTGTAATCAAATATAAAAGATTTTCCGAATGCATTCTTAGAATTTTTTCTAAGCATGTTACCATTGTTGTCGTACAGATAAGTGAATTGGTAATCTTCTAACAGTCGCTGCCGATCCTGACTATACGTGTAACTGCCACCTTTGTCGCTAATTCTATTTCCAATGGCATCGTAAGAAAAGTTTTCTGGAAATTCGACCTTCGCAGACGATGTTAGGCGACCTGTTTCGTCGTAGCTGTAATCGGTAGTGCCTGCAGGACCTCGCCGCTGGGAAGGGAAATTACGGGAATCATAGCTGTATTCTGAAAATGATTTTAAAATGTTGCCAGACCTGTGATGTATTCCATCGATCATCGAACCCGAGTTAAAAGATATCGTAGTAGTTGTTCCAGGACGAACTACTTGGGTTAGCCGCTGCGCTTTATCATACTTTAACGTAAAATTTGCTCCAAAATTATTAGTTATCGAGCTAATTTTTTTATTTTGGTCAAATTGGTAACCCACTGTGAAAATTCCAACAGCTCCTCCAGCACCTTGAACAGCTGCCGTCAGACTAAGAGAATACAATGAAACAGAGTTTCTATTTCCGCGCGCATCAAACGTTGAATTTACAGCATAAGACACTAATTCACCGGCGCTTAAATTTGAACTTACACTTTCCTGAATTAATTGATCCCGGGAGTCACGAAAAAAACTTAATGATTGATTCCGATTCGTAATTCTAGACGCATTTCCTCTTGTATCATACTCGTATTCCACCGTGTCATCCGGAAGCACAATCTTTACTATGCGGTTCATTGAGCTGTACTCAAAAGTTTTTATGTTTCCATTACCATCAGTTTCTCTAATTAAATTACCGTTCCCATCATATGACCTGTGAGTTGCTATTTCCGATGGATCAATTTCTTTTACTAAATCTCCTCGTTGATTATATTCGTAATGAGTAATATTATTGAGCGGATCTTTAATTGATAATAATTCGCCAGTAGCTCTGTAACTATACTGGGTCACCTCCCCTTTAGCAGTTATGACCTTTGTAATTCGATTGAAACTATCGTAGGAAAAGGATGTGATTGCTCTTGTATTTTGATTCAAGTACACAATTTGTTTCACAATATTACCAGCCATATCATATTCGAACTCTGTACTTTTATTATCTGGCGAAATACTCTTCGTCACCCGACCATAGATATCATATACATAAGTCGAGGTTATTGCTCCGGAGTCTGAATATTTTGTAATGGCTGATGGAAGCCCAATCCCATTGTACTCGACCGTAGATATAACATCATTTGCTAGTTCCTCCATAACCAGCAGTCCTGTTGATGGATCATAAGTGTTAAATCTAAAGCCTCCTGTCGAATCACGTTCTGAAACCACATTACCGAAGGCGTCGAACACCTGTGAAATTGTAATGTTGTTAACATCATCTTTGGTTTCAATTTTATCTTGCGTGATAGGATCATACTTATAAGAAATCGATTTATTATCACTAAAAGTTGTCTTTAAAATTTTACCATCTAAATCTCTCAGTATTCGCAATTCTTTTCCCGTAGGATCTTTCATCAAATTTATGTAACCGTTAGCATCTTCGGTGATTAGCGTTTCGTTATCGTTTTTATCTAACACTTGAGTATTTGTGTTATTCAAATTAGTGCCATGAGCCTTTGCGACGTTAATTGTTTTTGACGTAGAATCGTTGATTTTCAGCTCTTTGGCTTCTTGATCGACGACCTTTTCTAGTCTACCCCACTGATTGTAAACGTACGAAATTGGAAATCCATTTTGATCAATAACTTTTGTGATACTTCCGTCTATTCCGTACTCAAAATTTTTACTCGACCCATCAGGCATAGTTACTTTTGTTAGAAGATTTCCACTGTGAGTGAAATGCGTAACTCGGTTTGCAACATCACTTATTGATGTCAACAGACCGGCGCTGTAGAAAAAGTTTGTCGTTAATCCGCCGATATCCCTAATGGCAAGTAATTTGAACTCATTGTCATATTCATATTCAGTTCGTCGACCTGGTCTATCGCGAGACTCAGTCTGATAACCTGCTGGGTTAAAAATTGCCGTTGCACCGTTGCGGGAACGACGCGTAAAAGTGCCGTCGCCGTTTCTTTTTAACGTGGACAAATCTTTAGATGTCGCACGGTAAACTAATTCCTCAGACTGATTACTAAAACTTACTTTTCGAATACGCTTATGGCCAGAATCCACTATTACAAGGTTTTTATCTTGATCTAAGCCCAACCAAGTTGGGCTGCATAGTGAAGAGCTTAATGCCGGCTGTCCATCGTTGATCGCATCGCTGCATTCTTCATTTCCCGCTACAGTGGTCGCTAGATTATTTTTAAGATCTATTCTTACAACCCGGTGATTTCCAGTATCAGCGACATATAAATACTTATTTAAGTCGTCAACAACCAGTCCAGTTGGATTCTTAAGATTAATATATTTCGCATGCGCCTCGGATGCAAGTACTCCACCGAAATCCATAGACAGTCCGGCGACCCGTGAATATTTTTTGTCTGCTGACAGCTTCATTACATAGCCGTCATCTGTAGTGATAAAAAGATCACCCGTCGCCGCATAGGCTATCCCTTTCGGTCTGAAAAGATAAAGCAGAGAATTTTCTATTGTATAATTATTATTCTTTAGAGTAATTGTTGAATTGAGATTTTCTTGTGTGAAATATCCTGAGTGTATAATAGAAAATCGCGCCTCTGAAGTTGCTAAATTCACACCCGTAATTTGATAACCGCTCGTATCAACATAGGTAAGTATGCCATCTGGGGAAACTTCCATATCGCCAGGTGAAGTTATGCCCCCGTAATGCTTGTATGAGCCGTTCCAGTAATCAGCGTACCCGGTAGATCCTTCGGGCATAATCGGTGGTGTTCCCACCAAAGGGGTGATTGATCCCGTATTGGATTTGGAGGCGACATTAACTGGATATTGATTGCAGGTTCCAATTTGTTGAAGTCCCCCTGAGTATCCCCATCGCAAATTGTATTGATCAAAAACTTTAGCATATGCTGCTCCAGCTGTGAGATCTGCTCCCGGTAGAATATTCCATGGACGTTGATTGCCTGGATACCCTGGGAACACCCAGTTGCCAAATCCCATGTTATTGTCAATTTGACCCAGATCAGGACCAAATACTTTATTAAATAATCCTTCTTTAAGCGAAAAAATTGAGTACTGATTAAGATTGCCTCCATACACTGTGCCATCTGGTAGCTCTACAAAACCGCCAAATTTACTGGTGTTCCAGAAATGCGTAGACTGTCGATAAATAGGCCCATTGTTTGCGATACCGCAGCTTGTGCGGACATCGAAATAGGCATTACCTGTCAAGCGAGGATGATTTCCTAATAGGCTTTCTGACTTAGTTAATAAATTGATATTCCAAACCGATCCATCGCCATCAGTATTAATTTTTCCAATAATCGCATTTGGCCACTTTTTGACATTGAAGCCGCCGCCCCAGTCAATATTTCCATATGCGTTATTTCCGTTTATCAACGTACTAATTGTGTTATCTACTGTATAGGTTGCTACTGAACCATCAAACTCTTCAATGAGCATTTGCGAACTGCCAGGATTGATTATTTTCTGGGTTCCAGAAAGATTCCAACCGCGTCCAGCAGCCGATTCAACTTTATTTTGAACTATAATCTTTGATTTAAGATCTCCAGGAAATATTTTATCGAGCACCTGCGACTCAACTGACCTACCTGAACTAGTGATAGGATCATATTCCACGTCATCGACAGAAACTTTTGTAACTGACGTCCAAGTACGAACAGTTAGCTGCTTATATTTCACCTCAAACCGAGCTAGTGATGGGTAAAGGCCCGATGGTAGATAAGTACCGTTGTTAAATTTTAATGGGACCGAGTAAGAAATCTGTGATTTAGGCGGAGGATTTAGAAAAGTTACTGGACTTGTTTCAATTGAATTATTCAAATAACTGCCCGGGATAGAGCCATAACCCTGCGACTGAGCGGCACGGACAAACTCAGTATTATCGGATGAGCTTTTTCCCATCCAAAACTGAGTTCGTACGCTCTCAGGAATTATGGAAGAGGTCACAGAACCATCTATTTTAGTGTCCGTATCCAATCGATACTGTTTGTAGATGCACCAATCATCACCACCAAAAGGATTATCCACGCAAACGATAGGTGCCCTTAGTGAGGACGTTGTTGTATAAGCCTGATTGATCGGAAGCTTCATCTCCTGTTTCGGAAAATCAAAAATGTTTGAAACAAATGCCGTTGGATTTGCCCATGAACTTTTATACTTAAGTACGGGGCTAACCGAATTTCCTAGTATTTTGTAACTTGGTAGAGTTATGTCAGTTTCCATAGAATTCTTTGAAATATCTATTCCGACAAGGTTAGGCTGCAACACCTCTTCTATAACAGGCGCGACAGGGACAGCGTAAATGAGGGAGAAGTGTGATATCCCGAAGCCGGGCTTGGTTTCTACACTGGTTCCATCATCCGATACCTTTGCAAACCCGTCTAACTCCCAAGCGCCGGAAGCAGAATTCATTGATAGGATGTAAAAATCTGTACCGGCCGGTAATTCGTTTTCGTTTGGCAGCTTCAGATCGACACGTACGTTAAACTTTAACCCCGACGGTTCAAGGGCGACAACATTAGTCGGCTCAGCAGCAAGTGGCGCCGCTATTGTAGCTTTATTAGCAGGGATAGTTTTAATAGTAATTATACCACTTCCAGAACCACTAGGAAAGACGGCTGCACCTGCTGGTATCTTTAGCTCAACGCCAGGTGCGTTTAAGTGATCGAGGACTGTAACGGCTAACCCGGCTGAAACTAACGTTTCACTGCCATCCAAAGTAATGGGGGTTAAATATACCGGTCGCGGAAGTGTATGCTCTTTTCCAAATAGTAGTGAAACACTGACGGCAGTTTTGTTGAACTGTCGCACGGGACCAGCTGAAGAAGCAAGAGCCGTAGAACCGTCTACAACTAGCTTTTGATCGCCATTGGGCGAATTTAGTATTCGAAATGTGCCGTTACTATCCGTTGTTACTTTATCTTCATAATTTTCGAAAGATACAGTGACTCCTACTAGCGGATTGCCAGTTACATCTTTGATAATGCCGGCAAGTGATGTGGAATTTTTGAACTGAAGTTCCATACTTTCTTTTTCACCGCGTGCGATATCTTCTACCTTCAGTACAGCTAATGAAAATTTTTGAAGCTTAAGCAAGAAAGATCCATCCTCATTAGCAATGACTGAATCACGATTAAAACTAAAAACAGAGACTTCAGCTGAAACACTTGCTCGACTTCGGACAGCATTTGGCCTTCCCACTATCTTATAGTAGGCACCGTCTCCATCCGGCGAAACGCTAACTAGATTTCTATTTAACAATGGATCATCAACGGTTAACGATGTTGAAAGTGTCGAGATATTTCCCAGCGCATCTTTTGCGGAATAGTTTAGAATATTTTGGCCTTGCGAAAGTGCAACATATGCACCGGAAAAAGAGGTCTTATCGCTAGATAAGGTCAAAGCCTTGCCATTGACGGATATTTCAGAAAGCGGTTCGTTGCTGGCACCTCGAATAGTAAATCGCATTCCAGAAATTACTTCTCCACTTCCCGGGTTTACAGAAATTACTGGTCCAGTCGAATCCCGAGTTATCACTGCATGTACGGACGTAGATACATTACCAGCCGCATCTCTAGATTGAACCTGTATTGTATTTAATCCTTCTACCGACAAGGTTACCAAATACTGAAAGCTCTTCTCAAACACTTTCGCTACATCAATGCCATTTACCTTCAACGTAGTTTCAGTTGAGCTTTCGTCATCAACTGAAGCGCTGACCCAGACTTGGCTAGCATTTGTCAGCGGCGGCAGTTGAGCTAATATGACAACAGGTGCTACATCATCAACCTTAGCATCAAAAATTGCATTTAATGATCCTAAGTTGCCCGCTAGATCTTGCGTGACTAGCGCTAAGTTGTATTTACCAACTACACTTATATTTTCTGTGACTTTATATTCATATTCAGAAATTTTTTGAGCTTCTATCCCATTACTCTTTAAAAACTTGGTTGGCTCATTAACATATACCGCGAATGTGATTACTCCAGGGACTGTTTCCAAAAAGTACAATTCCTTATGGTAACTGTTTATTATCGGTACGACTGTGTCCAATTTAACATTGCTCAAGACAAGCGGCACAGCAACATTTCCAGAAAAATCCTTAGCTCTCACCTCAATATTATTAATACCTTCTAACAGCAAAATTGAAAAGTTATTCTCATTCGTAGTTAAAGCCAGTACGCCGTTTGTGTACACTTCGCTTGTTACTTCGGATTCATCTGACACGTTAAAATTAATTGAAGGATTATTTGTAATACTATTAGTAGCTCGCATTTGTCGCAATTACTGGGGGCGTAATGTCTTTCACCACTGCTATATCCGAAGTTACCCAGCCTATTCTCTTGATAATTACGCCATTCTTCGACTTATATAATGCTGCTGAAATAAAATTTGGATTTGAAGATATCAGCTTTTCCGCATTAAATGAATAAACATACGATTTCGAATTTGGTATTTGCAGCGGTACACTTGTGTGAACAATCTTACCGTTAAAGATAATCTGAACTATTTTTAATTCGCCGTCGTCATCAATATCGTCTTCGAAGTCGTCACTGACTTTTCGAAGATTGCTGATCGTTGTTTGAACTTGTGAGCTTCTACCAGAAAACACTGAACCGGGATTAGCGGTGATCGCAAATTTGTACTTGTTCATTAGTGTAGAACTAAGGTTCGGAGCTGACGGAAGGCTTCCGACCTGTAATGCATATCTTCGCTCTGCTAAGAGGTTCTCGTCAGCGCGAAGATTAATTTCAGCTTTCTTAAGTACAGAGTCCAACCCGCCTTTTAGAACTAAAAACAGTTCATTTGAGGCATCAGACCATCTGCCAAATTTCACATCTTCCGTTATTCGATCGATTGATACTTTACGAAGCTCCAGTTTTGACATGACCTTCAAGACTTCTGATATGCGCTCTTTGGATTTCTTATTATTATAAATTCTAACTGAAAACAGATTCAAATCAGAGGCTACGACCGAATTTGAAATGTAACTAAACTTAATTTCATTGTCGTTTACACTTGTAAAAGACATTGAGCTAGTGATTTCGACCGCATCACTTGGAAAGGTACCTACTATTTCAAGCCCTGATTTCTTAAAATCTTCAAGTAACGTTGATTTTTTTGAGTCTTTCGAATCATCCTTTTTACCAACTAGTTTGATGACCCCTGAAAACTTTACGATGTCGTTATTGTTGTATTTATCTTTATCTGCAGAGACCGTAACAATGATTCCACGATCTGGTGCAGAACCAAAATAACTATGATTCAATTTTGCAAATGAACTAAGTGAAAATAAAATTGTGCTTAAAGCAACTAGCAATGTGGTTTTCATATTATTTTACCCACATCTTTACATCTGAGTCTGAAGCCAAGATATTTTCCGACTTCAAAAGGCTAATGTCACTAGCTGTGAGTTTGTATGTGGAGTCTGCATTTAAACGTTCTTTTAAAAGAATTATCTCTTTATTAGCTTCAATTAACGAGCGATCTGGGCTTGCACCATCAATAACTACATTCACAGAAGGCGGAGTTGCCGGGTTGTCCTTGGAAGTACATCCAACCAAGCCTAGTGCTAAAAAAATCCCTAGTAACAAGTGGCTTGAGCCCATGAAATCCCCCGATAACGTACAACGTTAATGAATTGGTTCCATAAGCTTTCGGTCCTTATAGCAATCTACTTTAGATCTTTTTAAAATTGATTGGTGTATCGAGTTGGAACTAAATTCCTTTAACAATAAATTGTTGTAACTTAATTTGAGAATAATTTGGCTTTTTTGAACTCTTTGACCGATTTCATCCGAAATGTCCCGGTCAATTTCATGTAAGTGCGCCACCTGATTTCATCAAAGTGTACCACTTATATTCGATTTGAGGTCTTTACCCGAAAGCGTCAGCGACAAATTTAAAGGTCGGTGGTCCCGTTGTTTCCAGAGGTGGAAATGCCGGCAATAAGGGTAACAATAGCGATGCAGGAGCAGATTTTAGAATTATTCAGACAAGGCCGTTCTGAAAGGGCCATTGCGAAGATCGTAAAAAAACATCGCAAAACAGTATCACAAATCATAAAACGTGGAACTGTGGCCAGGCCAGGAGCTGTCGCTGCTGACTGGGCAACATTAATTGATTGGGGAAAAGTTCGTCTAGAAGCCAGTCGTGGCGTGCAAATTAATATTTTATCAAAAGAACATGCCGACGGCAAAATTAGTTACGTTCTCGCGTGAATATAATAAAAAATACCCAACACATTCAACAGTGACAATGAAGCTTGTGCATAAGCCAGGTGAAAAATGTTTCTTCGATTACGCCGAAGGCATCAATATAATAAATCGAGAAACTGGTGAAATTACAAAGACGTCGCTGATGTGCGGTACCACCGTTACTAGCACTTGATTATCGTCTGACAGGATTAATTGAATGTGCGGAATGCGGAGCCGCGCTTGTCGGTAAATCTGGTACTGGCAGATCCAGCAAATATTTTTACTACGGACATAAAAGAAAGATGCTTATCGAGGGGGATCGACATTTTCAGCGATGCAAAACTGAAAATATCCCAACCTTCGTTTTAGACGAGGCCATTATCGGCAGATTAAAGGAGCTATCTCAAGAACAAGACTTGGTTGCCGAGCTAGCAAAACAATCCGCTTCAGAATCTCGAACGAAGGTCGATCATTTGAAATCGCTGATGGCGACCAAAGAGCAAGAGCGCAGGAAGCTAGAACAAAAATTGGATAATTTGTACGATACGATTTCTGAAACAGAAGATAAGTCTTTACGGAATGGATTGTCGGACAAGGCAAAAACAGTCAAAGAGCAGCTTTTGGGGGTTGAAACTTCATTGGAGGCCATAAAGGCCGAATATGGTCGAACGAGCAACGTGATCGACATTAAGGTGGCATTTCAGTTTTTTAGAATTTTCAGAGAGGATTTTGAAAAGCAGCCAGTAACTGTTCAGGCTGAGATTTTGAAGGAATACATAAGGCGGATTGTTGTTAAGGAAAACGTAGCAATTGTAGAGATTTATGGGAAAAAACGAGAAGTGATTCATTTGAAAAATGGGAATGGAAACTTGAATTTTGGTATAGGTTCTGAGGGTAGCTCTGGGGCCTTAAGGCCAAGGACATCGGTTCGTACCGATTTCGAATTGGTTGCGGGGGCAGGATTTGAACCTACGACCTTCGGGTTATGAGCCCGACGAGCTACCGGGCTGCTCCACCCCGCGACAGGTAATTGTGTTGTGAAGATATTCATTTAAGTCCCGAATGTCACGTCTTTTATATGCCTTTTTATAATGCGTTTGCTACACTCATGGTATGCGTGTTGCGATCTTGACCTTATTTTTACTGCCGTTGGCGGCCTATGCTGATGTTTCGCTATTTCAAACTACGTATGACGAGTCCCGCAGTCAGTACTTGCGCTCGGTCGCAGCAGTTGAAACGTCAAAGGACAAATCAATATATCAAATGCAATTTCCAGATCCTGGTGACGCATCCCTTGTGACCGATGTGACCTGGATTCAGCACACAAAAAAGGCCCCCACTCTTATCGTGATTATTTCAGGACTGCATGGCATCGAAGGCTTCACCGGTTCTGCAGTTCAGTCTTATATTTTAAAAAATATAAAAGCTAATTCACCCTCTGATTATCTATTTGTCCACGCACTTAACCCGTATGGATTTAAAAATTTTCGTCGAACGGATAGAAACAATATTGATCTGAACCGAAATTTTTCAGCGGATGAAAAACAGTATTTAACTAAAAATGCGAACTATTCTGAAATAAACTCGTTTCTAAATCCTTCGACGTCGGTAAAATTAAATTTTTTGAGTAAACCACTATTTATCTTTTCGGCTTTAAAACTTATCTTTCAAAATTCCACCGAGATGCTTAGGCGGTCCATACTGCTTGGACAGTACAGCCATCCTATAGGAATTTATTATGGGGGCCTACAGCCCGCCTACCAGAAAACAATTCTAGATCAACTGCACAGCGAAATCTTTACTAAGTATGCTCAGGTTTTTGTCGTCGACCTGCACACTGGATATGGTGAAAAAAATAAACTTCATATTCTGGCAAATTCAAAAACCCAGCCGACGGCGCCGCTATTAAACACGATTTTTTCACCTGGTCGAATTGACTACGGCGATCAGAAATCGTTTTATAAAGTGACTGGCGATATGCTGAGTTATTTGGGATCAAAATCGGATCCTGGCAATTTGATTTTTGGCGTGGTGTTTGAATTTGGTACTTTAAATAGTCAGCAAACATTGGGCTCGATCGAATCACTACGCCGTATGATTTTAGAAAATCAAAAATTTCATTTTTCTGCAAATTCTGATTCAGCAAAAAATATTGATTCACTTTTCTTAGATTTATTCTACCCTACCGATAGTTTTTGGCGCGAAGAGGCCTTAAAAAATTCACTTATAGCACTGCAAAAAGTTGAATCGTACCTGGTTAAAACGCCCCAATAGTCAGTTTTTACCCCGAAAAACCTCAGAAATTCTACTTGTTTGGCTTTAAACATGGCTGCTTTAAGGGTACCTGTTTTGCTATGTAACAGCTGGTCGTCAGCGCAGTTCAACTTGAAAGGGAAATACAATGAAGAAAAAAACAGTAAAAAAATCCGCAAGCAAATCGATGGCAAAAGCACCGGCTAAGTCAGCAGCAAAATCAGCAACAATGCCCATGGCTAAAACTAAGTCGGCTGGATCTGCTAAAGGTAAAGCCACAGCTAAATTGGCTAAATCCGAAAATAAGCCAGATATCGTGGACCTAATTCTTCAAGATCACAAACCAATCAAAGAATTACTTGAGGTCTTAAAAGATTCAAAAGTTGAATTCGCTGAAAAGCGTTCGACCTTTGAAGAGTTCATGCCGATGTTAAAAAATCACGCAGAGCCTGAGCAAGAAACTTTATACGTGCGCATGAAAGATGAAAATGAATTACGCGAAGAGGCCTTCGAAGGCGACGTCGAACACGCCCTAGCAGCACAGTTAATGGAAGAATTGACTCCTGAGCCTGAAGATGAAGACGTTTGGATGGCAAAGGTAAAAGTATTAGCAGAACTTGTCGAACATCACATCGAAGAAGAAGAAGATGAAATGTTAAAACAAGTGCGTAAAGAGATAGACGCCGATACACGATATGTTATTGGCCAAGACTATCTGAATATGCGCGCTGATTACTTAGAAGCGTCAGAGACTCAAAAACCTGATAACTCTAAGAAGATATCTGAAATTCGTGCTCACTAACTATTAGTCAGCACTTATTTCTAACTAAAAAGGCAAGATTTTTACATCTTGCCTTTTTTTTATTTGATTGCCTTAAACAATCTTGATTGGCAAAAAGGCGGAAGCTTCTTAACACACGTTTGGCGCTGTTCCGCTGAAAGTTTATTGGTTGTCGAAAACGTTTCTGATTCAGTTATTTTTTCAAGTGCATACTCGTAAGTATCGCAGGTGCAATCTTTTTTGCACGTTTTTAGTAAACTCACAATTTGCTCTTTACTGTCTTTCAGTTCGGTCGCACGGCTATCGACCAGCATGCGTAAGTTTTGCGATAGTTGGCTTACGCTAGCTGCATCTAATTTACAGCCGGTCTTTTTATGCGCTAGTAGCAAATCCATTTCAACCAAGAGCGCATTTGCACCACGCGCAAGCTCTTGTAACTTCCAGCCAGCCTGCGCAGGCAGGGATAAAAAAGTGAATGTTATAGCAAGTGCTAAAAATATTTTACGGTGATCCAAAAGACTTCTCGCGCACAGCGCCGATAATTTCAGGAAGCGGTTTTACCGCATACGCTTGCTGTCGTAAATAATCCGTAATCAGTTTTAATGCGACCACCGACTGCGGATGGATATCATGCAGTAAAATGATACCGCGCTTTCGAATATCGATCTGCTTTCGGGTGCGTTCAAAAATACTTTGCGGGTTTTTATCTTGCCAATCTAGCGTGTCGACATTCCATGCAATATGCAGTGCATTTCGCGCGGCAATCATCTGGCGAATGTTTGATCCCATCGATCCACAAGCGCCGTAGGGACACCGAAACAATGTCGGCTGCGCACCCACTACTTTTTCAAAATCATCAAAGGCATCATTGATTTCGTGATTTAAACTAGCCTGACTTTGCTTTGGTAAATTGGCATGCGTGTACGAATGGTTAGCGCGGTTGAAACCAAATGATTTGGCCCGGGCACTCATGTTGGGATAAAGCTTTAAATTTTTAGTTTGCCAAAAAAATGTTCCTGACATTTTTGCGTTATTTAAAACTTGGTACATGCCTTCGGTGTGGGTAGGGTGCGGTCCATCATCTAAGGTGATAGCCCAGGTATTTTCCGGAAAGCGATTTCCAGTTACGTGGCCTGGTCCGCCTGCATCGGGATACAAGGTATCTATCGCTTGCGGCTTGCGGCCTGTATCATTCCAGTTTTTAAGTTCTTGTGCCATTTCAAGATCACGCTGTTTTTTGTGTTGAAGCCATTCTTTTCCAATGAATGAATCCAATAGCGTTTGTTTTCTTGCTTGCGAAAATTTTAAACTTTGTGCGTGCGCGGTTTTTAGCGCTTCGGCACTGACCGCATAGATAGTTTTGTACGAGGGGATAAGAATAACTTTTTTTCCTGCGGCTTGCATGGCGGCTCGCACTTCACGATTAACGTCATCTAGTTTTTGCGCTAACGAAATAATAGCAGAGGAGTTGCCTTTTAATGCGCCTTCTTTAAGCCAGCCACGAACATTATCCACAACATAACTGCTAGCATTGTGATATTCGGCAGTTTTATCATTTGCCTGATACAAAGCCAATTCGTATATATCTAGCATCTCATGTAAATTACGTTCAAAAAATTCCCAGGCAATGCGCATTTGAAAACTTAACTGTTCAAATTTTTCCAGATCTGCTGCAGTTAAGATTCTTAGTTTTTGCAGTGCTACCAATCGATCCAGTTCTGCATCAAACTCGTTTAGCATTCCGTGGGCGATGAAATAAAAATCACGCTGTCGATCCAGGAAAACTGCAACTGCTTGTGATCTTTCATCGTCACTTGGTTTATTCATAAGATTTTTAAAAGTGGCTTCTGCCTTTTTAGAAACGTCTTCGGATACTACTTGCTGTGGCTCACGCGTGACCGCTGACGTGTCACTTTTGTAATTCACATTGATACACCCATATAGGCTTCCAAGCATCACAACGCTTAGGCCAACTGCCGCCCCACACTTAATTAACTTTTTCATCATATCCCCTGGCTTTTTTAAATCTTAAAACACGTGTGTCCCTATCCTAACAGATGCCTAAAAAAATGAAACAAGACGTAGGGCTAATTTGATAGCAATTTAACTGATTTTCTCAAACTAAAACGCACGATTTTGCGTAAGAAAAACAGTGTGGTATTCTGTTAACAATTTAGGAGGCCAAATGCGGAACGTTGTTTTGATGGTCGATGATAATGTAGATTTACGTGACATTTTTGCGGACTTACTTGCGAAAACGTCGTTACAGGTTCGAACCTTTGGTTCGGTCAAAGTAGCGCAAATTTTTTTAATAAATCCGGCAAACAGCGGGCAAGTTTGTGCTATTGTTTCAGATCTTATGATGAGTCCTATGGACGGGCTTGAATTTTTATCGTATTTAAAGAAAAATCCTGCAACTGCAGATATTGATTTTTTTTCTGTTTACTGGTGCTGATGTATCGGTATTTAAACCATTTCTTTTACCATTTAAATTAAAGGGAATTATTCAAAAGCCCATCAACAGGAAAGACTTCGTTACCACGTTTGCTAACTTGGTCATGCCTGATCTTGAAGCGAAGCCCATAAACAAAATAGCGGCTTAGTTCCCTAAAGCCGCGGTTTCAGTTGCCTGACACGTCGCCGGAAGATTCTGTGCGATGTCGGCTAATAAATCACGAAACTGTTGGTCTAGACCTTCACATAAAAACACACCCGAATTGCAAACGTTTGCTCGAAGCTCAATCTGGTCGCCGCTAGTTTGGTTGATTAACTGTAAATCAGATATAGCAATCGCCGCGCAGCTCACTACGTCATTTTGCAGCTCGGTGGCGCTTCGACAAATACGCGAGCTTGCTAGCAAGCTGCTGAGCCGTTGTAAACGTGTGTCATCTATCCGGCACGTTAACCCCGAGCCCGCAACAGATGCTGAACCATAGTCTGCTGTCTTAACTTGGGTCATCGCCCCACTTGCTAAATTAATCTTTGAAACTGTCCCTGTTGGACCGGTGCGGTCAAATTTTTCAGAGGTTTTATGAAATACAATCTGACTGTAGCCGCTACCTTGATCGATGACTTGCTCACGCTCGGCAACAACGATTTGATCAGTGGTTTGACTAAGACCATCTGCAATTTGATTTGGTGATTTTGTAAACTGACCCTGTCCACAGTTCTGAAAACTTAAAGTAACAAGTAGACTAAGTACTATGATCAGAAGTGATACACTGTTTCTCATTTATCCCCCAATAACAAAAAATTGAAGCCGCCCTATCACTCTGATGTGCAAGCCAAAAGCCAAGGAAAGGTTTTTTTAAACGAAATCAATACAGCTGACGACAGCAATATGACGATCTCTTTTTCACTGTCTGTTAGGCTATACAGTTTTCTCATAATGGGACTTGAACTTAAAAAGAATCACGTTACACTTTGCAAATGAAAAAAATATTTATAACTTTGTTTGCAGCTCTTTCGTTTACCTCTGTAACACAGGCTACATATGCTGAAGTTTTTCAACTTGATAAGAAAACTGAAAAACCAATTTATATTTTGGAATTGGTTGAAAAAAAAGTGGGGTCGAATATTGAAATTGAATCCGTTTTTAAACTAGATGATAAACCTCAGCTAAAAGAATCAGGTAAAATCAACGAAGCCACGGCCGAAATTTTAGAATACAAAGTGACACAGCTGCAAACCAAAGAAAAAGGTACGGTTGATGTATTTGATGAAAAAATAAGAATTAAGTACGAAGTCGAAGGAAAGCCCGAACAAATTAAAGAGATTAAAAAACCGAAGGTACTTGTTGCTCCGGCCAATTTTGAACGTTGGCTTAAAGTAAATTTTGAAAAGCTAAAGAAAGATAAAACCACGGTTATCGACTTTTTAATTTGGGACCGTATGGAGACGTTAAAATTTAAAGTGACTTACTTAGGATTAAACGAGGAAAATGGAAAAAAAGTCCACCAGTTTAAAATGAACATAGACAATTTTTTAATCGCCAGCATCATTTCACCGATTAAAATTTCTATGAGTGAAGACATGACAAAAATTCAGCGTTTCCAAGGCCGCTTGGGTGTAAAAGCAAAAGACGGTGAAAGTTACAAAAATTTTGACGGCGACGTTATTTATTTTTACTAAGGTATGTGACTTTAAACGATCTTAAACGGCTTTTAAAGACTTCGTCTGCTTTTCTAAAAAATGAAGCTTCTGTTCTAGAACATTTTTATCTATTGGTTTAATTAAATAGTCATTAACCCGGTTTTTAAGCGCGCGCACGACCTGAGTTCGCTCATCTTCAGCCGTGACCAGCATAAACGGCAAGTCGGCAGTGTTCCGGCTTTTACGAACAATCTCAAGAAGCTCGATACCCGACATCAAGGGCATATTCCAGTCTGAAATAACTAAGCCCACAGGATTATCTTCATTTATTCCTTTTAATATAATATCTAGCGCCTGCTGTCCGTCAGCTGCTTGCGCGACATTACGATATCCTAAAATACCTAACTGGTAGACTGTAAGTCGTCGCATGGTGGCCATGTCATCAACAATCAGAATTCTAGAGTCACTACAAAACATGAAAACACTCCGGTTAATATTGCATTGCTATCTTCATTATCCAGCATTTCCGAATGGATGACGCTTCTTATAAACTTTTTCTAACTTCTCTTTAATTTTATTAAATGAAAATGGCTTTACGATATAATCTGAAATACCCGCTTTAACGGATTCTAAAATTTGATGTTGCTCGCTTTCGGCAGTAACTAGGACAAAAGGTGGCGCTTTAAATTCTGGTGTTTTCTTGCACTGCTTTAGTAAATCTATGCCCATCATATTTGGCAAGTTCCAGTCTGAAATAATAAATTGCACCGGCGCATCGGTTTTTAAATTCTGATTTAAAATCTCAAGTGCATTGACGCCGTCAACAGCTTCTACCAAATTGGTATAACCCAGATCGCCTAATATATTTTTTATAATTTTTCGCATGGTTGAAACATCATCCACTATTAAAAATTTTGTTGTCAGATTGCTCATTTTTGGGCTCCAGCATGTATCTTAACTATTGTGTTCGGTATCATTTTAACTATCGAAATTCGTATTTGATTTATCATTCTCATGCCACTTTTCGGTTAGCGGTTGGGCTTTTTGCATAAATCTTTTCTATCTTATCTTTTATCTTCATTGCAGAAAATGGCTTGATGACATAATCGGAAACACCAGCTTTTGCGGCCTCGACGATCTGTGCTTGTTCGCGCTCACCCGTTACCAACATGAATGGTAACGCTTTAAATTGAATAGAGCCTCGGCACTTTTTTAGCAAATCAAACCCTGTCATAATTGGCATGTTCCAATCAGAAATTATAAATTCGATGGCATCTTTTGAATTTGCGTGAAGCTTTAAAATATCAAATGCATTTTGTCCGTCTTCAGCTTCAAGCGAATTGTGGTAACCCATCTCTGCTAAGATATCTCGAATGGTTTTACGCATCGACAAATGGTCATCAACGATTAAGAATCGTGTGTTTAATGGATACATGTACAGCCTCCAGAAGCATTACTGCTACTGTACTATCGGCGACACCTAGCACAGATATGAGTATTGCTTAAAAAAAAGTTGTCTCATTTTGAAATACGAATAAACAAGGATGAAGGCAACCGCTTAGCGCAGCTGCTTGTACGCTGTCATAAAACGGTCCAGCATAATTTCGTCTTGTCCAACGTAGCCAACGCTAAGACGTAGAAGCCCCTTGTTTAGCTTCATTTTTATCTGATCTTCATCAGAAATTTCACTAGACGTTGTGACTGCTGGTACCGTCATTAATGTTCTAGAAAAACCTAGTGAAACGGCATACAAGCCAAATTTAATATTTTGTAACGCTTGTGCCAGCTGCATTGCCTTTTCTGCTGACGCCATCTCGATGGCAATCATTCCACCAAAACCAAAATCAGGATGAATAGCTTTATTGTAATCGGCAGCCTGAGCATGTGAATTTAGACCCGGATAAATCACCGGCACTTCATTTTTTTCAAGCGCTGTAGCCAGAAATAATGCGGCATCAGAATGGGCTTTCATCCGAATAGGTAAATGATCAAGCCGCATGTAAAGCTCATGAGCAGTGCGGGGATCCATGACCGGACCCTTTAACATGACCACACCCGTATTTACATCGATCAGCTGCGAAATAAATTCGCGCGTCCCGCAAATAGCACCTGCAATCATATCTGACGAGCCTGAAATATACTTTGTGCACGAATGAATAACGACATCGGCACCAAGCTCGGCCGGAGTGATCAAGCACGGCGCAAATGTATTATCAACGATTAGCTTTAACTTGTATTTTTTTGCAATCACAGCAAGCTTTGCAAGCGGGCTTAACTTCAAAAGTGGATTACTGATGCTTTCAGTATAAATAATTTTTGTCTGCGGAGTAATTGCTTTTTCGATCGCATCAATGTCTTCGATATCAACGAATTTTGTATGAATTCCTTGCTTCGGAAAAATATTTTTAAATAAAGCATAAGTGCCACCATATACCGTGAGCGATGAAATAATTTCGCCACCACTTGGCATCAGCTGCTCGATCGTGGAACTGATAGCTGCCATGCCGGACGCAACCCCAAGTGCTGCTTCCGTTTTTTCTAAAGCAGCCATTTTTGCCGAGAACATATTTACCGTTGGATTTGAATGCCGACTGTAAAGGTAGCATCCTTCTTTTTCACCTAAAAATGTTTTTTCCATATCTTTCGGATTTAAAAAAGTGGACGTCGCCGCGAACTCGATACCCGGAACAACTCCGCCTTCTTCGCCGAAGTGTTGTAAATCCCTGATGCGTTGTTTTAAACTGGAAGTTTCTGTTTTCATGCGGTCAGTTTACGAAGCGCCCACACAGCAGTCAATTCAGTTTTAGGTGTTGTGCTTTTGCAAAGCTTCAGATTTGTGCGGGTTTAAAACTGCATCTTGATTTAAGCCTAGCTGCTGCTGCTGCTGTGGGGATGAGCCCCTACGCGGCTTCCCAAGCCGCATTTGAAAATCACGATACATCAACTTGATATCGGCCCAGCGGTGACCGGGCGGTTTATAGCCTGCTGCCGGATATGGATTTTGCGCGATCTTACCTTTTGCTTTAACAAAAGTTGAAAAATTTTCGGTCCATTGATCGAATGACTGCAGAAAATCTTTGCTTTCACGAAAATGTTCGGCCTGGTTTGCGCTGTAATTTACACCTTTACCGATCTGGCCGTAGTGCCACAACGAATCTGGAACCTCAATTCCTGAATAACGGCATTGCCATATCAGTGGCGCATACGCATCACGCATATTTTGAAATGGCTCCTGGTCCGAACTAAAATAACCTTTGGCTCTTAATTTTTTAGGACGACCCGATTCATCTAATTCATCGCCGCCACCATCACCGTGACAGAAAAATGCAGCCGTTCGACCCTCAAGGTGGTTTTGACTTAAATTTTCCCATTCCAGCGTATTCTCTAATTTCATCGCAAGCTCGGGGTCCTTATGCTCAATAAGATCTTCACGCGGGTTTCCACCACTCATGCAAACTAGGCGATCAAACATTTTTTTTAATGTCGTACTTGGACCGTACCAGTTAACAGGTCCTATGATCGTCCAGGCGTCGGCTAAATCAAGTCGTGAATACAAATCTAAATCCCACATCAGGTCAGGTTCTTTAGAACTTTTTTTCTCATAGCAATTGCATGGCCACACACACAACGCCATCGAGGTCGAGACACATGAATTGCAACTTTGAATTTGTGACCGAGCAAAAACATTTCCTAAATCTTCAATATCAATTTCCCAATCCTGTGGCAGCTGAGCTTTCATACGCAGCATCAAGCTTCTGGATTTGGAATCCACCCCTGGACAGTTGTATTGCCGACGATTCGAGCCTGATATCAAAAGTACCCGCGTTTTAGAATTCCTAGTTTTAGGCAATATCAAAGTTTAGCTCCTGGTTAATGACTCAGGATGGAAGCATAAATGAACTTATGCAACTGTCGTTAAAGAAATTAAGAATTCTAAATGCTGATCAGTGCTAAATAAGTCGTTGGATCCGTTTTTAACACTGCAAGTCCCGTCTTAAAATCAATTGATCCTTCGACCCCGTAATCGTTATCCATGATCACGGCAATCGTGCTTAAATCCACTTTGCAAATTCCCTCGATCTTTTCCATAAATTCAAGGGACTCAAGATTAAGATCTTTAATAAATCGTTTTTGAAGAATGCCATCTCTGCCGGCCTGAGCTAAATCAATATGATAAATTTCTCTGACACCTTTTTTTCCTAGCTTTGCGTTTTGCTCGATCACGTAAAATTCGCTGTCATTCAGCCAAACTAAATCCCCAATTTTATCTGCACGTGAAAGCGTTAGCGGATAGTAGAATTGCTTCACAGTCTTGCCGCAACTGGGATCAAATTTTATCAGCCGCGCGTGATTTTCGTCAAACCTAGTGCCCTCACCCAATGGACTTTGCATCATGACAAAGGCGTACGTTCCATCACTTGCTAAGGCTTCAAAACCACGGTTTTTTTTTCGCTTTACTAAATCACTCGGTAAACCAGATCCGGCACTCCACTTATTTATCAATTGCTGATTTTTATCAAACTGCATAAGACTGGGTCCATATTCGTCGGCAACTAAATACGTATTTTGAAAAATGCAAAACCCTTCCGAATCCATTCCAATTGGATCAGCTGCTAACTTTTCACCAAATATATCTACCGCAATTTCATTTTCTAAACTTCCGCATTTACCCTTTGGCGGCAAACCTAAAATAAGATTGCCATTAAAATCTGTAAAAGGCTTGTGCGATAAAAGTTGAAAATGACCTGTCGATTTGTCGATTGAAAAATTAAGTAGCATGGGTGCGTAGTTAGGTAATAGAAATGGCCTGCAATCAATTACACCCATCAAAACTTCATCTGCATTTGGTCCACGATCGGTCATGGCCGTAAAGTATAACACGTTACCTGCAGACTTCGTAAATCGTAATGAACTAAGTCCACCTAGCTGCATTTTTTGACCGGCTACCGTAGTACCAATGCTTGGCATTGGTACTAATTTAAAAATGCGAGTCATTTGGGTTTTAGTATAACGAACCTTGTTTCCATTTGACCATCAAAATTTAAATACGAATAACGATAGTGAAGCTCGGTTGGTGTAATAAATTTAAATAACATTTGTTCAGCAGCTTGTTGGTGTCCATTATAAATTGTAATGCGCCCGGGGAAGATGTCGCCTATTTTTCTATCCTGTTCAAAAATCTGATCGCCATTACGGATTTCATAATGACTATCGTAACAGCGAACATTAACTGCGTCGCTTGCGCAGTCAAGAATGATCAATTTGTCTGAAAGCTGCTGGATAGTTACATCAATTTTTATGGCAAGCGGCTGCGACCCATTTTGCACAGTCATCGTCCCATTGCCAGTCCAGGCACCGGTGAATATGTCTGCAGAACTGATTTGTAAGAACCCCAAAAAGCCAAAAATAAAAAGTAGTTTTTTCATGCTTGAAGCACACTTCAGCTGTTGGGACTTGTCAAGGCAGTTGCGCAGATTACGTTAGGCAGCTTTCTCAAAGGTCACGTCGGGCGGCACATCAACAGAAATAGTCGCAGCTTTTGCAGCAAGTTCAGCCTTATCTTCCTCACTAATGATTTGCCAAAGCAGCTCAAAATGCTCTATTTCGATTATCGCTGGCACGGGGAGCGTTTTTCTGCGTTTGCCAGATACATCATTGTAACTATCAACTTTTTTTCTAAGCTCTAAGTTTAAAGTTACAATGTTGTAAGCCAAACGTAGAATTTTCGTTTCATACTTATAAAGTTTCCTCCAGAAAAATGAATTTTTAAAATTATTATCTAGAGTTAGAATCTCTTTGGCTTCAACTTCGCTATTGGCTGACTTTTGATTGATAATTTCAAGTTCTCCGACAGGGGTTAGATCGTAAAGCGTCGTCGCCGAGCGCAGATAATTAAACAATTCCTGATAATCTGTTAACTGGTCAAAGCTAAGCATAGCCAACTGTTGATAAATATTTACTATATCTTTTTTTGCATCCACTGCAATTTGATGAGATGTCGAAATTTTATTTAGGCGATTTGTGATTTTTGATTTTAGCTTTAACTTGGTGACAGAAATTTTCGATTCAACATGGCGAATGTCTTTCATCTTTCCACTTAATACAATAAGCTCGTAGATGTAGATAAAAGTCCAAAGGGTCAAGGACGTCCCCGCAATGTACGCAAAAATGGATGAAAAGGTGTTTAAAAAATCCACCTTAACTTATCGGACGGCCCTGATCATAATCTGATCATAAAATTCAATCGAAATGATTTAATTTAATTATAAAACTGCCTCAAATTGGATCAGCACCTTGTTTAAATGGCCTTAATTAGAAAAAAATCAAAAAATTATTCTTATACGGTCAAGACCATTAATTAGTTATCAAAAACCAAGGCGATCATCTATATAAGTGTAAATTCGCTGAAAGGAATTTTATGAAATCTGTCATCACGCTGTTTGCACTTTGTTTTTCACTTACAGCCCTTGCTAAATCCGAATATATTGATACAGAATTAACAACCTGTCAGCAGGAAGCACAAATAATTGCAAAGGTAAGTGCAATTAATAAAGTTAGTCAGACATCGTGCCTAGTCCAAGTAAATGAAGTTCGACAGTATAACGCTAGTCTGATTTGTCCGCTAGAAATAGCGGCTGTGAATCAAGGCATTGAAGTCGGGATGAAAACTGTGCAAGAGTGTGCCCTGCAGATTGGCTATGTATTATCCGGTATTATCAGTAAAAACAAAGCTGGTGTTATTGTTCTAGAGTAACGAGTAAAAATTTATAGAAATTTTATGGAATATCTGTTATTCCTTGTGTGACTATGACGAAAGCCTACCGCTTTGATACATTCCAATACATGGACATACTACAAAAAGAAATTTTGTATTTTCTTTGCCTATCTGAGCAATTAAATATTTCGAAGGCCGCTGAGGTGCTAGGTATTCAGCAGTCAGGTTTGTCAAAAGCACTGCAACGCCTTGAATCGGACCTTGGTCAAAAATTATTTCAACGGAAAAATAATGGTATTGTAATCACCGCTGCGGGCAATCAGTTCGCAGTTGCCGTGAAGAATACCAAAAATGCCTGGGAAGAAAATTTCAAAAAGATTGTGCACGGATCTGAAACCCCAGCAGGACTTATTAAAATTGGTTTTCACCCGTCCTTTGGTCAAAAATATTTTCCTGCGGTTGTTATTCAACTTTCGCAGCTTTTTCCGCAAGTTGAAATTGAAGCGCATACTTTAAATTCGGCGCAAGTGGTTCGAAAAGTAAATGATCAAGAAATTGATCTTGGCATTGTTATCACAGATGTAAAGCATCCAGAGATTGTCCAAAAAAAAATTGGGGTAGATTATTTAGCGGCTTATCAGAAAAACACGACAGACATCCCAAAAAAATTATTATTTAATCCTGAAATGCAGTTGTCGGCTCCGATTTTAAAAAAATATGGGTCAATGAAAAAGGTAATCATTAAAGATTATGAAATTATGGCGCAGACCTGTGCGACCGGAGATTTTGTTGCACTACTTCCACGATCTGTTGCAGAAAAGTACACCACGCTGAAACAAGTCAGCGGTATTTATCGTAAGGCCGAGATTTCGTGCATCACACACAAAGAAAAGATGAACTCGGGCGCCAGCAAAAAGATTTTTGATGCTGTTGTGAAAGCGTGCCTAGGTAGAGCTAGTTCGGAGTTAGCGTAGCTTTTGACTCTGTGGTCATTGCAATAAATTAAAAATTTGTCACTCTTTGAAAGTGTTTTTAA